>JACRDS010000086.1 GCA_016212825.1 Elusimicrobiota bacterium | reverse complement strand
GGTGCACAGGTTCTGGATGACCTGCCCCAGCCGGGCCGGGTCGCCGGCCAAGGGCGGCAGAGCGGCGGGGACATCCACGTCGAAAGTGATCTTGCGCTGCCCCGCCACGATCTCGATGCGCGAGCGCACCTCGCCGATGACCGCCAGCAGGTCCAGGGCCCCGATCTCCACGCGCAGCTTGCCCGACTCGATGGCCGCCAGGTCCACCAGGTCCGAGATCAAGGTGTTGAGGGTCTTGGCCGCGGAGTGGATGTGCCCGGCGCACTTGCCGTCGGCCGGCCTGTCCTTCATGAGCATGCCCAGGATCTCGGCGTAGCCCAGGATGGCGGTCAGGGGGTTCTTGACGTCGTGGGCCACCATGGCGAAGAACTTCTTCTGGAACTCGTTGATCTGCGCCAACTGCCGGTTGGACTCCGTGATCTCCTTGAGCAGGCGGGCGTTCTCCAGGAGCAGGAAGCGCCGCTCCAGGGCCCGCTGCACGGAGAAGATGAGGCGCGAGGGCTCCACGGGCTTGAGCAGGGCGTCGTCGAGGCCCAGCTCCACGACCTGGCTGACGCCCTGCAGGGCCGCCTGCAGGGGGTAGCGGTCCACCATAAAGATGATGCGCAGGTCGGGGTCGCGCTCGCGCAGCTTGGCGGCGAACTGGGCGCCGGTCTGCTGGGCATAGGCGATGGCCGTGCCGATGACCGCGAGGTGGAAGGCTCCGGCCTGGAACCCCTGCAAGGCTTCTTCCGCGCTCTGTGCCGGGAAGACCTCGTAGCCCGCGGCCAGCAGGGCCTGGCCCGAGGCCGCCAGCGTGGGCTTGAAGTTGTCCACCAGCAGGATGCGGCCGCCTCGGCGGCCGGGGACCGCCGTCCCGTCGCCGGCCAGCAGGTCCGGGATGCGCGGGGCCGCGGACCGCATGAGCGAGACGGTGCGCGCGCCTTTGACCGCGGCCTCGGCGGCGCGCATTGGGTCGGCGCTGGAGACGAGGTAGCAGACCGCCTCGGGCACGGCGTTGCGCACCCCGCGGTCCACGGCCTCGGCCTCGGCCTCCGAACCGGTGAAGCGGGCCACCAGGACCCGGCCCAAGTCCTCGCTCTCGCGCAGGAACTGCCCGAGCCCGACCGCGGCTTCCAGGCACACGGAATCCACGTCGGAGGCGTCCAGCAACGAGCGCACGGCGCCGGTGGCGTAGAGGGTCTGGTCGGCCAAAAGCACCACGGGGCGGTCCGCGGCCCGGATCTGCCGCGCGAAGCCGGCCGGCGGGGGCCAGGCCAGACGGCGCAAAGGCGCGGGGGCGTCGGGCGCGATGCTGCGCGCGGTCTCCAGGAGGAAGACGGGCGCGGCCATGGAGCCCAGCGCCGGGCAGGTCAGCCTCTCCCCCGGAGGGAGGCGTTCGAGGTCCACCAAGACCGCGGCGAATGGGCCGGCGCCGGCGCGGGACGCCTCGCGCGGCTCGGCCGCGAACACAGCCTCGAAGCCGCGGTTCTTCGCGTGCACGGCGAAGCCGTCCCGGAAACCCAGGTCGTCGGAGACGACGAGGAGGCGCCCCTTGGCATCAGGCATGGGAAGGCCTTGCGGCGCGCGCCGTCATATGGATATTATAGCCGCAGGATGGAAGGCAAGCACACGCCGGGCCCCTGGCGCTGCAGCCCCTACTACGTGGTCCGAGCCGAGAAGGACGACGCCGCCATCGCCTTCCCGCGGCTACAGGACCCCAAGGAACTGGGCGCGGAGGAGAAGGCGAGCCTGCAGCTGTGCGCCGCGGCGCCGGAGCTGTGGGAGGCCTGCGTGGCCGCGGCGGAACTCCTGGCCAGCGGCCGGGACATGTTCGACAACGAGGGGCGGCCGGTCGATGAGACCAACGCGCTCTTCGAGAAGCTCAAGGCCGCGATCTTCAAGGCCGAGAAGGCGCCCTAAGCCGGCGGCCTTCATGAACTCCCCCAACGGCCCGGCTTGCGCGGCCTGCTGGCAGGCCAGAAGGATGGCCAGGACCCGGCAGCAACGGGAGACGCCGGGAATCACTTCCCTAATTCCTGCGACAGGTCCGTCACCTTCACCTTCGCCGCCGGGGCGGCGGCCTGGGCCGGCGCGGCCGGCTGGGGCAAGGTCTCCACCGTGATCGGGTTGGCCGTGGTGAAGTGGCTCACCGCCTCGAAGAGGTCCGCCTCTTTGGCCGCCTTCTTCTTCTTCCACGCCTCCAGCTGGGTCGCGATGTCCGCCGCCGCCTTGTCGTTGGCTGCGATCTGCGCCCTCAGCTTCGCGTTCTCCTCGTCCTTCTGCTTGACCAAAGCCACCGCGTGCTCGTGCTGGACCCTCTCGAACACGTCCAAAGCCTTGTCCTTGCGCACCGCTTCCGTGATCACGCTCTCCACCTTCACGCCCGCCGCTTCCATGGCCACCAGCACGGCCGCGGCCTTGGCCTCCTTGGCCATGCCCGACAGCTTCGGATGCCGCAGCATCTCCCCCACCTTCTCGATGGTGAAGCCGTGCGCGGGCGGCAGGATCTGCGCGGCCAAAAAGACCTTGTCGAAGGAAGGGTCCCCCCCGGCCGCCTTGGCCAGCTTCGCCTCGTCCACCGGCGGCACGTCCAAGGCGGACACCTGGGGGCCCGTTTCCAGCGGCACCTTCGTCGGGTCGATCTCCCCGCCCTTCGGGGCGGATGGCCCCAGGCTTATCACATAGCGGTCCACGAAATCCTTGAAACCCATCAAGCCTCCAGCAGAGCTTGCAGGCGGTGGAACTCCTTCATGACCTCCGCCCGGTCAGCCTTGCGGTAATCCTCGGGGAGGAACGAGCGGTCCGTGCACTCCAGCACAGAGGCCAGCTCCTGGTACTGCACCTCCAAGGCCGAGGTCACCGGGATGAAGTCCAAGGCCGCCTTCTCCAGGTACGTCCGCTTCGGATGGGCGTCGCCGTCAAGCAGGCTCTGGCGCTTGGCCGCCACGATGATCGCCTCGATGTCCGCTCCCGAGACCTTCTTGCCCGCCAGCCACTTCGCGTCCACGTCCGCCTCGCCCACCGGCCAACCCGCCTTCTTGGACATGGAGATGAAGTACAGCTTCTTCTCCGCGTCCTCGGCCGGGTAGAACAGCGGGATGTGGATCTCCACGCGGCCCTGGCGCTTGATGTCCACGGGCAGAAGGTCCGGCCGGCAGGTCATCAAGATCCACAGGATCTTGCCCCGATAGCGCGTGTCGCCCATCTGGGTCGCGAACTGCGCGAAGATCCTATTCGAGGTGCCCGAGTCCCCTTCCTCCGAGCGCGTGCCCATGAAGGCGTCCGCCTCGTCGATGAGCACGCCCACCGGGCCCAGCGCACGGAGCGTGAGGAGTATCTTTTCCAGGTTGCCCTCGGTGGCGCCCACCCACTTGGAGCGGAAGTTGAGGAGCTGCACGCAGGGCACGCCCAGCTCGCCGATGGCGCAGGTGGCCAGATACGTCTTGCCCGTGCCGACCGGACCGCAGAGCAGGTAGCCCATGGGCAAGGCGTCCCAGGCCCCCTTGCGGATGAGGCCGATGTCCTCGCGCAGGCGCTTCTTGGCCGCCTGCTGGCCCTGCACGTCGTCGAGGGTCCGCGTCGGCTCCAGGAACTCCAGCAGGCCGAAGCAGGACTTCTCGATGAGCTCTTTCTTCTTGCGCGCCATCAGCGAGGCGTCCAGTTTGCCCAGCCGCTGGGCCTCGCGCAGGATGACCGAGATGTCCACGCGCGAGAGCGCGTTGGTCTGCCGGGCGAAGGTCTCCTCGGTGAGGCCCTCGTACTTGACCGGGATGTTGCAGTTGGCGATGAAGTCGCGGCGCTCCGCCTCGTCGGGCAGGCCGATCTCCACCTTGGCCGTGAACGGGTTGTTGACGATGGCCTCGTTGAGGTCCTGCAGGCTGCCCGTCGCCAGCACGATGGTCACGTCGGAGCGGGCGAAGACCGGGTCCGTGGCCCACTTCTGGACCATGATGAGGGTGCGGAAGTCCTCCTGGCTCATGAACTGCAGGTCGCCCCGCGGCGCCACCATATGCGCGAAGGAGATCACCACCGCCACGCTGGCCTTCTTCTTGGGGTCCAGGGCGCGGGAGCGGATGAAGCGGTCTATGACCAGCAGGGCCTCTGAGGGGTTCTTCGGCGGCTTCTTGGCGTAGCTGGTGCCCGCGATCGTGTCCATGGCCTCCACGGTCTTGTAGAAGTCCTGCACCGCGTCCGGGCTCACCGTGATGCCCGTGCCCTGGTCGTAGAGCACCACCGCGTCGCGCGTCCCGAAGAGCGCGTCCTTGAGGAAATCGGAGAGGGAGACGAAGCTGGTCTTGTTCGGCTCGCGCAGGGGCACCCAGTCGTTGATGTTGCCGGAGAGGATGAACAGGCTCGACGAGCCGCTCATGTAGCGGTCGGCCAGGTCCTGGGCCCAGCGCGGGAACCTCTCGAGGCCCATGTCAGCCCTGCTCCTGCTGGGCCTGCTGCTGGGCGGCCGCGTCCTTCTTGTCCTCCTCCTGAGCCGCGCCCAGGAAGCTCTCCACCTCGTTGAGGGAGCGCTCGGCCTCGCCCACCTCGGCCACGGCCCCGTCGATCTGCCCCGCCACCTGCTGCGGGTCGGAGAGCGAGATGGACTGGTCGCTGACCAGCTTGATGGTCTGCTCGATGTTGTCGAGCTGGGTGCGCAGGACCTCCAGGTCGTTCTCCAGCTTATTGAGCCGGGCCAGGCGCTGGGTGAAGATGCCCAGGCTGCGGGTCTTGGCGTCCCGGAGCTTGTCCGGCAGGCCGCGCTTGATGTCCGCGTCGATGGCCCGGATCTGGCGCTCCAGCTTGGACTTGTCGCTGTCCATGAGGTGCTCCTGCATGGCCGACAAGGTGATCTGGGCGCGCAGGAAGGTGTCCAGGAGGTAGTCGAGCTTGTCCACGCTGGGCTGCAGCAGGCCCTGGGCCACCGCGTCGCGGCTCTGCCAGGACTCGTAGACCCGCTGGCGGATGGCGGCCAGCTGCAGGTAGCGGTCGCGCTCCTCGCCGGGCAGGCGCAGCAGGAGCCGGTCCTTCTCCTTGGCGTCGAAGAAGCGGCGCAGGGCGCTGGACTGCGAGTCCACCGCCCGGCGGAAGCGCGGGTTGCTCACCAGGGCCCAGAGGTAGGCCAGCTCCGCGGCCCCGGCCAGGAACAGGAAGCCCGGGTTGAAGAGCGCGCCGGCGATGCACAGGCCGGCCATGCCGATGATGTTCTCGGGGCGCTTGAGGGCCGCGCCCATGTAGCTGGGTTTCTCAGGCATGGCTGTCGGCGGCCTCCACCTTGCGGCTGATCTCGTTGACGATCTCGGCGAACTTGGCCGTCCTCTGCATCTCGGCGGCCTTCTCGGTCGGACGGGGCAGCTTGACGATCTCGATGAGCCGCCCCGGCCGCGGGGAGAAGATGAAGACCCGGTCGCCCAGGTACACGGCCTCCGGGATGTCGTGGGTCACCAAGAAAACCGTGGCCTCGACCTTCTCCCAGAGCTCGATGAGCAGGTCCTGCATCTCCCAGCGGGTCAGGCGGTCCAGGGCCCCGAAGGGCTCGTCCATGAGGATGATGCGGGGCTTGACCGCCAAGGTGCGGGCCAGGGCCACGCGCTGGCGCATGCCCCCGGAGAGCTCCCGGGGATAGGCCTTCTCGAAGCCCCCGAGCTTGACCTTCTTGATCCAGTCCGCGGCGATGTCCTCGCGCTCCTTCTCCGCGACCCCCTGCAGCTTGAGCCCGAAGGCCACGTTCTCCAGGATGGTGTAGCAGGGGAAGGAGGAGTAGCTCTGGAACACCATGCCCCGGTCCGGGCCCGGCCCGCCCACGGGCTGGCCCTTGATGAGCAGTTCGCCCTTGGTCGGCGGGAAATGCGGCTCCAGGCCCGCGATGTTGTTGAGCAGGGTGCTCTTGCCGCAGCCCGAGGCGCCCAGCATGGTGATGAACTCGCCCTTCCGGGGGATGTCCTCGATGGTGAAGTTGATGTCCGAGATGGCGGAGACGTCCTTGCCCGTGCGCGGGTCCCGGAAGATCTTGGTGAGGTGGCGGCATTCCACCACGGGCAGGGCCGCGTATTCCTCGGGGGTCAGCTTCTTCGGGGGCGGCGGCGGCTGGAACTGCTCGGGATGCTCGTGTTCCTTCTCCTCGGCCGCCTCCTGGATGAAGATGCGGCGCACGTGGTCGGAGAGCCCGCCCAGCCAGCGCATGGCCTACCTCCCGGTCCCGGCCTCGCGGTAGGGGAAGAGCCACTTCCCGACCAGGCCCAAAGACCAGTTGATGAGGATGCTGATGACCACGATGACGATGAGCACCGCGTAGACGTGCTCGTAGGGCCCGCGCCGCTGCGAGACCGTGATGAGGTAGCCCAGCCCGTACTTGGCGTCGATGAGCTCAGCCAGGATGATGTAGCCCCAGCCGATGCCGTAGGTCAGGCACAGGGCGTCGTAGATGTCGCACAGGGCCACGGGGATCATGACCCCGAACACGGTCTGCCAGCGGCTGGCGCCCAAGGTGTAGGCGGTCTGCAGGTACACGTCGTCGACCTTGTCCAGGGCGCTGACCACCAAGGGCAGCAGGATGACGAGGGTGGCCAAGGCCAGGAACAGGATCTTCTGCCTCTCGCCCAGGCCGAACCAGGACAAGGACAGGGGCACCAGCACCGCGATGGGGATGTAGCCGCCGATGGCGCTCAAGGACTGGAAGAACTCCCGCACCCGCGTGAAGGAGCCCATGAGCACGCCCAGCGGCACCGCCACCGCGGCGGCCAGCAGGAAGCCCACCGTGGTGCGGAACATGCTGTAGGCGATGGCCGTGGCCAGGTCGCGGTCGAGCCACAGGGACTGGAAGGAGAGCACCACCTCCCAGGGATTGGGCAGGATCTGGGGGCTCAGGAACCGGGACTCCACCTCGGCCCCGGTGGTCAGGGCCCACCACAGGCCGATGGTGGCGGCCACGCTGAGGCTGCCCAGGAGGAAGGCCCTGCCGCGCAGGGTCTCCTCCCGGATCTTGAACCAGCCGTGGCTCACGGAGCCCCTATTCCGCCTCCGGGGGGAACACCTTGATCTCCACCCGGCGGTTCTTGGAGTGGTCGGTCAGCGAGACCGGGTTGTCCCAGCCGTTGCCGATGACCGCGATCTTGTTCTGCTGGAACTTGTACTTGGCCGCCAGGGCCTGCTTGACCGACTCGGCCCGCCGC
>JACRDS010000084.1 GCA_016212825.1 Elusimicrobiota bacterium | reverse complement strand
TCGAAGCGCCGGCCCGCGAAGGCCGGGGCGAAATACTCCAGTTGCTCCCCCAGGGCCGCGAGATAGCGGCTCAGCCAGCGGCTCTCCTCCAGGGGCACGGAGTAGTAGCAGCAGTAGGCGCACTTCCGCCGGCAGAAGGGGATGTGGATGTAGGCGGAGAGCTCGCAGCGGCAGGCGCCCCCCTTGTCGCGCCGGACATGGCCGCGCCAGGCCTCGCGGATGGCCGCGGCGTCGAGCTCCTCTTCCGCGTGCTCCCGGTTGACGTTGGTCAGGAGGCTGGTGATGTCGTACTGCGGCGCGAAGCGGTCCGCGACGCTGTCGTAGAGGGCCGAGGCGGCGGTCGTGGCCACGGGGACATGGTATATAATGTCTCCCGATGAGCGCCACCAAGAGACCGTCCAGCCCGTGGGACCTGCCGCCCGGCTCGCGGCGCCTCGAGGCGCTCAAGCTCCTGGTCCAGCGCATGCGCGCCCTGGTGGCGGCCGGGCAGTTCGACCCCGCCTTCGCCATCGGCGAGCGCATCATGGCCACGCGGCCGCCCGCCGAGGTCGTGGAGGCCATCATGTACCCCGTGGACCGGGGCATGTCCACCGCCCCGGACTCCAAGTTCTACGACCTCCTGCGCGCCTCGCTCAAGCGCTCCGGCCGCGGACGCTTGCGCGCCTGGTACCTGCTGCTCAACACCGTGCTCCTGGACCGCCTGCGCTGGTCCTACGACGCCCTGCGCGAGAGCGAGAAACTCTCCGGCCTGCCGCGCCGCTACGGCTGGATGCGCTGGCACCGCGGCCTCATGCTCCTCAACAACCACTGGGACAAGGACGCGGCCGCGGCCGAGTTCCGGGCGGTCCTGGAGAGCTCCCCTCAGGTCTGGAAGGCCCGCGCCCTGCTCGCCGAGCTCGACCTCTCCCAGGGCGCCAAGGCCCGCGCCCTGCGGACCATGGACAGGCTCCTGCGCGAGGTCCCGGAATCGGACCGGACCTCGGTGCTGGGCTGGCGCGGCGAGATGCGGCTCTGGATCGGCGAATACCGCCGGGCCCTGCCCGACCTCGACGCCGCGGTCGCGCGCCGCTCGCCGCTGGCCCTGTGCTGGCGCGGCGCCGTCCTCCTCAAGCTCAAGCGCTTCCGGGAGGCCCTGGCGGACCTCGACGCCCAGCTCCAGGAGCATCCCGAGGACCAGGAAGCCCTGATCTGGCGGGGAGAGGCCCGGCGCCTCATGGGCCGGCACCGGGAAGCCCTCGTCGACCTCGACGCGGCCTGCCGCTTCGGCAACTCCCCGCTCTGGGCCTACGTCAACCGCGCGCTGACGCGCGCGGCCCTGGGGGACGGCCGCGGCCTGTGGTCCGACTACCTGCTGCTCCCGGAGTGGGTGCGCTCCTATTATTCCTGGAAGCTCGGCGCGGACATCAAGCCGGACACCCCGCCGCGCGCCCTGGAAGCCCAGCTCAAAGCCATCCTGGAGGCGGCCCGCGGCATCCGCCGCAACGACCGGTACCTGTATTCCCTCTGGATCGAGCCGGTGACGGCCGCCCGTCCGCGCCGCTAAGGCCGCTTCTTTTCGCCGGGAAGAATTGCTAACATTGGCCTCATGAGAGTCGGCATACTCGCCGGCGGCATGGGCTCGCGCCTCTCCGAGATGACCGACCGCATCCCCAAGCCCATGGTGGAGGTCGGCGGCCGGCCCATCCTCTGGCACATCATGAAGCACTACGCGCGCTTCGGGTTCAAGGAGTTCATGCTGGCCCTGGGCTACAAGGGCGAGGTCATCAAGGACTACTTCATCGACTACCACCACCGGGCCCAGGAGCTCGTCGTGCACCTGGCCCAAGGCCGGGTGGAGCATCTGGGCCGGCCGGCCGAGGACTGGACCGTCCATCTGCTCGATTCGGGAGAAGCCACCCAGACCGGGGGCCGGGTCAAGAGGCTGCTCCGCTACGCCAAGGGCCAGACCATCATGCTCACCTACGGCGACGGCCTCTCCGACGTGGACCTCAAGAAGCTCCTGGCGTTCCACCGCAGCCACGGCAAGGCCGCCACGGTGACCGCGGTGCGGCCCCCGGCGCGCTTCGGCGGCCTGCAGTTCAAGAAGAACCGCGTGTCCCGCTTCGTGGAGAAGCCCCAGATCGGCGAGGGCTGGATCAACGGCGGGTTCTTCGTCCTGGAGCCCGCGGTCGCGGACTACATCGAGGGCGACCGGACGATCTTCGAGCAGGCTCCGCTCGAGCGTCTGGCCGCGAAGGGCCAGCTCATGGCCTACCAGCACGGCGACTTCTGGCAATGCATGGACACCATGCGCGATCTGCGGCTCCTCGAAGACCTCTGGCGGAGCGGCAAGGCGCCATGGCAGCCTCGCGGCCGCTGAGGGGAGACTGGGCGCGACGCCGCGTCCTGGTCACTGGCGCCGCGGGCTTCATCGGCTCCTGGCTGGTCAAGGACCTGCTGGCGCGGGGCGTCCGGGTCACGGCCCTGGTCCTGGAGCGCGACCCCGCCTCGCCCTTCTTCCGCGACGGCGACGCGCGGCGCTGCGCGATCGTCCTGGGACGGCTGGAGGACCGGAGGGCCGTCGCGAAGGCCGTGCGCGGAGCCGACACCGTCTTCCACCTCGCCGCCCAGACCTTGGTGGAGCCGGCCTGGGAAGACCCCCTGGAGACTTTCGAGTCCAACATCCGCGGCACCTACAACCTCCTGGAAGCCTGCCGGGCCGAAGGGAAGGCGGTGCGCCGCATCGTCTTCGCCTCCAGCGACAAGGCCTACGGGGAGCAGAGCCGCCTGCCCTACGGGGAAGACGCGCCCCTGGCCGGGCGCCAGCCCTACGAGGTGTCCAAGAGCTGCGGCGATCTGCTGGCCCAGAGCTATTTCCACGCCTACGGCCTGCCCGTGGCCGTGGCCCGCTGCGGCAACGTCTACGGCGGAGGGGACCTGCACTGGAGCCGTATCGTCCCCGGCACCATCCGGTCTTTGCTGCGCGGGGAGAGGCCCGTCCTGCGCAGCGACGGCCGCGACAAGCGCGATTACGTCTACGTCAAGGACGTGGCCCGCGCCTACCTGCTCCTGGCCGACGCCCTGGAGCCCAGGAGGCTGGCCGGAGGATGCTTCAACTTCGGACCCAACCGTCCCCTGACCGTGCTCGCCCTGGTCGCGGCGATAAGCCGCCTCATGGGGAGCCGGCTCAAGCCGGACATCAGGGCCACGGCGCGCGGCGAGATCCGGCACCAGTACCTCTCCAGCGCCAAGGCGTCCCGCGTCCTGGGCTGGCGGCCGGAATACTCCCTCGCAGAGGGGCTGCGCGAGACCATCTCCTGGTACCGCGGCCGGCTGGCCCGATGATCAAGGGCGTCTCCGTCCGGCCCCTGCGCCAGATCGTCGACGAGCGCGGCAAGGTCATGCGCATGCTGCGCCGCGACGACCCCTGGTTCGAGAGGTTCGGCGAGATCTACTTCTCCGTGGTCAACCCGGGCGTGGTCAAGGGCTGGCACATGCACAAGCGGATGACTCTCAACTACGCGGTGGTCAGCGGCCAGATCAAGCTGGTGCTCTACGACGCGCGGCCCAAGTCCCCCACCCGCGGCCGGGTGCAGGTCGTCGCCACGGGCCAGGACCGCTACGCCCTGGTCACGGTCCCGCCGGGGGTCTGGAACGGCTTCCAGGGGATATCCTCCTTCCCAGCCATCGTGGCCAACTGCGCCACGGTGGCGCACAACCCGGCCGAGATCGTCCGGATCGATCCTTTCTCCAAGGACATCCCCTATGACTGGGCCGTGGGCGCGGCCGAGCGGGGCGGCGGATGAAGGCCCTGGTGGTCGGCGCGTCGGGCCAACTGGGAGCCGCGCTCGCGTCCCTGCTCCGCGAGCGCAGGGTCTCCGTGACCGGGACGCACTGCTCCCGCCCCAAAGACGGCTCCCTCCCGCTCGACATCCGCGACCGGGACGCGGTGCGCCGGTGCCTCGATGCCGTCGCTCCGGACCTGGTGTTCCTGACGCAGAACGCCCCGGGCGGAGTGGATTTCTGCGAGGAGCACCCCGAGCAGGCGCAGGCCGTCATCGTCGGCGGCATGCGCCACGTCCTGGAGGCGGCCGCGCCGCGCCGCGCCCGCATCGTGCTCTTCTCCAGCGACTACGTCTTCGACGGCGAGGCCGGCCCCTACAGCGAGGAGGCCGCGCCCCGCCCCATCAGCGCCTACGGCAAGGCCAAGCTCGAGGCGGAGCGCCTGCTCCATTCCTATCCTCACGGCGCCCTCATCGTGCGCACCACCGCCGTGTTCAGCTGGGCGCCGGGGACCAAGAACTTCGCCATGCAGGTCCATGAGCGCCTGCGCGCCGGCCAGGCCTTCCAGGCCCCCGACGACCAGTGGTGCAACCCGACTTTGGCCGAGTACCTGGCCGAAGCCTGCCTGCGCCTGGTCCAGTCCGGCAGGGACGGGGTCTTCAACGTCGTGGGCCGGGATTGGATGACCCGCTCGGAACTGGCCGCAGCCCTGGCCAGGGCCATGTCCCTGGACCCCGGCCTCATCCGGGGGGTGCCCACGCGCGTGCTCGGACAGAAAGCGCGGCGGCCGCTCAAGGGCGGCCTCACCACGGACAAGCTCCGTTCGGCCCTGGGCGAGGCGCCGCCAGACCTGCCGCAGGCCCTGACGCTCTTCTCCGCGAGGTTCCGCCAGCATGCTTGAGCCCCACCCCCTCAAGATCGCCATCTTCATCCCTGCCTACAACGCGGCCTACACCCTGCCCGTGGTCCTCGACCGCATCCCGCCGGAGATCAAGGAGAAGGTGCGCAAGATCTTCGTGGTGGACAACGCCAGCCCTGACAACACCCACCTCATCGGGATCGGCTACCGGGAGGCCAAGGGCCTCGACAAGCTGGAGGTCTTCCGCAACGAGACCAACCGCGGCTACGGGGGCAGCCAGAAGTTCGCCTACCGCTACGCCATAGACAACGGCTTCGACATCGTGGTCATGCTGCACGGCGACGCCCAGTACGCCCCGGAGAAGATCCCCTACCTGTTGGAGCCCCTGGAGCACGGCGAGGCGGACATGGTCTTCGGCTCGCGCATCGCGGGCCTGCCCCTGGCGGGCGGCATGCCGCTCTACAAGTTCCTGGGCAACAAGTTCCTCACCGCCATCCAGAACCGGATCCTGGGCATGCGGCTCACCGAGTTCCACTCCGGTTTCCGGGTCTTCCGCTGCGCGGCGCTGGCCAAGGTCCCCTTCGAGCTCTGCTCCAACGACTACCACTTCGACACGGACATCATCATCCAGTTCAAAATCCTGGGCCTGAGCATCGTGGAGATGCCCATCCCGACCTATTATGGCAAGGAGAAGTGCGGGGTCAACGTGGTCAGCTACGGCCTCAACGTGCTCAAGTCCATGACCACTTACTGGCTCTGGTCTAAGGGACTGCTGAAGATCCCCATGTTCGACGGCTGCCGGAGAGCGTCCTGAACCCGGCGCTCAGACGCCCGCTCCTGTGGGGGCTGCTCCTGGGCGCAGCCTTCCTCCTGCGCGCCGGCTACGCATCGCACGCCTGGTCCCGGGGCGCCGTGCAGTTCAACAACGACGAGTACGAGACCATCGCCCGGCAGATCGTCGCGCGCGGGAACTACTATTTCTTCCACCCTCAGGTTCCCGGGGCGGACCGCGAGCCTGGCGTGCCCACCGCGGCCCGGGAGCCGGGGCTCCCCTTCTTCATCGCCGCGGTCTACCTGGTCTGCGGCGTCCATCCCTTCGCTGTGCTCATCGCCCAGTGCCTGCTGGGCGCGGCGACCTGCTGGCTCGTGGGCCTGCTCGCCAGGCGCCTGGCTGGGGAGAGCGCCCAGCTCATCGCCGTGGCCGTGACGGCGTTCTATCCCTACGGGATCTACTACTGCGCCTATTTCCTGCGCGAGTCTTTGGCCTGCTTCCTGGTCGCGGCCGCCCTGCTCCTCATGGTCCGGTTCCTGGACGAGCCGCGTCCGGCCGCGGCCCTCGCGGCCGGGCTCGTCTCCGGGCTGTGCGCGGTGACTTTTTCGTCGTGGCTCCTCATCACCGGGGCCCTGGCCCTCGCCATCGCCGGGCTGGCCCTGCGCCGGGCGCGCCTGGCCGCGGCCCTGCTCCTGAGCGCCTGGGCGCTCTTCCCCGGCGCCTGGACCTTGCGCAACTACGCGGTCTTCGGCCGCTTCATCCCCGGCAGCACCCTGGCCGGCTTCAACTTCTACACCGCCCTCATCGTCCCCGAAGAGTACCGGGGCACCGCCCGGGAGATCGAGTTCGAGCGCGGCGACCCGAAGTGGAGCGCGGCCCAGGACATGCTCCTCTACTATCCGATGGACGACGGCCGCCAGCAGGAGGCGTTCATGAAGGCGGCCCGGGAGCACATCCGCGCCCGGCCCGGCGAGTACCTGGCCCATGCGGGGCGCCAGGCCGTCAAGCTCTGGCGCTTCTATCCTTACCCCCGGCAGTACCCGCACTCCTACAGGCTCATCAAAGCCGCGAGCCTGCTCTCGGACGGCTGGCTCATCCCACTGGGGCTGCTGGGACTGGTCCTGTTCTGGCGCCGCAGCGGAGACGTCCGGCTCTATGCGGCCATGCTCCTGCTGGGGACCGGCGTCTACGCCCTGGTCTCGGCCATCGTGCGCTACCGCCTGCCCATGATGCTGCCGCTCATCGCTCTCTCCGCCGCAGTGCTGGCTGAGGCCTGGGAGCGCAGGCAGAGGCGGGCATGAACTGCCTCGCGTGCGGCGGGGAACGCCTCGAGCGGGGTCTCTCCGTCGGGGAGTTCCAGGTGCTGCGCTGCCGGACCTGCGGCCTGGGCCTCACGGCGCCGCCGGTGCCGCCCACCGAGATCGGCCGCTGGTACCCGGAAGCGTACTACGGCAAGGAGAACGTGCGCTTCAACGCCCTCTTCGAGCTGCTGACCCGCTGGTTCCGGCGCCGGCGGGCGCGCGTCCTGCGCCGGCGCGTGCCGCCCGGGGCCGTGCTCGACGTGGGCTGCGGCCGGGGCATCATGCTGGAAGGCCTGCGCGCCCTGGGCTACGCCGCCTGCGGCGTGGAGCTCAACGAGGCCGCGGCCTGGCACGCCCGCAACCGCCTGGGGCTCGACGTGCGCACCGGCGGGTTCCTCGACTGCCCCGCCGAAGCGGAGCGCTTCGCGGCCGTGGTCTTCTGGCATACGCTGGAGCACTTCCCGGACCCCGGCCAAGCCCTGGCGCGCGCTCGCCGCATCCTCAAGCCCGGCGGGCTGCTGGCCGTGGCCCTGCCCAACTCCGAGAGCCTGCAGGCGCGCCTCTTCGGCCGGCACTGGTTCCACCTCGACGTGCCCCGCCACTACACCCACGTCGGGACGCGGGCCCTGGAGACGCTGCTGGCGCGGCACTCCTTCCGCGTGGTGCAGAGCGACCACTTCTCCCTGGAGCAGAACCCTTTCGGCTGGCTGCAGAGCCTCTACAACGCCCTGGGCTTCCCGGAGAACCTGCTCTACGACCTGCTCAAGGCGCCCAGCGCGCGCAGCGGGACCGCGCGGGAGCATCCCTGGGCCTGCCTGCTGGTCCTGGCCCTGCTGCTTCCCCTGCTGGGGCTGGCGCTGCTCCTCACGGTCCTGGAGGCTCTCTTGCGCCGGGGCGGCACAATCGAAGTCTACGCCGTCAAGTCGTAGGAGAAACAACCCCGCTTCGTCCGTCCCCGCCGGCTAGTCCCTTCTGTCGTGCCTCGCGCATTCCGATTGCCAGCCCCCAAGGGGGCTGGCACTCGGAATAATAACACAATCAGCCAGGAAAGAACGCCGTCGCGGCAGGCAGGATCAGCCTCCAAGCAAAGGCCGCTCTACGCCGGCTCATCGGAGCCGGGAGGATTGATGCCTTCGTATAAGTCCACGTTCGGGTCTATCTGGCACCCATCATCTCCCGGCGGCGCGCAGTCGTAGACCTCAGGCGGCCGGCTGCGCGCCGGCAGCATCCTCGGGAACTCCGTCGGTAGATCCAAATAAGTCAGCAACCTGACCAATTCCCGGTCGTTCATGATCACAGCCACAGGCACCATAGCCACCGAACACTTCGGACAGACCAAAGGGAACACCTCGAAGACCCGCGCCAGACACGCCGCCCATGAGCGCAGCTCCGCGCAGGCAGCCTCTTTCTTCTCCCTAAGCCGAGCCCGCGCCGTCCCCCTGCTCGCCGCGTCCACCAACAGTTCCCTGAGCGGAGAATTCGGCCCCAAAGCCCCGTAATACCGCACCAGATTCTTCCTCGGCGGCGGCACCAAGAGCGCCCACTTGCGCAGGAACTCCACAGGCTCCATGCTCAGCGACCAAGATTCCCCCCCGCGCGGCTCGGTTCTGTATACCACCCGGTTCTGTTTCGCGTAGTAAGACACACTCTTCACCGACAGCGCCGGCCGGCCGCAATAGTAAAGGAGCTGCTGCAGACCCTCCCGGTCCCCGGGCGGGGCGTAAGCCAGAGCATGCACCGAGAACCCCGAATGCGGCCAGGACAGCATCTTCTCCACCTCAAAGACGGAAAGATAGCCCAGCTTCCTGAAGCGCCTAAGAGCCTTACGCCGCAAAGACTCGGTCAGGGCCAGGACCTCAGCCTCGGTCGGATGCGCCGCAGGCTTGAAGCCCAGCACGTCCCCGAACAGCCCCGGTTCCTTGAAGAACACCCCGTCCGAGATGACCGCATGGATGTGCTGGTGCAGGTTCAAGCGGTTGCCGAACCGCTGGACAAAAGAGATGTTCGCCGGAGCGCCCTTCCCGCACCGACGTTCGAGAAAAAGCTCCACGCCTCGGGCCAAGATCGTCGCGACCTCCCCAGCCAGCTCCGAGTGAATGTCCATCAGGAAGCGCAGCCGCTTAGGCACCACCAGCACCCACTGCCGGTAGCCCTGCTCAGGCAGGAGACGGTCCACCGCGTTGGCCATGGTCACCGTCGCCCGCTTGGCGTCGCAGGAAGGGCAAAGACCCCTTATCTTGCAGGAGAACAGCACGAACACGTCGTCGCCGCACTTCGGGCAGCGATAGCGCGCCACCCCGAAGCGGTGGATGCCGCACTCGACGTACTTGCGGAACCTCTCGATCACACGGAGCTGAGGCCTCGGCTTGGAGTCCCTCGGCCAGGCCAGCTGCATGGCGAACTCCTCCAGGTGGTCCAGGACCACGCGGAACAGCGGCCCCTTGACCCGCTCCCGCGGCCGGTAATGGAATCCCCCGCTCCACTCCCCCATGCTCTACATACGAACAGGGAGAAGAGAAGTTCCGCATCCCGACGGAAAGTGGAACTATTTCAAGGGTCGCTCGTATATATAAGTAGGGCCCCTGAAGCCTAGGCCCTGAGGCCCTACCAGGAATCAGGGCAAACAGCTACAATTAGGAGCGAGCCATGAACAGGAAGGACCTGCCGGCCACGAAGGAAGACATCTCCGGAGTCAAGACCGATATCACCGGAATGAAGGGAGACATCACCGGGATAAAGGGCGACATCGCCGGGCTGAAGATCGACGTCACCGAAATGAAGGGCGACATCGCCGGGCTGAAGATCGACGTCACCGAAATGAAGGGCGACATCGGCGGCCTCAAGACCGATATCGCCAGGCTCGACGCGAAGATAGACTCGACTTCCAAGACCCTGGCCCTGGAGATCATCCGGACCCAGACCGGACTGCAGGAAGTCCGGGAGACGATGTCCACCAAGAGCCAGATCGACCAGCTTATGCGTTCCTTCGACGAGTTCACGGCACAGGCCGTTCATTACAACCGCGCCGACGCCATCCGCGGCCAGACCCTCATCAAGGTCGAGACCATGGCGGACGACCACGAGCGGCGCATCTTGGCGCTCGAATCCGCCCGGCCCCGACCGCAGGCCCCGTAAAAAAAGCCCCGGGCCGGCTCAGCGCTTGAAGAAGTCCCGGAAGGCCTCGGCCATATAGGCCAGGCGGGCCTGGTCGAGGCCCGGATACACGCCCACGAAAAAGGTTCCCGCCGCGATGCGCTCGGTATTCTCCAGGCCGCCGCAGACCCGGTGCTCGATGTCGAGGAAGGCGGGGTGGCGCAGCAGGTTGCCGGCGAAGAGGGAGCGGGTCTCGACCTTGCGCTCCTCCAGGTGCTTCTGCAGGTCGTTGCGCGAGAAGCCCGCGCCCTCGCGCACCGTGATCACGAAGCCGAACCACGCCGGGTCGGAGCCCGGCGTGGCGAAGGGCAGGACCAGGCGGTCTTCGTAGGGGGCCAGGGCCTTGCGCAGATACGCGAAGTTGGCCTTGCGCCGGGCGATGAAGTCCGGGAGCTTGGGCCACTGCGCGCAGCCGATGGCGGCCTGCAGGTCGGTGAGCTTGAGGTTGTAGCCGACGTGCGAGTAGACGTACTTGTGGTCGAAGCCCAGGGGCAAAGACCCGAAGCGCTGGGAGAAGCGCTGGCCGCAGGTGTTGCTCTTCCCACCCGCGCACCAGCAGTCGCGGCCCCAGTCGCGCAGGGAGCGCACGATGCGTCCCAACTCCTCGGCGCGCTCCCCGGCCGCGATGACGCAGCCGCCCTCGCCCATGGTGATATGGTGGGCGGGATAGAAGGAGAAGGTGGAGAGGGCGCCGAAGGTCCCGGTGAGCCGGCCCCGGTAGGTCGAGCCCAGGGAGTCGCAGTTGTCCTCCACGAGCCAGAGGTCGTGCTTCCTCACCGCGGCCATGACCGCGTCGAGGTCGAAGGGGTTGCCCATGGTGTGCGCCATCATGACGGCGCGGGTCCTGGGGCCGACGGCTCCGGCGATGCGCTCCGGGATGGCGGTGTAGTCGCCGACGCCCACGTCCACCAGGACCGGGACGAGGCGGTTCTGGATGATGGGGGCCAGGGTGGTGGGGAAGCCCGCGGCCACGGTAATGACCTCGTCGCCGGGCTTGAGCCGGCGCTCGCCCAGCTTGGGCGAGGTCAGGGCGGCGAGGGCCAGCAGGTTGGCGGAGGAGCCGGAATTCACCAGGAAGGCTCCGGGGACCTTGAAATAGGCGGCGAAATCCGACTCGAAGCGCTGGGCGAAACGGCCCGCGGTGAGGAAGAAGTCGAGGACGGCCTCGGTGGCGCCGCGCAGCTCCTCCGCCCCGAACACCCGGCCGCCGTAGTTGACGAAGTCCCGGCCGGGGACGAAGGGCCGCGGGACGTGCGCCTCGCGGGCGTACTGCTCCACCAGTTCCAGGATGCGCCGGCGGAGCTCCTCGGACTTGTCCATGGCCCTATTATCGCAAAAGAGGGACCTTCGCGGACCGGCTACTTCTGCCCGGCCGGCGGAGTGTCGTCCGCGTCGAGGTCCAGGACCGTGGTCTCTCCCTGGTCCTTGTCCACGGAGTCGAACGCAGGGGGCGGCGACGGGACGAAGCCCGCTGGATAAGCCGCGGGAGGGGCGGCAGGAGCCGGCTTGGGCACCGCCGCCGGCCCCAGGAGCTCCTTGATGGCCGCCTCCAGCTCCGCGAAGTTCACGGGCTTGCTGAGGAAACGTACGATAGGAGAGGGCAGCACCTGCATCTGCACCTCGATGAGGTTGGCGGCGGTCAGGAAGATCACCGGCACCATGCCGCCGTCCGCCCGCCCCCGGATGCGCTGGAGCACGTCGCCCCCCGTGCCCGCCGGCATGTTGAAGTCGAGGATGACGAGCTGGGGCTTGCCTTGAGCGAACATGGTCATGGCGCTGTAGCCGTCGCTGGCGATGAGCACGCTGTAGCCCACTCCCTCCAGGTAATCCTTCAAGAGCTGAAGAATGACGAGCTCGTCATCGACGGCCAATATTATGACCGGCATATACCAGATTGTATTGCACCCGCATCAGGAAGTCAACGGCTTCACCTGCCGAGAACTGAAAAACGGGAAATCCCATAATTTGATACCATCAGCACCATGCCCAGGGCCACTCTCCTGACGGGCGCGGCCGCGCTGCTCCTCCTCTCGGCCGCGGCGGCCCGGGCCCAGGAAGAGCCCCCCGTCCAGCGCGCGGTCAGCGCCCCCGGACCCATCGACGGCCAGGCCGCGGCAAGATACCGGCAAGCCCAGGCCGCCGTCCCCTCATCGACGGCGCCCGCCGCCGTCTCCACCGCGCCCGCGCCGGCCCCTGCGCCGCCCCCCGCGCCGCCGCCCCCCGCCCCCCCCTACGGACTCTATGCCGCGGGAGCCGTCCTCGTCCTGGGAGGCGCCATCGCCGCCTCCGTCTGGAAGAAGCGCCGGGACGAAGCCGCCCGCCGCGCCGCCGAGGCCGCGCGCCTCAAGGCCGCGGCTCCCCCGCCCCCCAGGCCGGACGACGAGGCGGCGCTCCTGGCCGGCGCGGCCGACGAAGCCAAACGCGACGCCGCCGCGGACTACATCCTGCGGGCCCGCCGGACGCCGGAGTTCCTCGCCCGCTGCCAGGGCCGGCCGGACGACTTCCTCGCGGCCTACGCCGGATCCTTCCTGAAGCTCGGGGCCTGGGAGGTCGCAGCCGCGCTCCTGCAGGCCAAGCAGGCGCGCAGCCCCCGCGAACAGGTGCTGATGCAATCCCTGCAGGCGGCGGCCGCCGCGCGCGGCGGCCGGCCCGCGGGAGAGGTCTACGCGGAGACCCTGCTCCTGGCCGCGGAGCTCTCCCGGCGCGGAGCCCATGACGAAGCCCTGTCCTTGCTCTCCCCCGCGCTCATTCAGAAAGCCGCGGGCAGCGCGGCCGACTGCCGGGCCGTGGCCGGCATGTTCCGCGCCGCGAACCGGGCCGCGGACTTCCTGGCCGTGGCCAGGTCGCGCAAGCACCCCCAGTTCTACCAGGCCTATGCCCGCGCCTTCCACGAGCTCAAGGACCCGGGGACGGCTCTGGGGCTCGTGCTCATGAAGCAGCCCCGCGACGCCCCGGACTACGCCCTGTTCGTGGCCTGCCACAAGGAGCTGGAGGGCATCGGACAGATCGGCCTCGCCGCGGTCCCGGACGCGGAGCGGGCGCTCCTGGCGCAATCCCTCATGGACGCGGGAGAGGACGCGGCGGCGCTGCGCGCCCTGCGCGAGGAGCGCCTGGAGGCGCTGAGCCGCGCCGAACTGGCCCTGGCCCTCGAGGCCTGCCGCAGGCTCAAGGACATCGGGAGCGCGGGCCAGCTCTTCCAGCACATCAAGCTCACCGTGGGCCTGGGCGACGCGCCGGAGCTCTACCTGGAGCACGCCCGCGTCTGCGAGGAGTGCGGACTCGCCCGCGAAGCACGCGACATCTACGAGGAGGTCTTGCGCCGCTTTCCGGGCCGGGCGGAGGCCGCCGAAGGCCTGCGCCGTCTTGGAGTTTGATATGATGACCGCGGAGGCCATCCTATGAGCATCTTCGTCGAACAGATCCGCGAGGCTCTGCGCGGACGCCATCCCATCCTCTACCTCCAAACCCCGGAAGAGGACCGCGTCATCGAGGCGCTGCGCGCCTTGCTGCCCGAATGCTTCAAGGGCGGCTCCCTGGCGACCTGGGACTGCGTGCAGGGCCTGGCGCCCCGCACGGCCGCCGACGACACCCGCAGCCCCGTCGGGGCCCTGGAGGCCATCATATCTTCCCCTCAGCAGGGGTTCTACGTCATGAAGGACCTCTCCGCCTTCATGGACGACCCGCGCGTGGTCCGGGCCCTGCGCGATGCCTACCGCGCCTTCGTCAAGACCGGCCAGACTTGCGTCGTCATCGTCTCCCCGGACCTCGTCCTGCCTTCCACCCTGGAGAAGGAGCTCTGCCTCGTGCAGGTCGACATGCCGGCTCCGGACGAGCTCATCCAGAAGGCCCTGCAGGTCCAGAAGCAGTACCCCCGGGCCAAACTCGCCCCGGAGCTGCAGCCCGAGCTCTCCATGGCCCTGCGCGGCCTGACCCTTCAGGAAGCGGAGCACGTCATGCACCGCGCCTTCGGCCGTGAGGGCGCTTCCGCCAAGGAGCTGCTCGCCGAGGTCTTCGCCGAGAAGAAGGTCCTGGCCAAGAAGTCGGGGTTCCTGGAGTACATCGCGGTGCCCTTCGACATCGCCCGGGTCGGCGGCCTGGAGAACGTCAAGGAGTGGGCCGACAAGCGCAGGTCCCTCTTCACCCAGGACGCGGTCAAGTCGGGCCTGCCCGTGCCCCGCGGCGTGCTGATGATGGGCGTCAGCGGCTGCGGCAAGAGCATGATGGCCAAGGCCATCGCCAGCCTCTGGAAGGTGCCCCTGTTCCGCTTGGACATGAACCTGGTCTTCTCGGGCCTTTACGGCAGCCCGGAGGCGGCGTTCCACCGGGCCCTAAAAACCATTGAGGCCGTGGCCCCGGCCGTGCTCTGGATCGACGAGATGGAGGCGGCCCTGAGCCGCCCCAAGGACGAGGGCTCGAACCAATCCCGCATGTTCTCCGCGTTCCTGACCTGGATGCAGGAGAAGCCCCCGCTGGTCTTCGTGGCCGCCACGGCCAACCGCATCGAGGCCCTGCCCGCGGAGGTCATCCGCAAGGGCCGCTTCGACCAGGTCTTCTTCTGCGACCTCCCGACCGAGGAGGAGCGCCGCAGCATCATCGCGATCCACCTCGGCCTCAACGGGGTCGACCCCAGGAGCATCGAGATCGACCGCATCCTGGTGCACACCCAGGGCTGGACCGGCGCGGAGATCGAGCAGCTCATCATCTCCGCCCGCATCGACGCGGTGCAGGAGAAGCGCCAGGTCACCACGGACGACCTCAAGCGCCACGCCGGGCTGATCGTGCCCCTCTCCAAGACCATGAGCGAGCAGATCAAGGCCATCCGGGACTGGGCCTTCGACCGGGCCACGCGGGCCTCGCGCGCCAAGCCCAACTACTGAGGGCCGGCCATGCCACACGCGATGCTGGCCCTGCTGCTGACCGGGTGGACGCGGGCCGCCGAGGTCTCCGACGTGCGCTTCTCCCAGGACGAGCAAGGGCTGGTGCAGGTGAGCTACCGGCTCGACGCCCGGGGCTCCGAGGCCCTGGAGGTCGGGCTCGCCGTCTCCGACGACGGCGGGCGCAGCTTCCCGATCGTCCCGACCGCGGCGCAGGGGGACGTCGGCCGGGTCTCCGGCTCCGGCGAGAAGCGCGCGGCCTGGGACGTGGAGAAAGACCATCCGAGCCTCGCCTGCGGAGGCTGCGTCGTGGCCGTCGAGGCCCGCCCCGCCGTCCCGGAACAGCAGCGGCGCGCGCGCGACATGGCCCTCGTCCCGGCCGGGCCGTTCCCTATGGGCTCCCCGGAAGGGGAGGGCAAGCCCACCGAAAGGCCGCGGCGGACCGTCCGCCTGGAGGCCTACTATATCGACCGCAAGCCGGTGACCGTGGCCCAGTTCCGCGCTTTCGCCCAGGCGACGGGCCGCGGCATGCCGGCCCAGCCGGCCTGGAACGGAGACCGTCACCCGGTGGTGATGGTGGACTGGAACGAGGCCCAGGCTTACTGCGCCTGGCTGGGCAAGCGGCTGCCAAGCGAGGCCGAATGGGAGAAGGCTGCCCGGGCCGGCTCCGCGGCGAAGTACTCCTTCGGGGACAGCGAGGTCAGGCTGAGCAGCCACGCCTGGTTCTCCAACGACTCCGGAGGACGCACCCATCCGGTCGCAGAGAAGCTGGCCAACCCCTACGGCCTCTACGACATGGGCGGCAACGCCGCCCAGTGGGTGGCGGACTGGTACGCCGAGGGCTACGCGGGCGCCGCGACGGAATCCCCCCAGGGCCCGCCCTCGGGCGAGATGCGCGTGGCGCGCGGCGGGTCCTGGTCGAGCCCCGCCCCCGCCTGCCGCGCCGCCAGCCGGGACTGGTTCTTCCCTGAAGGCCGGGCCGAGACGATCGGCTTGCGCTGCGCGCTCTCGCCGAGCCGTCCATGAAGGTCGGCCTCATCTACCCGCCGGCGGACCGCCGCCACGAGGAGTGCTTCCCCATGCCCAGCATCTCGCTGGCGGCCCTGGCGGCCTTCCTGCGCGGCCGCGGGCACGCGGTGCGTCTCTACGACGGGGACATTCTCTTCCACCGGCGCCTGCGGACGGAGAATCCAGGCCTGGACTTCTCCCTCCTGACCGATCAGGATGCGGTGCTGCGCTTCATCCGGGGCCGGCCGGGCGGCGCCGCGGCCGCGCGCCTGCGCCGCATCCAGGACCTGTTCTGGGACGCCCTGGTACCGGAGCCCTGCGGCCTCTACGGCATCAGCCTGGTGGACATGATGAGCAACCGCTTCGTGCTGCATTCCGCCGCGCTCATCGCGCACTCCCTCAAGCGGCGCTGGAAGGCCCCGGTGGTCCTGGGCTTCCAGGGCATCTCGCGCAGCGCCTACCGCGAGATCCTGGAGCGCTACCCCGTCTTCGACTACGCCGTCTGGTCGCTGGGGGAGCTCCCGCTGCTGCGTCTGGCGCAGCGCCTCTCCGGCAAGGACGCGGCCCTGGTCCAGACCCTGTCCCGGGAGGGCGGACGCGTCCGGGAGCACGCGGCCCCGCTGGCGCACCGGCGCTGCGGCGGCATGGACTACGCGGGCTATCCCCTGGAACCCTACCGCGTCTCTCCGGACCAGCTCCTCGCCCGCTACGGGCCTCTGCCGGCCCGGGCCCGGCTGCGGCAGGGGCCGCCCCAGCTCGTGGTGATGTACCGCTTCGACACCAGCTGCCGCGCGGGCTGCGCCTTCTGCGCCAACGACAACTCGGCCCCGGACAACCGCAACGCCAGCGCGCGCATCGTGGCGGACCTGCGCCGCCTGCGCGCGCGCGGCGTCACCGGAGTGTATTTCACCAACGCCAACTTCAACAACGACTACGACGAGGCCGAGCGCCTCTGCGACCGGATGATCCGCGCCCGTCTGGGGCTGCAGTGGAGCGACTGCGTCAACTTCCGGGAGCTCGACGACTCCCTGCTGGAGAAGATGCGCCGGGCCGGGGCGGTGCGCCTGACCTTCGGCATGGAGACCGCCAGCCCGCGCCTGCTGCGCTACATCCACAAAGGGGTCGCGCGCGAGCGCGTCGAGCGCCTCCTGCGCCGGTCCCACGCCCTGGGCATCTGGAACCACATCGAGCTCATCGGCGGCCTGCCCACGGAGACCTCGGCCGACCTGCGCCAGAGCACGGACTTCATCCGGGAGATGGCGGGAGTTGTGGATCAGTACACGGTGAGCCCCTTCACCCTCTACCGCCAGTCCCCCTTCTTCAGGCAGGCCGGGCGCTTCGG
Organism: Elusimicrobiota bacterium; assembly: GCA_016212825.1. GTDB lineage: Bacteria > Elusimicrobiota > Elusimicrobia > UBA1565 > UBA9628 > UBA9628. The sequence goes on along the minus strand of JACRDS010000084.1, from coordinate 34,924 downwards.
CCTGTCCCTGCGCTCAGGCAACGCCCAGGAGCGCTGGGAAGCCTCCTGCGCGGACCGCAAGACCGGGGAGACCTCGGAAGCCTTCGACGAGGAAGGCGGGCTCTCCTGGCCGCGCAAGCAGGTCCAGGTGCGCGGCTCCTCCCGGGCCCTGGCCGCCGCGATCCAGGACGTGGCGCCCTTCGGCGCCATGAACCGCGACCACACCCACCTCCTCTTCCACCTCTACCGCCTGCTCGGGCACGGGCAGAAGCCCCTCATCCGGCGCGTCTTCCGCGCCGCGGCCAGCCGCTTCCGACCGTACCACATGGACCGCTTCCCGGACACCGTGGAACTGCTGTCGGGGACCCGGAATGCCTGACCCGGTCCTGCCGCAGATCGTCCTCATCTGGGCCGGCCTCCTGACGATCGCGGCGCTCGGGGCCCGCGAGCTCTGGCGGGCACGCGCCGGCCTGAGGACGGACGGCTGGGCGGCCGCGGCGGTGTTCGCGGCCGCGCTGGCCGGACGCCTGTGGGCGTCGCCCTGGGCTGTCCTGCATGTCAACGCCCACGGCTACGAATACCTGCGCTCCGCCTTCACCCTGGAAGGCTGCTTCTATAAGGGGGCCGGCTACTGCGCCTTCTTCCACCCCCTGACGGCCCTCTTCGGCCGCTCGCCGGACACGGTCTTCACGGCCAACGCGGCGCTGGGAGCGCTGGGAGCGGTCCTGCTCGTGCCCATCGGCCGGCTCCTGCTGGGCGCAGGCATCGGGCCCTGGGCCGCGGCGCTGGCCTGCGCCCTGTTCCCTCCGCTCTGGCGTCTGGGCGGGACCGAGGACATGTACCCTCTGGCGACCGTCCTGGCCCTGGGCTCCCTGTGGGCCTGGCTAGCGGCCCTGCGCGAAGGCGGGCTCTCCCGCCACATCCTCGCCGCCGCCTGCCTGGGCGCCTCGATGCAGACCCGGCCGGACATGCTCGGCTGGATCATCCTGCTGGTCCTGTGCCTCCCCCTCTCCTTGAGGCCGCGGGGCGAGGTCCTGCGCGGCGCGGCCGCGGGCGCCCTGTGCTTCGCGGTCCTGGCCGGGCCCTGGGCCTTCTCCCTGCTGGGCACGCTAGCAGGGGACCCGGGGTCGACCGTCCAGCGCCTTTTCCCGGCCTCGGCGCCCGTCGCCCTCCCCGGCGACGCCGTCATCCTCGACCGGCGCTGGACGCCGCCCTTCCTGTGGCTGCTCTTCGCCGCCGGAGCTTGGCAGCTCTGGAAGGCGCGGCACTGGGCGCTCCTGCCGCTGCTGGCCGGCATCCCGGCAGTCGCCTGGCAGATCCTCGTGCAGAACAACGGGGAGTTCGAGCGCCTGCGCCTGCAGAGCCCGTCCTTCGCCCTGGCCATGCTGCTGGCCGGGGCCGGGGCCGCCGGGCTGGAGGCGCTGGCGCCCGGGCGCTGGCGCCGGACCGTCCTCGTCCTATCGGCCGCCCTGCTGTCCGCCGGAGCCTGGGCGCGCGTCCCTTTGGCGCGGCAGGCCCAGAACGCCCAGCTCGAGTACGGCTTCCTGCGCCGCAGCCTGCCCTCCCTGCCCGCAGCGCGCACCATCGTCATGCCGGACCGCTTCATGGCGGGACGCGCGCTCTCCACCGAGTTCCCCACCTGGTGGCTGGGCGGACGGACGCTGGTCCAGCTCTCCCGGTTCCTGCAGGCGCCCCAAGCCGCGCCGGAGCCCCGTCTCTTCTATTCCGGGCTCAGCTGCCAGACCTTCGCCCAGCAGGAGGCTCCCGCGCCGGACGGGGTCCGGCCCGAGTGCCGCGCCGTCGAGAAGGGCTTCCGCCTCGATCCCGTCGTCGAGGAGGCGTTCCCCAACGTCCCCGATGGCTTCATGCGGGTGCCCAACGACGTCGTGCGCTTCGGGTTCTACCGGCTCGAGCCCAGGCGGTCCGGGAAGGCCCGCTAGAGCCCGGTCGGCAGGTCCGGCGGCGACTCGGGGAACCGGTCCGCGATCCGGCCGCACAGCTCCGTGAGGGCGACGACATGGCGCCGCTCCTCCTCCAGGATCCGCTCCAGGACCCGGCCGGAGTCGCCAAGGAGATGCTCTTTGAAGGCGAGGTAGGCGAGGATGGTGTCCCGCTCCATGCCGATCGCGAGCTCCAGGGCCTCGAGGTCCGACCGGACGCCCGCGGCCAGGACGCGGCTCAGCCGCTCCTCCTCGAACACGCGGCCGGCGGCGAGGGCGCGCAGATAGGGCGAGACCTGGGCCGATGAGGATTCATCGGGAAGGCTCGACTGCGCGGCGCGCAGGAGCCTCTCGAAGGCGCGGGAGTGCTCGAACTCCTGCGCCTTGAGGGAAGCCCAGACCGCCTTGACCTGCACGTCGCGGGCCGAGCTCTCGAGCCGCTCGTAGACCTCCCGGCCCCGGACCTCGATGTCGAGGGCGAGCTTGAGCATGTCCTGCGGGCCGAAAGCCGCCGGCGTCATTTCTTCGAAGGGATGATCTCGAAGCCCGGCCGGACCGGGGCGGGCTGGAAGCCGGGCAGGGGCAGGGCCGGCTGTCCCGCGAAGCGCATCTTCTGGTAGAGCACGGCCAGGTTGGTCCTGGCCTGCACGAAGTCGGGCTTGAGCGCCAGGGCCCGCTGGTAGGCCTTCTCCGCATCTTTCCACCTCTCCAGCATGAAGTAGGCGTTGGCCAGGTTCGTGTAGGCCTCGGCGGACTCATGCCTGTGCGCGAGAGGCTCGTCCCCCGCCTGGACGTAGGTCTGGTAGGAGAGGATGCTCTTGCGCAGGAAATCCTTGTCGAGCAGACTGCGGTCCACCACGCACCTGGGCGCGTTGATGAGCATCTCGTAGGTCTCGACGGCCTTGGCGAAGTTGGCCCGGGCCTCGTCCCGGCGGCCCTGCGCCTGGGCGCGCTGGGCCCAGACCATGTAGACTTGGCCGATGCGGAAGTAGTTCGGCTCGAAGACCGGGTCGATGGCCTGGTACATGTAGTAGCGCTTGAGCGCCTTCTTGAGGAAGAGGTCCGCCTCCTCCGCGCGCCCTTGGTTCATGGCCCATTCCGCCCGGCGCAGGTTCAGGTTGCCGACCTGGTGGTGCATCTGCACGTAGTTGGGGGCGAGCCCGCGCACGTACTCGTAGGCGTCCAGGGCGCGCTCGTAGTCGTCCCGGGGCACGTTGTCCTTGTCCCCCCAGGCCGGGTTGTAGACCTTGTTCATGTTGAAGCGGTCGTTGTAGACGTTGCCCATGAAGTACATGGACATCACGAAATTTGGGTTGAGCTTCTTGACCGTCAGATAGTTGTTCAGGGCGTCGTCCCAGCGCCGCTCCTTGGAGAAGTAGATCGCGATGTTGTGGTGCACGTCCGCCTTGAAGAACCCCCAGAACTGATAGAGGGGGAAGAGCATGCCGGCGATGACCAGCGGCACGACCGGGTTCTCCGACAGGAAGACGAGGTACACGAAGACCCCGCCCAGGGACAGGACGCTGGCCGCGAAGACCCCCCAGGCCAGCCACCACTGCAGCAACTCGCCGCCCATGGGCATGCGGCCGACGGACCCCTGCAGCTTGGCGAACTCAGCGAAGAGCAGGAAGCCGGCGTAGGCCAGGCCGCCCCAGGCCGCCAGGCGCGCCGGCCAGATGAGGAACTCGCCGAGCAGCTTCCAGGACGAGGGCGGCGGCTCCGGCGCCGGGGCGGGCGCGGCCCCCCGGAGTTCGTGGAGCTCGTAAAGGGCCTTGCCGCGGGCGAGGTTGACGATCACTCCGGAGAGGAGCCCGAGGTACACCCCGCTGGAGACGAAGCGCATGCTCACATCGAAGCAGTTGTGGCCGAGCATGCCCATGAAGGCGATCATGTAGCCGACCAGGTCGTAGGCGCGCGGCGGCGCCCGGCCGTCCTTGTTCGAGGCCAGCACCGTCAGCTGCCCCAGGGAGCGCAGACCCACGACCAATGTGCTCAAGACCAGCCAGATGAACACGCCGAAGCCCAGGATGCCGTTGTCGAAGAGCTGCTCGAGGTATTCGTCCTCGGAATGGTCGGTCTCCGTGTTGTGCTTGCCCTCGATGTGGAATATGGGCGGACGGCGGAAAGCGGGGTAGATGGGAGGGAAGTTGCCCACTCCCGTCCCGATCCAGGGATGGGTCTGGATCATCTCCCAGGTCGCTTCCCAGGTAAAGAGCCGGAAATTGACGGAGACGACGCGCGCCTGCAGGTCCTTGGCCACGTAGCCTACGAAGCCCAGGACCCCGACCGCGACCACCGAAAGCACGGCCTTGCGGTAGCGGGCCACGGCCACGGGGAAGTAGATGAAGGCGATGACGCCGAAGAGCAGGATGACCAGGGCGAAGCCCAGCCAGGCGCCCTTGGTGCCGGTCATCAACAGGTCCACCACCAGCATGCCCATCAGGGGGATGAGGCTGAGGCGCCGGGTCTTGATGTACTGGGTCAGCAGGATGGGGAAGACGATGACCAGGAAGTCGGCGAAGAAGTTGGGGTTGCCGTAGGTGGAGAAGATGCGCTTGCCGAAGGCGCCGCGCCAGATGAAGGGGTCGATGCCGTTGCCCGGCCCGTGCGGGAACCAGTTGATGTCGATCCACTGCAGGAAGCCGTAGCCCACCGCGATCCAGGCGGTGAGGACCAGGATGTCGGTGAGGCGGTCCATGGCCCCGGCCTCGAACTCGTAGATGACGATGAGGGCGGCGGTCATGAAGAAGAAGTGCCTCAGGAAGAAGTCCACGCTGGCCATGTGGTAAGGGGCGTGGAGGAAGGACAGGACGCCGACCGCCAGGTAGGCCAGGAACGGCGAGAGGCACACCAGGTCGTCCTTGTTGAAGGCCTTGCGCCCGGCCTCCAGGAGCCGCGCCAGCCACAGGGCCAGCAGGGCCGCGCCGCCCATCTGCATGACCGTGATCTTGACCTGGGCCGAGTCGTAGGTGCGCAGGTAGAACAGGGATGAGATGAGGCAGTAGAGGATGGGGAGCCACCAGACGATGGCCTTGTGCGCGAAGGTCTCCGCGGCCGCGGCGGGGGTCCGGCGCTGGTTCTTGGCGGATTTCTGGTCGGCCATCAGGTCGCGCTCTCCAAGGAGCGCTCATTCTAGCAATTAAGCCGCAGGAGAAATAACCCCGTCCTGCAACGCTTCAATCAAGGACCACACGCACTTTCTTTGGGCTAACGGACGCGGGCCGCCTCGTCGGCGAAGGCCCGCTCCAGGGTCTGGATCAAGGCCGCGCAGCCGGGCCGGAGCCGGTCGCCGCGCCGCAGCAGGACGCGGTACGGCCCCCAAACTCCGGCCGTCTCCCAGGCGGGCCGCAGCCGGGCGGCGGCGGCCGGCGTCCTCGCCACGATCAGGCGCACCCGCAGCTCGCGCAAGCGCTCCTCGAGCTCCCGCGCGGGCAGGTCGAACAGAGAGGCCTGCTCGGGCAGGACGCGGCCCTCCGGGCGGAAGCGGTAGGAGAGGTCCTCTCGGTCGGTGCGCACGCGCCGGGGATAGGCCAAGGCGCGCAGCCGCATGGCGTTGTCGCAGGCCTCCCCGTGCGGACAGAGCGTGCGGATCTCGATCAGGAGGGCTTCATCGGCGGGGAGGTTGCGCAGGGCGAACTGCGCCACATGCCGGACGAAGCGGGTCTGGGAGACGGCCGGCCGCAGCTCCTCGCGCTGCTGGTCCAAGCCCACGCTCTGCGCCGCGGTCAGAGCCAGCGCGGCGGCCGGCATGCCCACGGCGCGGCCAAGGCGGCCGAGGGGCCGGGCCAGGCAGGCCATGACCAGCATGTGGAACACCACCATGTGCGCCGCGTCCACCGGATAGTGGTGCACGACCGCCAGGTAAGCCATGGCCGCAGCCGGGATCCCGGCCAGGACCAGGTACGTCGGACCCGCCCGTCCCTCCTGGCCCAGCAGCAGGCCGCCGCAGAACACCGCCAGCCCGACCAGCGGCAGCGCGGCGGGGATCTGCCGCGAGAAATCCACGGGAGAGCCCAGGAGCGCGGCGGAGAGGAACTTCTCCAGGTTGCCGCCGTTGAGCCCGTGGGTCATGGGGTGGCCGTAGCGTCCGAGGGATGGGACGAAGGCCAGCGGGTCGTGGGACGGAGCGGCCCAGTAACCCCACATCCAGGCCAAGGGTGGCAGCAGGACGAGGAGGTTCCAGGCGCCGCGCGGCCGGCTCCAGCCCAAGCCGATCACGCACAAGGCCAGGACCCAGCCTTCGTACCGAGTGCAGCACGCCGCGGCCACGGCAGCCGCGCAAGCGGCCTGGTGGCGCAGTCGACCGGTCTCCTCCCAACGGAGGAAGCCGTGGATCCCGGCGAAGACGCAGAGGATGAAGAGGGGATCCGACCCCGCGCACAGGCCGTTCTCGATGCTGAGCCGGGAGAGGCCGCACAGAGCCACCGGGGCCAGGCCCCGCAGGCCGCCGGCGTCGAAGCGCGAGACCACCCGCCAGTAGACCCAGAGGCCGGCAAGGTTGAGCGCGGTGTTGAGCAGGACCGGCGCCAGCAAGGGCCGTTCGAGCAGGCGCAGCAGGGTCCCATGGACCGCGAAGGAGAGGGGCAGCCAGCCGCGGTCGTTCCAAAGGAAGGGATGCTCCGACCAGCGGAGGCTCATGAGCAGGCGCTCCGCGGCCTCCCAGGAGAGCAGGGGCATGCCAGCGTTGCTCAGCCAGAGCCGCCATTCCAGCAGGACGGCCAGGAGGGCGAGGCAGAGGAAGCCCGCGGCCGCGGCGAGCCCGGGCCGCAGGGAGATCTGGCGGCGCGCCGTCAGCGTCTGCCGCATGTCCATGACCTGGCTATTCTACGATAGCCCCGAGCCCACATCAAGGAATGCGGCCGGCGCGGCCGCCAAAGGGCTATAATGGCCGCGGGTATCCCGCCATGGAACTGCCGCAGACCCTGACCCGGCCCCGCAGCCTCCGGCTGGGCCCCGGCCTGGTCGCGGGCCTGGGCTTGGCCGCGGTCGGTCTGATCCTGCTCCTGCTGCAATGGCACCTCTGGCTGCGCCAAGAGGGCCTGCCCCTGCTCGACTGGGACTCCACGGAACAGCTCTATTTCTGCCGCCTCTGGGCGAGGGAATCCTTCTTCGGCAACGACCGCGGCTGGCTGCCCCTCTTCTTCGCCCTCGACGGCAGCCTGCTGCGCCTGCTGCGCCGGCCCCTGCTCTGCCATGTGGCGCTCAACATCGCGCTGTGCCTGGCCGGCCTGCGCGCCCTGCAGGGCATCCTCGAGTCCCTCAACCCCCGGCGCAGCGTCGAGAACCTGGCTCTCCTCGCGCTGGCCGGGCTTTCCCAGGCTTTCGTGGAGAACGGGCTCTATGCGCGCTCAGACGCCCTGTTTACTTGCTGCGTGCTCTGGGGCACCTTCCTCCACCTGCGCCGGCTGGAGCGCGACTCTCTGGCCGGCCAACTGCTGTGCGTGCTCTTCTTCTCGGCCGCGGCCCTGACCCGCTTCGAGGGCTGGGCCTTCGCGGCCTGCCTGGCCGCCCTTTCGCGGTCCCTGCCCCGGCCGCGCCTGAGTCTGCTGGTCCTGCTGCCCGTGGCCGTCTGGCTGGGCTACGGCTGGTGCGGACCCCACGGTCCGCTCTCCTTCCTGTCCGACATCTCCCGCACCGCCCAGGCCGCGGCCGGCAGCTTCAACTGGCGCAGCCTCGAACGACTCGCCGCCGCGGTCCTGCTGGGTCCGCCCCTGCGCTTCGAGAAGGGGATGGCCGCGGCCCTGTCCCTGGCCGGGCTGGCGGTGCTCTGCGGCAGCGCTTGGGTCATGCGCCGGGGAGTCCTCGGGCGTCATTTCCTGGTCCTGGCCTGGCTGCCCCTGCTGGCCATCGCCTGCCTGGCGGCCTGGCACGGCTATCCGGTGGCCGCTGAACATATGGCCGTGTTCCAGCTCCTCCTGCTGGCCTGCCTGGCGCCCCTGCTGGGCGCCCTCCTGCGCCGCACCGGCATGAAGGCCGCGGCCGCGGTCTTCGTGACGGCCTGCACCGTCTCCCTGCGCTTGGGCCTGGACCGCCGTCCTCCCGCCCACAACCCTGGGCCGCCGAACCGGCGCTTGGCCGGCCTCCTGCTGGAGTACTCCCAGGGAGGCTTCGCCCCCTCGGACTCGGTGGTGGTCGAGACCTGGGGCTCCTTCCAGGCCGGAGAGTTCAGCGACGATCCCGTCGTCTTCCGAGCCCTGGCTTTCCCCCTGCGCGTGGTCTGGGACCGCGAGGACCCGGCCGGCCGCCGCCTGCAGGACGAGGGGGCGCGCCTGCTCATCCTGCGCAGCCCGGACCTGGCCGCCCGGCTCGCGCCGCAGTGGGTCCCGGCCGGGACCTGGAGCAGCCACCGCCTGCTGATGCGCCGGGGAGACCGCCTGCTGCCCGGACTCGCGGCGCGCCTGCGCTCCTGGGCGCGCAGCTTCCCGGAGGGGGCCGCGTCCCCGCGCTGACGCCCGCCGGCGCGTCGGACGCCTGCGGCGCTACAGCCGCGCCGGCTATGGATGCGCTGATGCAAGCGGCTGCCGAACCGCTGGACAAAGGAGATGTTGGCCGGGCTCCCCTCCCGCATCTGCGTCTGAGAAAGAACTCCACGCCCCGGGCCAGGATGGATGCCGCTCTCGATATGCCTGCGGAAGCACTCGACCACACGCAACTGCGGCCTCGGCTTGGAGTCCCCCGGCCGGCTGGCCCCTTCTGTCGTGCCTCGCGCATTCCGATTGCCCGCCCCCTCGGGGGCTGGCAATCGGTCGAATTTGGCGCGGGCCTAACTGCGCCCGTTTCTGGGAAATTTCTACCATTTTCCCGGGCCGGCGGTCCAAGGTCAGCGGCCGCCGAGCCTGGTGTAGAGGCCCAGGTTGAGGTTGGGCCCGGAGGCGAGCTGCGTGCCGTTGAGATGCTGATAGACCGGGAGCTGGACGCCCAGGCTCACGGCCAGGCCCTTCATGGGGCGCACCAGGATGCCCGGCGTCAGGAAGACGTACTGCCCGCCTGTGTCGCGCACCGCGCCGCCGGGCAGAACGGCGGCGCTGCCGGCCTCCAGGGAATGGTCGCGCTCGTAGGATTCGACGTTGACCTCGCCGGTGAGGCTCAGCCACGGCGCCGGCTTCAAGGGCGCGGCGGCGCCCAAATTGCCCCCCCAGGAATCCCCGAAAGTGTAGGCGGTCCGGGTGTTGTACTTGTAGGTGAAGTCGCCGTAGACCGTGGCCAGCGGCAGCCCCCAGGACGCGGCCGCCCCGACGATGAAGTCCGTGCTCCCCGAGCCGGGCTGCAGGGGGGCGTCGAGCCGGTTGCCGGCCGCGTCGCGCAGCTCCGCGGAGCCCGAGGGGAGCTTGACGCCGGCCAGGCCGCTGAGCTCCCGCGTGGGCCGCACGCTGCGGTCCTGGTAGAAGGCGTACTTGCCGTAGAGGGCGATGTCTCCCAGGGAGTTGACCGTCTGGCGGGGCAGGACGTCGGAGGCGGCGGAGTTGTAGACATGCGGGACCGCCAGGATCAGCGTGGTGCGCCGCGCCACGCGATAGTCCAGCAGGAGGGTGCTGCGCCAGCTCAGCTGCCGCTGCCGGTCGGGATTGGGGGCGGCCGAGGAGCCCGAGCGCAGACTCTCCCGCTCGATGCGGCGCGAGAGGATGCTGATCCCCAGGCCGTCTCCCGAGACGCTGCCGAAGCCCACCAAGGAGGTCCGCGGCGCGATGCTCACCGCCGAGGAGGGCGGCGCCATGGCGCCCGCGGGAAGGGCGAGGCCGGCGGCCACGGCGAGCAGGGGGAGGGTCATGGGCGTCGCGCGGCGGGCTCCCGGGGCCCGGGCTGGAACCTGAGGGCCGCGGAGTTGATGCAGTAGCGCTTGCCGGTGGGAGACGGTCCGTCGTCGAACACGTGGCCGAGATGGCCGCCGCAGACCGGGCAGAGCACCTCGGTGCGCCGAGTGAAGAAGCCGGCATCCTCCGCCGTCACGACCGCGGCCGGCCGGATCGGCGCCCAGAAGCTGGGCCAGCCCGTCCCCGAGTCGAATTTCTGCTCGGAGGCGAACAGCGCGTGGCCGTCCGCGGCGCAGAGGTAGATTCCCGGCTCCGCGTGGTGCACGTATTCCCCGCTGAACGGCCGCTCGGTGCCGCGCTTGCGCAGGATGTAGAACTGATCCGGGCTCAGGATCTTGCGCCACTCGGAGTCGGTCTCGGCGACCGGCGCGGCCGCCTCGCCCCAGGTCTTCTTCAGGTAGTCGTCGCGTCCCGAACCCGTACGATATCGCTCATAGTCCCGCCGAGCCTTCAGATAGTACTTCTGATGGTACTCCTCGGCGCGCCAGAACCGGGCCGCCGGCACGATCTCGGTCACGATGGGGCCGTCGAAGCGGCCCGACTTGGCGAGCGCCGCCTTGGAGTCCAGGGCCCGCCGCTTCTGCTCCTCGCCGTGATAGAAGACCGCGGTGCGGTACTGCGAGCCGCGGTCGACGAACTGGCCCTGGCTCTGCGTCGGGTCGATGCTCCTCCAGAACGTGTCCAGGAGCTGCCCGTAGCCGATCCGGGCCGGGTCGAAGTGGATCTCCACCGCCTCGGCGTGGCCGGTCCGGCCCGAGGACACCTCTTCGTAGGTGGGGGCGGCTTTTTGTCCTCCGGTGTAGCCCACGCTGGTCTCCACGACCCCGGGCAGGCGGTCGAACGGCGCCTGCATGCACCAGAAGCAGCCCCCGGCGAAGGTGGCCTTCTCGAGCCTCGGGGGCTCGGCCCCGCCCGCTCCCGCGGCCGGAAGGGCCAGGAGGAGCAAGAGGCTCGCGGCGGCTCTCTCGATCATGGCTGTCCTCCCCTGTCCCGCCATGATTACGCCGCGGGCGGCGGATCGGATTCACGGTCTCGACAGCGCGGCCGTCGCCGCGGCGATGTCCGCGTCCGTGTGGCCGTCCAGGGGGCCTGCGGCCGGGACCGGCGGCGCGTCGTCGGAGATGAACACGTCGCGGTGACCCTCGGCGGCGAGCTCGGCCTCGCCGAACCCGCCGGTCAGCCGGAGGCGCCCGCGGCAGATGCAGACATAGTCGCGCCGGGGCCCGGCGCGCACCAGGAACACGGTGCCCAAGGCCGCGATGCGCCCGTGCGCGGTGACCACGGCGTAGGGACGGCCCGGGGCTACGGCGCTGAGCGCCCAGCCGGCGAGCAGGCCGACCTCGATGTCCGAGCCGGCGCGCCTGAGCACGGCGCGGCCGCCATGGGTCAGGCGGACCGCGGCGCCGCCGCCGACCTGGACCAGAGCCTCGCCTCCGGGCTCCACCGCGACGGTCTCGCCGACGCGCAGGGGCGCGCCCGCGGCCGCGGCGCGGCCCGCGATGGAAATCGCCCCCTGCGCCGAGACCAGCCTCGCGGCCGGCGCGCGGGCCGGCTTCAGGACCGGGGCCAGCAGCAGGGCGGCCAGGGCCGCGGCGGGCAGCAGCCACCCCAGCCGCGCGCGGCGCGGCTCAGGCTCGGGCCGTATGGCGGCCAGGAGGCGCGCCTTGAGCGCCGGGGGGGGAGCCAGCGGATCCGCGGCCAAGGCCAGCAGGGCCGCGGTCTGGGCGAACTCGCGCGAGTCCGGCAGATCCAGGGACTTCGGGTCGAGCGGGTCTGGTTCGTTCATCTGTCGCGGTACGGCTCGAGCAGTTCCATCAGCTTCAGCATACCCAGGCGCATGCGCGTCTTGACCGTGCCCAGCGGCTCCCCGGTCTGGCGGGAGATCTCGGACTGGGACAGGCCGTCGAAATAGGAGGCTGCGATGGCCCGGCGCTGCGGCTCGGGCAGCGCCGCCAAGGCCTGGCGCACCGCCCGGCCGGCCTCGCTCAGCTCGAGTCCGCCGGTGCCGACGGGGGCTTCGGCCGGCTCCGCGCCGCCCTCGCGCAGGGGCAGTTCACGGCCCTCGCGCCGCCCCTTGCGGCGCAGGCGGTCGAGGCAGCGGCTGCGCGCCAGCACGACGAGCCAGGTCCGCGCCGAGCCCCGCTCCGCGTCGAAATCCGCGGCTTTGTCCCAGACCTGCAAGAAGACCTCCTGCAACACGTCCTCGGCGTCGCCGCGGTTCGCCAGGATCCGGATGACGAGGCCGAAGAGGAGCGGGGCGTGGAGGTCATAGAGCCTCGCGAAGGCCTCTGGGTCGCGCTCCCCGGCTATGCGCCGGAGCAGCCCGGCGGCTTCATCAGCCTCAGGCTTCCCATCCATGGTACGCGCGCAGCCGCCGTCCGGATGCATGGTCGAAGAGAAGGGTATCAGACATGAATCCGAAAGACCTCAAATCGCGTACCACTGATGGGGACGGGGGGGCAGGAGGGACGCATATGACCGCTGGCACGACGCTGCTCGCCGGATTCTTCCTGGCCCTGGCGCTGCCTGCCGCGGCAGGGGAGTGGATGAGCTTCGACGCCGACGCCTTCGCCGAGGCCAAGCAGGCCGGCAAGGTCGTGGTCTTGGACTTCCACGCCGACTGGTGTCCGACCTGTCGCCAGCAGAAGGCGGCCCTCGGGACGCTGCTCAAGCGGCCCCGCTTCGCGGGAGTCGTCGGCTTCGTCGTAGACTTCGACAGGTCGGACGCCTTGGCCAGCCGCCTGGGAGTGGCCAACCTATCCACCGTCATCGTCTATAGAGGCGGCCGCGAGGTGGCCAGGTCGACCGGCGTGACCGAGCCGGCGCGCCTCAAGGCGCTCCTGGAGAAGGCCCTGCCCGAGGAAGGCAGTGCTCCAGCCGGGAGGGGCGGCCCCGCTCGTCGCTGAGCGGGCCCTTGACCATTTCCTGACCCCGACGGGAGATACTATCATCACAGCGGCGACGGAGCGCAGGCACGGGGAGTGCGGGAGGAGCCCATGGATACCTACAAGAGAATGCTGGCGGCGGTCCTGGCCGCGGCGCTGCTCCCTCCGGCCTCCGGGATCCAGGGAGCCGACTTCCTGGCTCCCGCCGAGGCGGACGCCGGATCCCGGGCCGCGGTGCGGGCGGACCCGGTCGCCACCCTGGACACCGTGGACTCCATCATCGCGCGGTGGCCCGAGAAATCACGCGTCCTCGCGCTCATCACGATCGCCACCTACGGGGAGCCCGACGAGTTCGGCCAGGACGCCCTGGTCTGGCGGGAGAACCGTCCGTGGAAGAGGACCGTGGTCCATCGGCAGGCCCCCCGCGGCCGGTCCTGCCTGAGCGAAGACGACCTCCTGCAGCAGGCGGTCGACTACCGGGTCCCCCTGGACAAATTCGGGGAACTGGCGCGCTTCGACGCCCGGGTGGAGGCCAATCGCGCCCGCAACGAGCTCTCCGTCTGCTCCGCCAGCGAGCAGCTCAACTTCCTGGCCGCCAACCTGGCCGACGAGGTCATCTCGGGCGAACGGGACTCCGAGCAGGCCCGCATCTTCCAGCGCCAGACGGTCACGCTCATGGAAGCCGGAAAGACATCCCCCTATCTGATGAGCCTGCGCTTCAGTCCCGCCGGGAGCAAGCCCGGGACCAGATGACCCGCCGGGCAGGCCCGAGCCGCCATGACAGCGCAGCCGATCGCCTGCAGGACATGCGGCCAGGTGAGTTGGTCGAGACGCCAAGATCGGCGCCGTGGACTCCAAGGTCGTCTAGGCCGACAACCGGGGCGTGACCCTGCACGGCAGCATCCTCACCGAAGTCCAGCTCCGCCTGCAGGACCACGACCAGCGCATCGTCCGCCTCGAATCCTCCCGCGGACGCCCCGCCCTGAACCCCTGAGGCCCGGCTGCCGGCTCGGCCGCTGACCCCGACCGTCAGGCCCTAATCCGCCAGGCGGTAGACGCGCAGGCGCGGCCCGGCCAGCTTTCCCGGGACGGGGGAGAACTCGGCCTCCAGTCTGGCCTTCTTGGGAAGCTCCTGGAAGAAGCCGTTCAGCTCCGAGGCGCGCCCGGGCCAGGCCCCGAAGCTCGAGACCACGACCCAGCCGGCCTTGACAGTGCGCGCGGCCGGGAGACCCGGGCGCAGGTCCACCACGGGGGAGTCGGCCTGGGAGAGCTCCACCTGCCCGGGATGGAACGTCCCCAGGTCGCGCGCCGAGCGCAGGATGCGGTAGATCCGGTAGCCTCCCCCCGGATGCGACCGCGCCATGCCTTTATAGAGCTTCGCCCTGGGCGAGCCCGCGGCCTCGGTCCGCCGCGCCAGCTCCTCGATCTGCTCGCGCGTCATGGCCAGGTCGGGGGAAGCGTTGGCTTGATCCAATATCAGCGTGGAGCCCTGCGGCACATGCTCCAGGAACCAGGCGCGGGAGAGCTGGCGGGTGTCGGGCAGGCGCATGTCGCGGTCCTGCAGGGCGCATTGCGCGAACCCGGGCCCCAAGGCCAGGGCCGCGGCCAGGGGAAGCCCCCAAGGCGCGGCGCGGCGCGCGCACAGGGCCAGGCCCTCCGAGGCGAGCAGGGCCCAGCCGGGCAGGATTGCCAGAAGATAGCGCGGCCAGCCGCCGTCCGGGTTGGCGGCCAGGACCAGAACATAGGTCAGCACCGGCAGCCCCAGCAGGGCGGCGCGGCGCGGCTGCTCCCGCAGGAGCACGCCGAGCCCCAGCAGGGCCGCGACGCCGGCCGCGGACCAGGTCCCGGCGAACCCCCACAGGTTGGAGAGCACCTGGCGCAGCACGTCCCAGCGGCTCCAATCCCCCATCACGGCCAAAGCCGCGGGGGCGCGCATGCCGGTCCAGAACCAGAAGTTGCGCCAATCCAGGAGGATGTAGGGAGAGACAGCGAAGAAGGCCAGGACGGCGGCGGCCGAGCCCTCGAGGAGCCAGCGCAGCAGCGCGCGGCGCGGCGCCAGGCCCCAGGCCAGGGGCAGGAGCAGCGCCGCGGGCAGGGCCGTGAACTGGGAGGAAGAAGCCAGCCCGAGCATGGCGCCGCAGATGAGGAAGTCCCCGCGCCCCCCCTCCCGCTGCAGCCGCAGGGCGAAGCGCCAGGCCGCGCAGGCGAAGAAGAACATGAGCATGTCCGGCTTGCACGAATGCGCCGCTTCGTTGGCCACCGGAGCGAAGGCCAGCATCAGGGCCGCCCACGGGATACGCCCCTCATCCTTCTCGACGCGCCAGAGCCAGTAGAGCGCCGCCAGGGAGAAGCCGGCGGAGAGGGACCGGCCGATGAGATAGAAGCCCTCGGGATGCCAGGCGTAGAGCCCCACGAAGTCGGCCACGCTGTGCCGCAGGCCCATGACGGACCAGACCAGGAAGTAGACGCCGTAGCAGGCGGCCAGGAAGTAGGGCCAGAGGCTGGGGTACTTGAAGGCGTAGGGTCTCAGGGAGCCGCCTCCGAAGGAGACCGCGAGGTTGACGACATGGGGCTCGTCCGCGTTGAACAAGGCGGGCAGGCCCCACTGGATGCCCGCCAGACGGATCAGCGCGGCCGCCGCCAGGGCGGCCCAGAGCCACGCGGCCGGCCGCGGGCCGCGGCTCACGCCTTCTTGCGGGCGACCGCGAAGATCACCAGCCCGAAGCGGATGTCCCAGCGCGCCAGCCAGCGCACCAGGAAGTGGAGGCTCTCGAAGACCGCCAGCTGGAAGTCCGGGATGAGGCGGCGCCTGAGCACGCGGCCGTTGAGCCACCAGCCGGGCACGGCCACGGGGTTGAAGAAGCGCAGGACCTCGACCTCGAGGCCCGCGGCCGCGAGCTTGGCGCGCAGTCCGGCCTCGTCGTAGCGGCGGAAGTGGCCGAGCTCCCGGTCCAGGGTGCCGAAGAGGGACTGGTGCGCGGGCAGCATCAGCAGGGCCCTCCCCCCGGTCTTGAGCAGCCGCCGCATGGCGTCGAGCGCCGCGGCGTCGTCCTGGATGTGCTCGAGGACCTGGAAGCTGACCACGCTGTCGAAGTTCCCGGCCAGCTCCGCGGGGAGCGCCTGCGGGCGGGCCAGGTCCAGGGCCATGGTCTTCACGTAGCCCCAATCCTTGTAAGTCCTCTGCAGCATCTCCACGTAGCCGGCGTCCGCGTCGCTGAGGACCAGCCGGTCGCGGTCCAGGAGGTTGCGCGAGATGTTGCCCGTTCCGGCCCCGACCTCGATGACCTCGCGGCCCAGGTAGGGCTCGATCCGCTCGAAGAGGAACTTGTTGTAGCGGCCGGCCTTGGCCATGATGCGCAAGGTGGCCTCTCCGTGGGTCCGGTGCCCCTCGCCCGAGGACAGCCAGGCCCGGAGCATGGCCAAGGTGCCGGTGACCGCGTCCTTGAACCCGATCTTCTTGCCCTCCTCCTCGGTGCGCCCCTCGTAGCCGATGGGGACCTCGTAGATGCGGCAGCCCAGCCGGGAGATCTTGATGGTCACCTCGGGCTCGAAGCCGAAGCCCCGGGAGAAGAGGTCCAGGCGCCGCAGCATGGCCGCGGGGAAGACCTTGTAGCAGGTCCAGACGTCGGTCAGGTTGAGGTCGGAGAAGAGGTTGCAAAAGACGGTGAGAATCTGGTTGGCCACGGAATGCCAGAACAGCAGCACCCGGCGGGCGGTGCCTCCCAGGAAGCGGCTGCCGTAGACCACGTCGGCCCGGCCGTCGGCCAGCGGGGCCAGCAGCGTGGCGTAATCCTTGGGGTTGTACTCCAGGTCCGCGTCCTGGATGATGACCACGTCGCCGGTCACCGCGGCCAGCCCGGCCTTGAGCGCCGCGCCCTTGCCCTCGTTCTTCCCCTTGTAGACGACGCGCAGAGGGACCTTGTGCGCGGCGTAGCGGGCCTCGAGCTCCTTGAGGCGCGCGGCGCTGCCGTCCGTGGAGCCGTCGTCCACGGCCACCACCTCGTGCAGCAGGGCGCTCTGCTCGTAGACCCGGCGCATGATCTCGCGCAGGGTCCAGCGCTCGTTGTAGACCGGCATGAGGACGGTGACCTTCATGACGCTGTCCATTATAGCGCATCTCGGCGAAGCCGAGAACCCGCCGCCTACCGTTGAGGCTCAGCGAGGAGCCGTCTCCTCTCGGAACGGATGCGCTCCTGGAGCCCCCGGTCTGCGGGCGCCCCGGCAGGGACGGTCCGCGCCAGAGCCGCCTCGTAGAGCCTCAGGGCGTCTTGCCGCCGTCCCTCGGACTCATAGAGCCCCCCCAGGCTCAGGTAAGGCGACAGGAAGCCGGGGTCCAGCGCGATGGCTTTCTGGAGGTCGCGCACTCCCGCCTCGCGCTTCCCCATAAGCAGGTGGAGCACGCCGCGATCGCCGAGCCAGCGCGCCCCGCCGGGCTGCTCGCGGACCAGGCGGTCCAGGAGCGTCAGAGCCTGCGGGTATTCGCCCAGACGCTGATGCGCGATGGCCGCGCGCCACCGCTCCTCCGCATCCGATTCCACCCGCCCCGCGCGGGCCGGTCCGCCCAGTTCGACATGGAGCCTGGCAGCCGAGAGGATCTGCTCCGGAGTGAGCGCAATGCCGGCCGTCAGCCTCAAGGCCTCCAGCCCTTCGGCCCGCCGGCCCGCGTCCCGGGCCGCCGCGGCCGCGTCCAGGAGCAGCCCCGCATCGCAGCGCCCCTTCTTCATGGCGCGCCCGAGCATGCCCGCGGCCGCGGCCCGGAGGTCCACGGCCAGGCGCGCCGCCCGGCACGCCTGAGACCCATCGAGGTCGAGGCGCTCGAGGGCGGCCAGAGCCTCCCGAGCCTGCGCTCTCTGTCCGGTCCGCGCCTCGGCCGCGCCGAGCTCCAGCAGTAGCCTGGCGTCGCGGGGATGCCCGGCCAAGGCCCGCCGCAGGAGCGCGACTCCGTCCGCTGGCCGGCCCCAGTCCCGATAGAGCCCAGCCGCGGCGAGGGCCCGCGGGACGGAGACGGCCCCCCGGTCGCAGAGATCCAGGATCTGCTCGGCCAGGACCGCCTGGCCTTGGGCCCGGGCGGCCCGGGCCGCTTCCATGAGGAGGTCGAGTTCGGCGGGAGCCGGCGGCCCGGAACGGCTCAGGACCTGCGCCGCCCGCGCGTATTCCCCGAGGCTCAGCAGCAGGCGCGCGCAAGTCAGCCTCTGCGCCGGGGCCAGCCCCAGGCGCCGCGCCGCCTCCAGGGATACCAGGGCCCCCTCGCGCAGGCCGGCGCGCGCGGAGCGCTGCGCCTCGCCCAACCACAGCCCGGCCCGGCGCGCCGGCGCCAGAGGCGGCTCGGCGAGGAGCGGACGAGCCCGCTTCAAGAGCTCCGCCCGCCGGGCCTCGGGCCACAGGACGGCGGCCTCCTCCAGGCGTTCCGACTCGAACCTCGCCCAATCGGCCCGCAGCCTCTCTAGACGCGCCCGGTCGGCTTCCCGCGTGAACGCCGCCAGGCCGGCGATCCGGTCCCGCATGAGTTCCCGCGCCTCACGCGCCGCCGGGACGCGGCCGTTGTCGAGGCCGTGCAGGACGCGCACCGCGTAGCCCTGCACCGCGGCGAGCGGGTCGCCGGTCTCCGGCGCCAGGCGCGCCCAGAACTCCGTCCCCGGACCGCGGCCGAGCATCCGCGCCCAGAGGTAGGGCAGGCGCGGCTCCGCCCACCGGGGCGACAGCGCCAGGGCCCGTCCCAGGTCCTCGGCGGCCCCGCCGCCCTCTCCCCGGCCGAGGCGCCGGCGGCCGTGCTCGTACCACAGCCAAGCCTCGCCGGGGCGCCGCGCCAGCTCCCGTCCAAAAGCGTCGGGCCCGGCTGCCCGGGCAGGATAAGCGAGGACCAGTCCCTGCGCGTAGACCTGCACGGCCAGCAGCAGCGCGCCGACCCCAGCCAGCGCCGCCGCGGCCGCGCGCTGGCCCCCGGCGGGGGCTGCGGCCGGCAACCGGGAAAGGACCGCCCAGGCAGACATGGTCATGAGCACCGGCACCAGCGGCTCGAAGTAGCGCTCCTCCACTGGCATGAGGCAATGGATGCCGAGGAAGTAAAGCGCCAGCCAGCCGAGCTGCCTGAGCCCGTCGCGCCGCCAGCCGAGACAGAGCGCGGCCAAGCCGCCGGCCCACAGGATGGGATGGTAGGAGAGCGCCAGGGCCAGCCTCCGCGCGCAGGCCGGCAGGTATTCCCCGGGACGGCTCAGCACCTCGGAGACGGCCCAGCCGAGGGCGCCGTCTCCGCCCCCTCGGCCAGGCAGCAGCACGTTCCAGACGGTCTGCCCGGTGGACACGAAACCCAGAGCGCCGGTGATGATGTTCGCCCGGGCTCGGCCCGCCTCCAGGAACACCCAGCCGTGGCCCAGGCGATGGTTCATCAGCGCCCAAGGCAGCAGGAACAGGAGCGGGGCGAGGCATACCGCCAGCCCCTGCGCCGGACGGCCGCCGCCCTTCTGCCGCCAGACCTCGAAGAGCAGGACCAGGGGCAGGAGGAACAGGGGCGAGAGCACGAACAGGCTCATGCCGATCGCGAGGCCCAGGATGAGGCTGCGGCCGAAAGACGGGGCTTGGGCGCGCCAAGCCAGGGCCCCGGCCACGAGCAGGACATGGAGGGTGTAGAGCCAGCGGTCCCAATAAAGGGGCGGCGCTGGAGAGAGGGCGAATCCCAACGCGACCAGGCCGCCGCACAGCGGCGAATGGAGCAGGCAACCCAGGACGAAGACCAGGGTCGCGGCGGCCAGCAGGCCCAGGCCGCGAGCCGCGACCTGGACCGCGAAGCCGGCATGGCCGCAGAGCAGGGCGTTGGGCACGCTGGCGCCGGGCATGCTCTGCGCGACCTGTCCGTCGGGCAGGCCGTGGATGAGCGCCTCGCCCTGCGCGGCGTGGGAATCGCCGGACCCGCAGCCCCAGCCCGCTGGCTCAGCCGCCCATTGGCCGAGCTGTCCCGCCAGGGCCAGGACCGCGACGCCGAACAGGACCGCTGCGCCGAAGTTCTCCCGGACTTCCCGGCTGAGCAGGGCTTTGCGTGGAGTCACCGGGGTGGCTTCTGCTTCTGGTAGATGAAGAAGCCGGCGTTGGGGAAATCATCGTCCTGGACATCCGCCCAGCCGGCGCGATAGCTCTGGAATCCCTGGATGAGCTGATACCCGCCCGCTCCGGTCAAAGAGCCGAGTACGGCCCGATTGGCAGCGTCGGTCACCAGGAACTCAGGACGTTGCGCCGGCTTGAGGAGCTCCGGCTTTTCGAAGATGAGCAGGCGGTGGCGGTCATAGCGGAACGGCGGAGTATGGGCGGGCTGAGGATAGCGGGGCAGGCCCACGGTCGCTCCCGCGGGGATGTTGGCCTCGATCCAGTCCGCGGCCTGCTCCCGCGTGGAGCGCGGGCCCGCGTCGAGCTGGAAGTTGCGCAGATAGACCCAGGAGCGCAGGCCGCAGTCGACGAAGACGAGCATCAGGATCAAGGTCTTGACCCAACGGTTCCGGAGCGAGCAGACGCAGTCGGCGGCCAGAAGGCCGGCCAAGGCATAGAAGGGCATGAAGAAGCGCAGGCCTGAGGGGCTGAGGAATCCCCAGAACTTAGCCAGGAACAGCCATAAGACCCCGAAGCCGCAGGCCAGAGACAGGGCCAGCATGCGCCGCTTCGGGTCCGGACGCAGGAGCGCCACGAAGAACCCCGCGGCACAGGCAAGGTAAAGCCCCGGCCCCAGACCGGCCCAGGACCAGGGCCCCAGCAGGGACGCGAGGTTGCCGCTGAAGTCGCGCACGCTGCCCGGATAGACCGTGGTCTCCCAGAGGTAGTCCCGCGTGGCTATGAAGACGTAAGGATTGGTCGCGGCGTAGACTCCGCCGGCCGCGGCCATGGCCAGCAGCGCGTCGCGCCAGCCGCCGGGCCGCTCCTGGCGCCTCAGGAGCCAGACCAGCAGGGGCAGGAAAGCCAGGCAGGCGAAGGAGGAGTTGGCCCCGGCCGCCATGCCCAGGCACAGGCCGGCGAACACATACTGACGCCGCGCCCCGCTCTCGAAAGCCAGGAACAGGCCGCGCGCCGCGGCCAGGGCCCAGAACGCGGAATAGGGATGCGGCTTGCCCGTATGGCTCTGGCCGACGAACAACGGCATCAAGGTGTAGAATGCCGCGGCGCAGAAACCTGTCAGCGGGCCGGAGAGCCGCCGGCCCAGGTCGTAAAGGACCCAGAGCGCTCCCAGTTGGAACAGGAGCACGAACAGGCGCCCTAGCAAGTAGAGCCGCGCCATGTCTTCCGGATGGAGCAGGTAATGGGCCAGGTCGGGGACCAGCATCGCCGCGCCCAGGAGCTTGGCCGCGGCCAGGAAGACGCCCAGCGGATAGATGAAGCCGCCGCCGTAGTGCAGGTAGAGCGGCTGGAACTCCATGCGCCAGGGCCGCATCCGGGAGAGCATGACGAAGAGCTTCTGCTCGTCCGGGTTCTCCGAGCGCATGAGCAAGGATCGGTAGGAGTTGACGAGCTTGTCCGGCGGCCAGTTCCAGCCCGGCCGGATCTCCTCGACTCCCTGCACGCGGGTCACAGGCTCTTCGCCCTTGACCTCGCGGTGCGTCTTCTCGATCCCTTCGTAGAGCCTCTGCCAGCTTTCCTTGAGCCGGCGTGCCGACTCCGGGTCCCTGCGCATGGCTTCGGGGAAGGCCCGCCAACGCTGGGGCCCCGGCAGACCCCAGGAGATGCCCATGAGGCCCGCGATCAGGCCCAGGGCCAGCGCAGCGACAAGAGCGGCCGGGCCGGCCCAGCCGCCGCGCATGCCCCGCAGGCGGGCCAGCATGGCCAGATAGCGCCTCGCCAGAAGGGCCACGTCAGCCTTGGACTCTCCGCTCAGGCGCGGCTCATAGAGGAAAGGGACCTCGACGGCCCGGCCGCCGCGGCCCAGGATATGCGCCAGGACCTCCTGCTGGACCGAGAAATCCTCGGCCCGCAGGGGCAGGCCCGCCGCCGCCTCGCGCCGGTAGAGGCGCAGGCCGCTCGAAGAATCGTGGATGGTCCAATCCAGGACCCGTCGGGTCACCGCATTGAGGAGGCGGCTCAGTCCGTAGCGATACCAGGACATGCGGGCCGCCCCGCCCGGCACGAAGCGCGAAGCGATGACCAGTTCGCAGTCTCCCCGCCGTTCCCAGAGGTCGGCGAAGTAGCGCACGGGGTGGGAGCCGTCCGCGTCCATGGCCAGGACCCAGCGCCCGCGCGCCGCGTCGAGGCCCTCGCGGACGGCCTGCCCGTAGCCCCGCCCGCGCTGACGCAGGACGCGCGCCCCGGCGGTCTCGGCCGCGGACACCGTCTGGTCGCGGGAGCCCCCGTCCACCACGAGGATCTCGAAAGAGCCGGTGAGTCGGGCCGCGGCGGCGCGGACGTCGGTGAGGACCTGGGCCAGGTGCGCCCCCTCATCGCGGGCCGGGAGGAGGACCGTCAGTTCCAGGGATCCGTCCATGGCCGAGCCCCTATTGTCCCTTCTCGAGACAGGCCTCATGCCAGAGTTCCAGCATGAGCAGGGCCCAGAGGCGGTAGCCGTGGTCCCGCCGCCCGCTCTGGTGCTCGTCCCAGAGGCGCCGCAGGGCCGCCTCCTGGAAATACCCCCGCGCCAAGGCCTTGGCTCCGAGCGCATGGTCGGCCCAGTAGTCCTTGAGCGGGCCGCGGAACCATGAGCCCAGGGGTATGCCGAAACCCATCTTGCCCCGGTTGAAGATGAGGGGCGGGAGCTTGTCGCGGAAAGCCTCCTTGAGGAGCCACTTGTGGCCGCGCAGGCCCCGGAGCTTCCAATCCCCGGGCATGCGGAAGACGGTCTCCACGAACTCGTGGTCCAGGAAGGGCGAGCGCCCCTCCAGGGAATTGGCCATGGCCGCGATGTCCATCTTGGCCATGAGGCATTCCGGGAGATAGGTCTTGAAGTCCACGTAGAGCATGCGGTTGACGAAGTCCTCGTCCGGGCAGGCGGCGAAAGCCCTCTCCATGTAGCCTTGGGCCGCGCCCCGGGCCGCGCCGAGCCGGGCCGCGAAATCGGGAGAGTAGAAGCCCTCCTTATCCTCCTCCGTGAAGTAGCAGATCATCTTGAGATGACGCCGGGGCAGGTCGGTGAAGAGGGCGGAGCGCAGGAAGCGCTTGAGGCGCCAGGAGAAGCCGTAGGGCGCGCGCCAGTCGGGCAGGAGTTCCGCGCCGGAGCGCAGCGCCGAGCGCGCCGGGCCGGGCATGAGGTCGAAATAGCGGGCCAGCTTCATGGCGAAGTAGCGCACGTAGCCGGCGAAGTTCTCGTCGCCGCCGTCGCCGTTGAGGGCCACGGTGACGAAGCGCCGGGTCTCGCGAGCCACGTAATAGGAAGGCAAGGCTGAAGGGTCGGCGTAAGGCTCGCCGTAATGCCAGGCGAGCTTGGGCAGCACGTCGGCCATCTCGGGCTTGACCACGAACTCGGTGTGCTCGCAGCCGTAGCGCCGGGCGACCTCCTTGGCGAAACGAAGCTCCGAGAACTCGGCCTCGTCGAAGCCGATGGAGAAGGTCTTGACCGGCTGGGAGGACATCTCGGCCATCAGGGCTACGATGATCGAGGAATCGACCCCCCCGGAGAGGAAGGCTCCCAGGGGCACGTCCGAGATGAGGCGCAGGCGCACGGCCTCGCGCAGCTTGTCCACCACGATGCGCTTGGCCTCCTCCACGTCCGCGGTGATGGGGGGCTGGCCCACGGGGATGTCCCAGTAGCGTTCGACCACGGTCTTCCCCTTGCGGTGGAGGAGGAAGTGCCCCGGGGGCAGCTTCTTGACCCCGCTGTAGATGGTCTTGGGAGAAGGGATGTACTGGAGGGAGAGGAAGAGGTCTATGGCCTCGGGGTCGACTTCGCGCGGCACGCCCGGCCAGACGAAGAGGGAGCGCAACTCCGAGGCGAAGGCGAGGAAGCCCCCCTGCTCCGTGTACACCAAGGGCTTCTTGCCGATGCGGTCGCGGGCGATGAAGAGGCTCTGCTCGCTCTTGTCCCAGATGGCGATGGCGAACATGCCGCGCAGGCGCTTGACGCAGCCGGTGCCCAGCCTCTCGTAGAGGGCGAGTATGGCCTCCGTGTCGGTCTTGGTGCGGAAGACATAGCCCTGGGACTCGAGCTCTTCGCGCAGCTCCAGGAAGTTGTAGATCTCGCCGTTGAAGACGATGGTGCAGCGGCCGTCCGCCGAGGAGATGGGCTGGTGGCCGGTGTTGAGGTCGATGATGGCCAGGCGCCGCATGCCCAGGCCTGCCGGGCCGTCGATATAGAATCCCTCGTCGTCCGGGCCGCGGTGGGTGAGCCGGTCGTTGGCGGCCTTGAGCCGTCCCTGGTCCGGGGAAGTGCCGTCCTTATAGACGATGCCGCAGATGCCGCACATGCTCCTGCAATGATATGAAGACTCGCAGAGTTGTTACAATGGGGTATGAGAATGGAACCCAGACTCCTGCTGACCAGCGTGGCGCGGCCGTTGGGCACCGCCTACGGCGACGCCGAGAGCGTCGGCTACGAGCTCCTGCACGCGCAGGTCACCCGCGCCCAGGGCATGTTCTCCCCGCGCGCCGTCCACAAGCAGTTCTCGCTCGACTACATCGCCGAGAACCTGGAGAACCCGACCGTCGTGCTGCACTATCCCTCTAAAGAGGAGTTCATCCGGGAGCTGAAGAAAGGCTATGACTACGTGGGCATCTCCTTCATCGTCGTCACCTACCACAAGATGAAGGAGCTGGCCCGGCTCGTGCGCGAGCACGCCCCGCAGAGCCAGATCGTCCTGGGCGGCTACGGCACGGTTCTGCCCGAAGAGGCCCTGGCCCCCTACGCTGACCACGTCTGCCGCGGCGAGGGCGTGGCCTTCATGCGCGGACTGCTCGGCCAGCCGCCGCTGGCGCGCCACAAGCACCCCGTCACGGAGAGCCGCCTGAAGGTCTTCTCCCAGACCGTCTCCTACACCGGGATGATCTTCGCCGGCCTGGGCTGCCCCAACGGCTGCGATTTCTGCTCCACTTCGCATTTCTTCAAGCGCCAGCACCTGCCCCTGCTCGAGACCGGCGCGCAGGTCTACGCGGTGGTCCAGGAGCACCTGGCCATCAACCCCGCGGCGCAGTTCACCATACTCGACGAGGAGTTCCTCCTCGACCGGCGGCGGGCCCTGGAGTTCCGCGACCTGGTCGCGGCCGGGGGCAAGGCCCTCTCCATCTTCGTCTTCGCCAGCATGAAGGCGTTGAGCCTCTACGAGCCCCAGGAGCTGCTCGCCATGGGCATCGACGGGGTCTGGATCGGCTACGAAGGGACGCGCTCCGGCTACGACAAGCGCGTGGGCCGATCCCCCGAGGAGATCTTCCGCGGCCTCCACGACAACGGCATCACCATACTCGCCTCCATGATCGTGGGCTTCGACTACCAGTCCCCCGCGGTCATCGATTCGGAGCTGGCCGGGCTCCTGGCCCTGCGCCCCGACCTCTCGCAGTTCATGATCTACAACCCCAACCCCGGCACCCCGCTCTACGAGCGGGTCAAGGCCGGCGGCACCCTGCGCGAGCACTACGCCCAGGACCCGGCCCGGTACTGGCACGACGCCAGCGGCTTCGAGTCCCTGACCAGCCACCCGACCATGTCGGCCGCGCAGATCGAGGGCGCCCAGGACCGCTGCTTCAAGACCGAGTTCGCGCGGCTGGGCCCGTCCATCTACCGCGTGGCCGACACCATGCTGCGCGGCTGGCTCGCGCACAAGGACTCGCCCCAGCCGTTCCTGCGGCTCAAGGCCGCGCGCTTCGCGGAGGAGCTGCGCAAGGCCTACCCGATCTTTCTGGCCGGAGAGCTCTTCGGCCCGAACTCATCTTCGCGGCGCTGGGTGGCCGCGTTGCGGCGCCGCGTGCACGCCGAGTTCGGGCGGCCGACCGCCTCCGAGAGGCTCCTGGCCTGGGCCGCGGCCGGCCTGGCGCTCTGGACCGGGCTCAAGCTGCGCCTCAACGCCTTCCAGCATCCGAAGCTCGAGCGCCACGCCTACCGCCTGCCGCCCGAGGGCTTCGCCCCGGCCTGGCTCAACGAGAGGTTCGGCCAGAAGTGGGAGGGCCTGAGCCTGCGCGCCTACGCGGCACCGTCGCGCCGTGAGCTGCTGGTCCGCCTCGACGGCATCCTGCGGCACGCCCACGGCGCGGAGCTCTCCGCGCGCCTCAAGGCGCACCTGGAGCAGACCCGGGGCCGGCTGGTGCTGGACCTGGCGCGGGTGCGCACCATGGAAGAGGCGGCGGCGCGGGAACTCTGCGAGAAGCTCGCGGCCTACCGCTCGCGCATCGCGGTCTCGCTGCCGACCGGCGCGCACGCGGCGCAGTTCCTGCTGCTGACCAGCCTGTTCAAGACCTATCACGGCGGCTGACCGTCTTGACCAGCCGGCGGCCCTCATCGATCGAGAGCTGGAACGCCCCGGTCCCGGGCGCGGACGGGCCGTAGCCCAGGGACAGCTCCTCGGAAGAGAGCCTCTGCCCCTCGTGCAGAGGGAACAACCCCCATTGCCACGCGGCCTCGGCGCCGTGCGGCATCCCATCCGAGCCGAAGAGCAGGTCCCGGCCCGGCTGGAAGCCGACCGTGTCGATGAGCATGCGGAAGGGATTGAGGCTGTGCAGGTGGCTCTCCGGGAGCCGGTCCGCGTAGTCCCGGCTCTCCACGCTGAAGTTCGGCTGCATGCACAAGACCAGACCCAGGTCTTTGGCCCGGCGCGCCTGGGCCTCGTCGATGAACTGCGCATGCTCGAGCCGCACGCACGGCAGCCGCAGCTTCTCAAGGACAGCCAATGCCTGGGAAATGGCCCGGCCGCCTATGGCGTGGATGGCGACCGGCTTCTGGTGCGGGACCAGACCCGCCAGCTTCTCCTCCAGCGCCTTGTCCCCATAGAGGAGCAGGCCGTCCCCCCCCTGCAGATACGGCTCGCTCAGCGCCGCGGTGCGCATGGCCAGCGCCCCGTCCAGGAACAGCTTGAAGCCGTGCACCCTGCAGCGCCCCTTCGCGCTCATGCCTTGCCATATCCCCGGGTCAGCCCAGCAGAGCGTGTCCCTCCCGACCACATCCAAAGACCGCTCGTCCAGAATGAGCATGTCCTCCGCCGCGCCCACGCCCGCTGCCTCCAGACGCCGCGTCAAGGCCGCCATCTTCACGACCGAAGGGCTGGCCAACCGGCTGTAGAGCGTCAGCACCTCGGCCAGATGCCGCTCACACCACTCCACCTCCGCATGCCGCTCCACCAGCTCCGGGTCCGTGGGCCGCAGCCTTTCCTTGGCCCGGACCGAAAGCAGCATCCCGTGCAGACTATTGTTGAGGATGACGACCGGCGGCAGGGAGGACAGCTCCTGCGGCGTGAAGCTCAGCTTGGCGCTGTACCAGCCCAGGACGATGGAGAGCCCCTCCCCCGGCAGGGCTCGCAGGAGCCTCAGCGCCTCTTCCTTAGAAAGGCCCAGGAGGGTGGGACACCCCTCCAGCGCCGCGTAAAGGGAGACGTGCGAATGGTGATCCCTCAGCAGGGGCAGTCCCAGGATGCGACCCATCATATGAATGATACCAAGTAGGCCCCCGTGGGTCTTGACAATATTAGTTTAGTAGTGTACAATTCATGTAGCAACAGAGAGGGTGCCATGGGACTCAAGGACGAGCTGGGACTCCCCCACAAGATCGTGTCCGAGGATCATGAGCTCCTGCTCAGCGTCGTGCTCGCGGCCCAGATGCTGGAGAAGGAGGCCGACCGCCTGCTGGCCCGCTTCGGCCTCACCCGCTCCCAGCTCAACATCCTCATGCTCCTGCGCTACCAGTCCCGCGAGCCCGGCCCGGACCACCAGTCGCTGGGGCGCATGCTCGTGGTCAACCGCTCCAACGTCACCGGGCTCCTAGACCGCATGGAAGCCGCCAAGCTCGTGGAGCGCGCGGCGGACCCCGAGGACCGCCGGGTCAAGCGCGTGCGTCTGACCCCGAAAGGGTTCAAGATCCTGGTCGAAGCCGAGAAGGTCTACATGCGCCACGTCGAGGAGCTCGCCGGCGCCATCCCCCCCGCGGACCGGGCCGTCCTGTGCCGGATCCTGGAGGCGTTGCGCCGCCGCCTGCGCCGGGGGTCTCCCCAGGGCTGAGCGTTTTTTCGTGTCTATTAGTTCATATATAAACCAATAACAAGGAGGCATGCCATGGAGACGACCAAGAGACCCGCGCTGAGCGGCGCCATCGCCGGCCTCTCCGAAGCCTGGATGGACGCGGCTCGGAAAGGCGGGGCCGAACGCCTCATCGGCGAGAAGCTCCTCAACTATGTGGGCATGCTCCTCATCGTGCTGGGCGGCGCCTTCTTCCTGAAATACACCCACGGCCTCGCCAGCCCCGCAGGCAAGCTCGCCATCGGGCTGGTCTCGGGCCTGGCCTTGGTCTCCCTAGGTGAATGCCTCATCCGCAGACCCGACCGCGCGGCCTTCAGCCTCCCCTTGATCGGCGGCGGCTGGATACTCGTCTACTACACGGTCTTCGCGGCCCACTACCTGCCCGCCTCCCGGGTCATCGCCTCCACCGGCCTGGAGGTCATGCTCCTCTGCGCGACGGCCGCCGCCATGATCGGCCACAGCCTGAACACCCGCTCGCGCCTCCTGACCGTGTTCGCCTTCGGGACCGCCTACTTCGTCTTCGCCCTCACGCATCTGGGGGTGCAGACCGTCACGGTCTGCGCGGTGCTGGCCCTGGCCGGGGCATCCCTCGTCCGCCCCATGGACAGCCCCGAGGTCGCCGCCGTCAACCTCGCCGGCTTCTACCTCAACTACCTCCCCGTGCTCCACGGCAGCGCCGGGGCTGACTTCTGGCGCAGCGCGGCCGCGGCCGCCGTGGTCCACGCCGCCTACGCCTTGCTCACCCCCGTCCGCCGGGAGGACCGGCCCGAGCCCTGGGTCGACGCCGCCCTGTCCTTCAGCGCCATGCTCTACGCCGTCACCTTCTACGGCCAGGTCCACGCCTTCGGGGCCGGGCAGGCCGCGGCGGGCCTCCTGGCCCTGGCCGCGGTGCTCACCGGCCTCTCTGCGGCGCGCGGCGGCGCGGCGCCGGACACCGCCCTGAGCCACGTCCAGGCCCTGCTCGGCACGGCGGCGCTGGCCGCCGGAGTCTTCGCCCTGCCCAGCCTGCCTCAGCGCGCCTGGGGCTTGGCCCTGGCGCCCGGCCTCCTGGGGTCACTCGGCCTGTGGCTCGACCGCAGGTCCTTCGAGAGATACGGCCTGGCCATGCTGGCCCTGGGATTCCTGCATGCGCTCATCCAGCAGCCGCTGGGCCTGTCGATGCGCGCTCCCGTGGCGCTCTCCTTGACCTATCTCGGAGCCTCCGCCTATGCCCTCGCCATCCTGCGCAGCGGCGCGCCCCTGGAGGACCAGAGGTTGACCCGGTCGTGGGCCTACGGGGGCCTGGCCGCCCTCCTGCTGGGAGCCTGGACCTGCCTCTCCCCCGCGGCCTTCGCCGCAGCACTCTTCGCCCTGGGCATGCTCCTGGAATGGGGCGCGGCCCAGTTCGGCCCGGGCTTCCTGCTCGACCACGCTCTGCTGGTCGAGACTGCGGCCGGCCTCTACTGCTTCTGTATAGACTATGGAGCCGACCCGGCTTGGCTCGGCGTGCTGAGCCCCTCCCGCCTGGTCACCGGCTCCGCCGCGCTCTGCTATGCCACGGCGGTCTTCGGCCGGGAGGCGCCGGAAGGGAAGTTCCTGGGCCTGGAATACGCCGGCTGGCGCGGCGCGCAGACCTGGCTCATGAGCGCGGTGGCGGCCCGTGGTTTCGCCTTGGAGAGCCGGCCGCAGCTGCGCCTACCCCTCATGGGCGGCTCAGCACTGGCCCTGCTCGCCGCTGGCCGCTCGCGCCTGCCGCAGGCCAGGCCCGTGGCGGCCGGCCTGAGGCGGCAGGCCATCCTCTTCCTGCTGGCGGCCGCGGTCTGCGGGACCTGGTCCTACCTGCTCTTCCCGGCCGGAAGCTCGGCCCTGGAGGGCCGCGCCGCGGCCCTCGTCTTCTGGGTCACCGCCGTCTCATGGCTCCTGCCCTTGACCTGGCTGCCTTGGGCCGCGGACGCGCAGGAATGGCGGCAGGAGGCGGGGAGCCAGCAGCTCTTCGCCCTGCTGAGCCTGGTCCTGCCCGCCCTCTACATCGCCAAGCAGGCCGACGGAGCCTACATGACCTTGGCGTGGACCGGCCTGGCCAGTGCCTATCTCTTCGGCGGCCTGGTCCTGCGGCGCCGGGCGCTGCGCTGGCCCGGCCTGGGCTTGGCGGGGCTCTGCGTGGCCAAGGCTTTGTTCGTGGACCTGACCGGGCTGGAGCTGCCCTACCGGGTGCTCAGCTACACCCTGCTGGGCGCTCTGCTCGTGGCGTCTTCGTACCTCTACGTCAGGTTCACGGGCAAGGAGGACTCCGATGAGGCATAAGACTGCGCTCATGTCCTGCGCCCTGATCGCCGGCGCAGCCTGGCTGTTGACCAGCCAGGCCCGCGACAGCAGGTCCATGCTCGCCCCCGCCCTGGCCGCGGCCATGGTCGAAGTCCGGGCCGCCGCGACCCCGCCGCTCGCCCCGGCGGCGCCCGACGCCGCTCCCGCCGCGGAGCCCCTCCTGCCGGCTGCGGTGCCGGAGCCGGCGGGGGTGATTGCGGCTCCGGGCGGACCGGTCTCTTCCTCCACCTGCACCCTTTCGTCGCCCTGAAAGTCTCCGTATAACCCTATGACAAGGAGGCATGCCATGAGAATCCTGCTCATCGCACCGTCTAGCGGGCGCTGGCGCAACGTAGGGCGGACCTGGCTCTGCAACGGCAAGACCTTCCGCTTCTCCTTGCTGAGCCTGCTCACTGTGGCTGCCGCCACCCCGAAGGGGCACACGATCCGGGTCATCGACGAGCAGGTCGACGACGTGCCCTGGGACGATGACTTCGACCTGGTGGGCATCACGGCCATGACCGCGGTGGCGCCGCGCGCCTACGAGCTGGCCGACGCTTTCCGCGCCAGGGGCATCCCCGTGGTCCTGGGCGGCATGCATCCCACCTTCCGGCCCCAGGAGGCCCTGGCCCACGCCGACGCTGTGGTGAGCGGCGAGGTCGAAGGCGTCTGGGAGAAGGTCCTGGAAGACGCCCGCAACCGGCGCCTGCGCGGGATCTACCAAGCCCCGGCCCCGCACAGCCTCAAGGGACTGCGCCGGCCGCTCCGGGAGCTGCTGCCACCACCAGCTACGCCACGGTCCAGGCCGTGCAGGCCACGCGGGGCTGCCCGCACACCTGCGCCTTCTGCTCGGTCTCGGCCTTCAACGGCGCGGCCCAGAGGCGCCGACCCGCGGAAGAGGTGGCGGCCGAGGTCGCGGCCCTCCCCGAGCGGTTCTTCCTGCTCGTGGACGACTCCCTGGCGGCGGAGCCGGAGTACGCCAAGGCCCTGTTCCGGGCGCTGGCCCCCCTGCGCAAGCACTGGGTCAGCCAGGTCACGCTCAAGTCCACGGACGACCCGGAGCTCATCCGCCTGGCCGCCGAATCCGGCTGCGTGGGAGTCTTCGTCGGGCTGGAGACCTTCTCGGACCGGGCCCTGGAGAGCGTGGACAAAGGCTTCAATCAAGTGGAAGAGTACCGCTCGCGCATCCGGATCCTGCACCAGAACGGCATCGCGGTGGAAGCCGGCGTGGTGCTGGGCTTCGACGCGGACGGTCCGGGGGTCTTCGCCAAGACCCTGCGCCTGCTCGACGAACTTGAGATCGACATGATCCAGGTCTCGGTCCTGACGCCCCTGCCCGGCACGCGCTTCTTCAAGGAGATGGCGAGCCGCATCCTGGACCGCAACTGGGCCCACTACGACTACCATCACGTGGTCTTCCAGCCGCGGCGCATGACCGCCGAGTCCCTGCAGGCGGGCCATGACTGGCTCACCCGCGAGTTCTACCAGCCCTGGCGCATCCTGCGCCGGCTCTGGCGCCAGGCCCTGCGGCCCTTGGGCGCACGCGGCCTGCCCTACGCAGCGGCCGTGAACTTCGCCTACCTGGGACGCATCCTGCGCTGGAGCATCAAGGGCTGGGATCCCGCGGCTGAAGGCGGCCTGCCCGAGCGCCGGCCGGCCCCGCAGACCCCGCGCTTGGCGCAGGTTTGTTAGAATAGGAGCCATGGCCGAGACGAAGATCCTGGAGCTGGGCTGCGGCGCCCAGAAGACGCCGGGCGCCGTGGGCGTGGACCGGGTGGCTGGCCCGGGCGTGGACGTGGTCCATGACCTGCGCCGGTTCCCCTGGCCTTTCCCGGACGGGACCTTCGACGAGGTGCGCCTCTCGCACATCCTGGAGCACCTCGGCGACGTCCTCAAGGTCATGGAGGAGATCCACCGCATCTCTAAGCCCGGCGCCCAGGTCCTGGTCTGGACCCCGCACTACTCGTCCATGAACTCCTGGACCGACCCCACGCACTGCCTGCACATGGGCTACCGGTCCATGGACTACGTGACCAAAGAAGCGCGCTATGACTATGCCGCGGCGCGCTACGAGATCGAGGAACGGCGCCTCGAGTTCGGCCTGGGACTGCTCTGCCTGCCCGGCCGCCTCATCGCCGTGCTCTCGCCCGACCTGTTCGAGAAATACTTCGCCTTCATCTTTCCGGCCCGGGACCTCTTCTTCCGCCTCAAGGTCATCAAGAATTAGGGGGACACCTCACTTAATTCGGTGGCGGATTAAGTGAGGTGTCCCCTTATTTGTAAAGACGTTCGTAGGTTTCGGCCGTGCGCTCCAGAGTGAACTCCGCGACCGCCTTCTCGCGGGCCGCCGCGCCCAGACGGCCGGCCAAGGCCGGCTCCTCGAGGAACATCTTGAGCTTGGCGGCGAGTTCGTCTCCATCCTGCGGCGCGAAGAGCAGGCCGGTCCGGCCCTCCTCCACCGCCTCGGCGGTCCCGCCCACGCGGCTGCCCAGGACCGCGAGCCCGCTGGACATGGCTTCCAGAAGGGCGTTGGAGAGTCCCTCGGAGACCGAGGGCAGGACGAAGACGTCCGCAGCCGCGTAAGCTTCCTGGATGGCCTCCCTGGCCGGCAGGATGAAGATGCGCTCCCTGAGCGGGCTTGCGTCGGCGATGACCCGGAGCTTCTCCCCCTCGGGGCCGTCGCCCACGAAAGCGGCGAATCCCGGGACGCCGCCTGCGGCCCGGCTCCAGGCGGACAGGAACTTGTCCAGCTGCTTCTCCGGGGCGAGCCTCCCCACGTAGAGGAAGCCGAGCCCCTCGGGCCAGCCGAGCTCGCGGCGCAGGGACCTCTTGCCTTCCGCGGAGGCCGGACGGTAGCGGGCCGCATCCACGCCGTTGGCGACCACCTGCACCGGCACGGGTCCCAGGAATCGGGCGCACTCCTCCGCCAGGTCCTTGGTCACGACCATGAAGCAGGGCTTCAGCCAGGAGAGCAGCCGGAGCTTGATCCGCCCCCCCGCGGTGCGGGACGATGCCGCGAGTTCGCCGATGCCCCGGCCTCCGCCGAGCTTGACCAGGACGCGTTTGCCCAGCAGGCGCCCAGCCAAGGCTGCAGGAAGGGCCGGAGAGCCGGCCAGATGCACGTGGATGGCGGAATATTCCTCCGGCCGCGCGAAGAGCCGCAGGGTCAAGGACAGCATGAAGGTGAGCGCGTTGACGAAGCCCTCCCCCGCGCACCAGAGGCGCTCCACCGGCACGCCGTGGACCTCCTCGGCCTCGGCGAGGCCGGGCAGTCGGCGGGTCAGGACCCGGACCTGGACGCCGCGGGCGCGCAGCGCCACGGAGAGCTCCAAAGCCTGCTTCTCAGCCCCGCCCACATAGGGATGGAAGCCGGCGCTGACCATCCAGACCGATAGAGATGGAATCAACTTCAGTTCCTGGCGATGTTCCGCCGTATTCTCGCAATAAACCCGGTCCCAGTCAACGAACGCCCTCTGGGCCGGGACTCAAAGTTTTTCGCGCTCCTGGCGGATGAGCCGCAGGACCTGTTCCGGTCCCGCGCCCCTCCGGCTCAAGGCCTGGTCGTAGAGGCGCCGGGCGGAAGCGCGGTCCCCTTGGGCGACGTACAACGAACCCAGCGTCAGATAGGCGGACAGGAAGGACGGATCGGAAGCGATGGACTGGCGCAGGTCGGTCAAGGCCTGCTCGCGCCTCCCCATCATGGCCTGGAGCACCCCCCGGCCGCTGAGCCATTCCGGCTCGGCGGGGACATGCCGCGAGATGAGGCGGTCCCATACGCGCAGCGCCGCCTCCCGGTCAGGCAGGTCCTGATAGGCCAGGGCGATGCCGCGGAGCTCGCGAGCCTCCCCCGCCTCCGCCTCCGCTTTCTGGAGGAAGAGCCGCGCCTGCGCTCCGTCGCCTCCCCGCATGGCCAGGCCGGCCAGGCCCGACCAGACCCCCGCCCCGACGAAGCCCCAGCCGGAGGCGCGCTCGACATCGGAGACGAGGCGCATCGCCGCGGCACGGTCGCGCGCCGCCTCCTCGCCGCCCTGCGCCCGCTGCAGGGCCTCATCCACGACGGAGCCGGCCCCGACCTCCGCAGCCAGCCGGCCAAGCTCCGCCCAGAGCCCGCCGTCCCGCGGCCAACAAGCCAGCATCTGCCCCAGGATCTCGCCGGCCCGCCGCGGCTCCCCCTCCTTCAGCGCGGCGGCCCTCGACAAAGACAGACGTTGGAACCGCGCCGCCCGCAGGTCCCGGGCGCAGCCTGCGGCGGAGCGGGCAGCCTCCCCTCTTCCAGCCAGCCGCGCGTCTCTCTCGCGCGCTTCCCAAGGCAGGGGATCCAGATCGTGCCTTTTGCTCTCCCGCGCCAGGAACACGGAAAGTTGGTCGTGCTCGCCCAGCTCCCAGTACTCCCGCGCCACCCCGTCCGCGGCCGCTGCGTCGAGCTCCAGGCTCGCGGCCACGGCCAGCGCCTGCAGGGCCGGCTCCCGGCGGCCGGCCTTGCGCGCTTCCCGCGCCGACACCAGCCACGGCCCGGCCGCCAGTCCCCGCCGCCCCCACCGGCCCAGGAACTCGGAGAGCCGACCGTGCTCGCCCAGCTCCCAGTACTCCCGCGCCACCCCGTCCGCGGACGCCGCGTCGAGCTCCAGGCTCGCGGCCACGGCCAGCGCCTGCAGGGCCGGCTCCCGGCGGCCGGCCTTGCGCGCTTCCCTCGCCGACACCAGCCACGATCCGGCCGCCAGCC
Organism: Elusimicrobiota bacterium; assembly: GCA_016212825.1. GTDB lineage: Bacteria > Elusimicrobiota > Elusimicrobia > UBA1565 > UBA9628 > UBA9628. Next base: position 189 of record JACRDS010000084.1, on the reverse strand, counting down.
CCCGCCGCCCGCGCCGGCCCAGGAACTCGAAGAGCCTGCCGTGCTCGCCCAAATCCCAGTACTCCCGCGCCACCCCGTCCGCGGCCGCCGCGTCGAGTTCCAGGCTCGCGGCCACGGCCAGCGCCTGCAGGGCCGGCTCCCGGCGGCCGGCCTTGCGCGCTTCCCTCGCCGACACCAGCCACGGTCCGG
>JACRDS010000085.1 GCA_016212825.1 Elusimicrobiota bacterium | reverse complement strand
TCCAGCCGGTCTCCGGGCAGTCTGGTCCGCTTTCTCCGGTCAGAAATGGAGGCCCGCCCGGGCCGCGTCGGCCGGCAGCAGCTGCGGCGTCTGATCCCGGTTCTGCCTGCGCGCCGCGTCCTGCACCTTGGGCCTCAGGTACTCGTAGAGCTGCCGCGCCGTGGCTTGGCCCTGCATCTGCTGCAGGCCCTTGAGCAAGTGGTAGGTGAACAGGCCGTGCCCCTGCGCCTCATCCGTGCCCGTCACCTCGTCGAGGCTGGAGGCGGACAGCGCCACCATCCGGCCCAACGCTCCCCTGGCGTCATCGATCTTGGTCACCAGAGGCCGCGTGCCCTTGGCGACGACCGAATGGCCGCCGTAGCCCGAGAAGCAGGCGTCCATGGCCAGCAAGACCTCCCTGGCCTTGAGCGCGTCGAGCTTGCGGTAGAGGCGCTCCAGCGGGTAGCCGGTGTTCTCCAGGAACTTCGCGTCCCCGTCCCAGGGCACCAGGTAGGCCTGGCCGCTGGCCGGGTCCGGCGCGCCGTGGCCCGAGAAGTAGAAGACGACCTTGGAATCCTCCTTCACGTTGCGCGGCAGCCAGGACTCCACGTACTTCTCGATGCCGGCCCGCCCGGCCTGCGCCCCGCGCAGGAAGACCACGTTGCGCTCCGGGAAGCCCAGGGCCAGCAGGTGCGCGCGCACCGCGGCCGCGTCGCGCTCCGCGAAGTCCGCGTCCGGCAGGCCCGAGTACTTCTCGATGCCCACCACCAAGGCGAAGTCGTCCGGCCGCCCGGGCCGGGAATAGCCTGGGCTGTCCACATCCGACTCGCGCGTCGCGGCCGGACCCGCGGCGAGCGCCGGAGCCCCGGTCTCGACGGGACGGGTCTTGGCGAAATCAGCCAGGGCCTTGGAGTTCCGTATGGCGGGCCCCAGCCGCTTCTCCCGCTCTTCCGCGCACCTTTCCATGTCCGCGCGCGGGGTCCAGGCCGCGATCTTCTTGAAGGAGTAGGAGAACTCCTCGATCTTCTCCTGCCCCATGGTCATGAAGACGACGCGCACGTCCTCCTTGGTCTGAGGGCCTCCATAGGCGAGATAGTCGTCAAAGACCGCGATGAGGTCCGCCTTGGACTTGCGCGCCTCCTCGAACCCGTTGGCCCGGACGACCTCCTTGAAGTTCTGACGGAACACGGAGTAGACCCTCTCCACCGCGGCCGTCCCGTCGTATTGGGCGAGCCCGTAGATGGACCACTTCATGACCTCCTTGACCGTGTTCCGGGTGTTCGCGGAGGAGACCACAGCCACCGTCAGCCCTGCATAGACCGGGGCCTCGGCCGCGGCGTCCAGCCCCGTGAACGTCTCCTGGCGCGGGGGCACCAGCATCCCGGCGCAGCCGGACAGCATCCCGGCTCCGGACAAGAACAGCGCGCAGATCCTCCAGCGCATGGCAGCCTCCCGTTACAGCTTCAGCGCCGCCCGGGCCGCGTCGGCGGGCAGCAGCTGCGGCGTCTGATCCCGGTTCTGCCTGCGCGCCGCGTCCTGCACCTTGGGCCTCAGGTACTCGTAAAGCTGCCGCGCCGTGGCTTGGCCCTGCATCTGCTGCAGGCCCTTGAGCAGATGGTAGGTGAACAGGCCGTGCCCCTGCGCCTCATCCGTGCCCGTCACCTCGTCGAGGCTGGAGGCCGACAGCGCCACCATCCGGCCCAACGCTCCGCTGGCGTCGTCGATCTTGATCACCAGAGGCCGCGTGCCCTTGGCGACGACCGAATGGCCGCCGTAGCCTGAGAAGCAGGCGTCCATGGCCAGCAGGACCTCCTTGGCCTTGAGCGCGTTGAGCTTGCGGTAGAGGCGCTCGAGCGGATAGCCCGTGTTCTCCAGGAACTTCGCGTCCCCGTCCCAGGGCACGAGATACGCCTGGCCGCTGGCCGGGTCCGGCGCGCCGTGGCCCGAGAAATAGAAGACCACTTTAGAGCTCTCTTTCACGTTGCGCGGCAGCCAGGACTCCACGTACTTCTCGATGCCGCTCTTGACCGCCTGGGAGCCGCGCAGGAAGACCACGTTGCGCTCCGGGAAGCCCAGGGCTAGCAGGTGCGCGTGCATCGCGGCCGCGTCGCGCTCCGCGAAGTCCGCGTCCGGCAGGCCCGAGTACTTCTCGATGCCCACCACCAAGGCGAAGTCGTCCGGCCGCCCGGGCCGGGAATAGCCGGGGCTGTCCACGTCCGAGACATAGGACTTGGCCGGGCCGGCCGCGACCACCGGGGCGCCGGACTGCCCGGCCCGGGACTTGGCGAACTCGGCCAGGGCCGCCGAATCGCGGATGCCTTTCTCGACCTGCCCGTTGACGGCGCTGGAGAAAGCGTCCACCATGGCCTGGACGTTGAAGCCCATGCGCTGCTCGTGGGCCGCCCTGATCTCGTCGAGCTTCCGGTTGTCCATGGTCAGGAAGATCACCGAGACCTCCTCCCGGTTCACCAGCCCCATCTTCGGGGAGTAATCGTCGATGATGGCGATGAGGTCCGCGTTGGACTGGCGCGCCTCCTCGACGTCCTCGGTCCGGAAGGCCTCCTTGAAGTTGCGCTTGTACACGTCGAACATCTTCCTCTCCCAGCCCGGCGCGTCGTAGGCCGAGGCGCTCTGCCTGTTGATCTCGAGCGTCTTCCTGGTGTTCTCGGAGAGCACCATGGCGAGTCTCAGGTCGGGGAAGGCCGCGGGCGCGGACTCCAGGCCCGTGCCCGCGTAGGGGTCCGAGCGCGGCCCCATGCTCATGCAGCCACTCAGCAACGGCAGGAGGATGACGGCGGACAAAAATGAGAATCTGGGGTTCATGGGACCATTATACAAAGGGACAAGGCCTCCCGCTCTTATGTTTAATATCCGCAGCATGTGCGGAGTCATCGGGCTGCGCTGTGAACGGGACCGCGGCGACCTGGGAGAGGTGGCCAGCGCCCTGCTGCGCATGCTCGAGTACCGGGGCTACGACTCCACCGGCGCGGCCGTCCAGACCGCGGCCGGCAGGATCACCTTGCTCAAGGATGTGGGCTCGCCCACGGAGGTGACGCGCCGCCTGGGCATCGGGCGGCTCAGCGGCCGGGTCTTCTGCGGCCAGGTGCGCTGGGCCACCTTCGGCCGCGTCACGCGCGCCAACGCCCAGCCCCACGAGGTCGCCTGCAAGACCCATCTCTACGGCGCGCACAACGGCAACATCACCAACTGCGACGCGCTCAAGGACTGGCTCACGGCCCAGGGCCACCGAGTGCTCAGCGACAACGACGGCGAGATGCTGGTGCACACGGTGGAGCACTACTTCGCCCGGGAGTTGCGCCGCAGCCGCGACCGCGCCGTCGCGCTCAAGGCCGCGGTCCTGGCCGCGGCCAGGAAGATGGTCGGCTCCTACGCGGCCGTGGTCGTGGACCCCGTGACCCAGGCCCTCGCCGCGGTCAAGGCCGGCAGCAGTCTCTACATGGGGCTGGGCCATGACGAGGCCAAGGGCGCCTTCCACATCGCCTCCTCGGACCTGGCCTCCGTGCTCTCGCGCACCAAGATGCTGCTCCCCATAAAGGAAGGCGAGTTCGCGCTCTACGACCACGCCCGGGCGGATTTCTACGACCTCAAGACCGGCAGGCGCATCATCAAGGAGCCGGCGCGCAGCCGCCTCAAGGTGGAGGAAACGGAGCTCAAGGAGCCTTTCCGCTATTTCATGCAGCAGGAGATCTTCAGCCAGCCCGCGGCCGTGCGCAAGGTGCTGGGACTCTTCCTTCGCCAGTCGGAGCTCCTGGCCGTCGCCGACCGCTTCGCCGGCCAGCGCCAGGCCCTGGCGCGCCGGGCGGTGCGGCGGATCCACGACCTGGCGGCGCTGACGCGCGCCGAAAGCCTGCGCCGGGAGTCCGCCCGCTTCGCCCGCGGAGCCGATTTCGCCTCCCTGCGGCGGCTGGCCGCCAAGGCCCCTTCGCCCAGCGGCCCCTTAGAATCCAGCCTCGGAAGCTTCCTCGAGGAACTCGGCCGCTTGGCGCCCGGAGGCTCCTGGGCCGCTCTGCGCCTGCTGGACGGGCTCTGCCTCGCCGAGGAGGCCGACGACGTGGCCCGCCGGGTGCGCGCCTTCGTGCGCCTCATCCGGCGCGCCCGGCGCCATGGGCGCGCCGTCTACATGGTGGCCTGCGGCACCTCCTTCCACGCGGCCAAGGCCGCGGCCGTGTTCTTCAACCGCGTCGCGGCCCTGAAGATCCACCCGCTGCTGCCCGGGGACTTCCGCAGCGAGGCCGCCGGCGCCCTGCGCGACGGCGACGTCGTCATCGGCATCAGCCAGAGTGGGGAGACCAAGGACCTCATCGACGTGCTGGACCTGGCGCGCGCTTCGGGACGCAAGCTCAGGGTCGTGACCTTGGTCAACAACCTCAACTCCACCTTGGCCCTGGAAAAGACCGACCTCTGCATCCCCCTCTGCTGCGGCCCGGAGATCGCGGTCCCCGCCACCAAGAGCTTCATGAACCAGCTGGCCGTGCTCTACGCCCTGGCCCTAGCCGCGGCCGCGCCCCGGTCGCCCGGCCTGCGCCGGCGCCGGGACAACCTCCTGCGCGTGCCGGACCTGCTGGAGGACACCCTGGCCTCGGCGCGCGAGCCGGTGGAACGCGCCGCCGCCGAGCTCTTCCTGGCCCCCAGCATCCACATCCTGGCCACGGGCATGCAGGGCGTGGCCAAGGAAGGAGCGCTCAAGGTGCGCGAGGTGGTGCTCAACCACACGGAAGGCTACGAAGCCTCGGAGTTCAAGCACGGCCCCAACACGATACTCGGCGTCAACACCGTGTTCGGCCTGGGAGCGGTCCTGGGCACCGCCCAGCAGCGCCTCAAACCGGGGCCGGATCTGTTCCGCAGCCTGTACTCCGACTACCCCTTGGTCTTCGTCACGGGTCCGGCGCCCCGGGACGTCAATCTCACGGTCTCCCAGATCAACACGCACAAGATACGCGGGGCCGACCTCTACGTGGTGGCCGAGCCGGACCCGGCCCTGGGCGCGGCCGTCTCGCGCAACCGCTGCGGCCGCAGCGTCTTCATCCCCCTGCCCAAGACCGGCGACGACCTGCTCCCCTTCTTCACCGCCTCCTTGGCCCTGCAGCTGCTGGCCCTGAGCATGAGCACCCGCAAGCTGGCCCGCCTCGACGCCTTGGGCTTCGCGGGCCACGGCGTGCATCCGGACTCCCCCAAGAACGTCAGCAAGTCCATCACGGTCGACTAACCCCCGGATACGCCCAGACAGCCGGTTAAGTTCTCGGTTGAGCTGGCTTCTTCCGTTCTTCCTTTTATAAGGACCTCCGCTTCACCATTTTTGGATTTCCAAAAGGTTGCGGACAGGACATGGCCAGGCGCCTGTCAAGTCTTTTTTTGGCCTATCCCGAGGGCGCCTCAGGGCCCCCGTTTTCGGGGTTTCTCGACGAGAAACGGGCTCCGCCGGATAGGGGCCAAAAGGCCCATATTGGTCCTGGGTCCTTTGGCCCCGCCTTTATGGTATAATCGGCCCGACATGAGTTCAGGCCATCGCGCGCTCCAGACAGGACGTCCCGCCGCAGCCGCGCCGAGTGCGGATGCCGAACAACCGGAGGCCAGAATGCTGAAGAAATGTCTCGCCGCACTCGTCGCCTGCGCGTCGCTCTTGGGCGCCCGGGCCGCCGTCGCCGAGCAGGTCAGGTTCGACCAGGGCGTGGACGTGAAGGCCATCGTGCAGTCCCTGCAGGCCAAGGTCGCGCAGGAGACGGCGGCCGAGCAGAAGGGCATGGCGAACTGGACCATCATGGTCTACATCAACGCCAAAAACAACCTCGAGAGGTTCGGCCTCCTGGACGTCAACGAGATGGAGAAGATCGGCTCCACGGACAAGGTTAAGATCGCCGTCGAGCTCGGCCGCATCTCCGGTTACGATTCCTCGGACGGGGACTGGAAGGGCCAGCGCCGCTATGTCGTGCAGAAGGACAACGATACCGGCAAGATCACCAGCCCCATCCTCCAGACCATCCCCAAGGCCGACATGGGCGACTGGAAGCACCTTGTGGAGTTCGTGGCCTGGGCCAAGAAGACCGCGCCGGCGCAGCACTACATGCTCATCGTCTGGAACCACGGCAGCGGCTGGGACAAGAACATCCGCAAGGCCGACGTGGTCATCAACGGCATCTCCTATGACGACGAGACCGGCAACCACATCAGCACCCCGCAGCTGGGCCAGGCTCTCGCCGCCATGGGCAAGACCGACGTCTACGCCTCGGACGCCTGCCTCATGGCCATGGCCGAGGTCGCCTACCAGATCAAGGACTACACGGACTACGTGGTCGGCTCCGAGGAGACCGAGCCGGGCGACGGCTACACCTACGACACGTTCCTGGGACCCGTCGTGGCCAAGCCGGCCATGAGCGCCCTGGACGTGGCCAAGGTCACGTCCAAGGCCTTCACCGACCACTATGCGGCGCAGGGCGAGGCCGGCACCCAGTCCGCGGTGCAGTCCGCGACCCTGTCCAAGCTGGCGACCATGCTCTCCGGCTGGGCGACGGCCGTCATGACCGCCAACGAGGCGGCCGTGGTCAAGAACGCGCACTCCCAGGTGCAGGAGTTCTACACCAGCGACAACAAGGACCTGCTCCACTTCGTCCAGCTCGTCGACGCCGCCTCTCAGGACGCGGCGGTCAAGGCCAAGGGCGCGGAGCTGGAGAAGTTCCTGGCCAACGACGTCATCGTGGCCAACGAGATCACGGGAAGCAACATGGCCAACGCGAAGGGCCTGGCCATCTACCTGCCCTCCTGGAGCTTCAACGACGCATACAACGAGCTCGCCTGGGCCAAGGCCACCAACTGGGCGCAGTTCGCGCAGTGGGTCAAGGGCCTCAAGGTCGACGTAGCGTCCCGCTAGATCGCAGACAGCCGCAAGAAGACGCCCCCGGCCGCAAGGCCGGGGGCGTCTTCTTTGCTCTCCCCTACTTCCTGGCCTCGGCCCGCAGGGCCGAGGCCAGGTCGAGGTACTGCTCCCGGCGGTTGTAGAGCTGCGCCGAGACGCGCAGGAGCTTCCGGTCCGGCGTCGGCCAAGGGAAGACCGGAACCTCGATGCGATGCTCGGAGAAGAGCCTCTCCTGGAGCGGATCGAGCCCCCTGGCCGGAGCCGGCGGCCCGGCCAGTTCCGGCGGCAGGGGCAGGGCGGCCATGGAGCCGAGCATGGCCTCGGAGCAACCCTGGCCGACGCCCAGAGCCTCGGCCAGGATGCGGCACGCCTCGACGGCCAGGACATGGTTGCGCCGCATGACCTCGGGCCACCCGTCCGGGACGGCCGACTCCATGAAGCGGATCGCGGCCGGCACGCACAGGAAGGGGGTGGGATCGTCGGTCCCGGTCCAATCCGCCTCCAGCCGGAAGCGGGAACGGTCCGTGCGCCGGGAGTTCGCCCCGTGGCTGATGACCAGCGGCCGGATCCGGTCCTGCCGGTCGCGCCGCACGTGCAGGAAGGCCGCGCCCTTGGGGGCGCAGAGCCACTTATGGCAGTTGCCCGTGTAATAGGCCGCGTCGAGCCTCTTGAGGTCCAGCGGGACCTGCCCCGGCGCGTGCGCGCCGTCCACCAGCACGTCGATGCCGCGGCCCTGGAGCTCGCGCACCAGGGATTCGACCGGCAGGATGATGCCGGTGGGGCTGGTGATGTGGCTCAGCAGGGCGAGCCTCGTCCTCTTCGTGACGCAGGCCAGGACCGCCTGGGCGGCCGCCTCCGGAGAGGCCGCCGGGAATGGGAGCCGCGCGCTCCGCACCCGGGTCCCGCCGACCGCGAAATCCGCGGCGTTGCGGCAGGCGTTGTACTCCATGTCCGTGGCCAGTATCTCGTCGCCCGGCTCGAAGCGCAGGGAGCGCAGCACCGTGTTGACGCCCGCCGTGGCGTTGGGCACGACGGCCAGGTCTTCGGGGTCGGCACCCGCGAACCGGGCCAGGGCCGCGCGCGCTTCGTCCATGCGGGATTCCAGCTCCCGGTCCAGGAACCGCACCGGCTCGGATTCCATGAGGCGGCGCAGACGGGACTGCTCCTCCAGGACCGGCAGGGGACAGGCCCCGAAGGAGCCGTGGTTGAGGAACGCGATCTTAGGGTCGAGCGCCCAGAAGCTGGACAGATCAGGCATGAACCCATTCTACGATTTGGGCGGGTCGGCGGGGAATGCCGGTGAAGCCGTCCTTTGGCTCGTTGCTTTCGCGCGACACGACCTGAGATAGACGCGATTATTCGTCCCATTCGATCCTGCCGTTGCATCAAAGCAACGGACCAAGAAGAGCGATATATCGTCTAGGACTTTTGGCCCTGGTGCCTATCGGTCTGAAGACCTATATTTTCTTTATGCCGGCGGCGTCCCTGCTCCTCATCCTGGCGCTCCCCCTCCTGGCCGCGGCCCCGCGGCTCGATTCCGACGAGGCCAAGGCCTGGCCCCAGCTCAAGGAGCAGGCCGCCTCCCTGGGGCTGTCCCCCGCCCAGGACGTCCCAGAAGCTCCGGCGCCCGCGGCCGGGCCGCGCGCCGCGGCCCGCTCGGGCGGCAGCTCCGCGGTCATGCTCCAGGGCTTCCACTGGCTCTCCTGGAGGACCTCCCCCTGGTGGGACGTCGTCGCCTCCAAGGCCCGCGACATCGCGGGCTCGGGCTTCAGCCTGGTCTGGCTGCCCCCTTCCGCGGACGCGGAGAGCGACGAGGGCTACATCCCCCGGCGGTTCTACGCGCAGGACTCCAGGTACGGGACCGCGGCCGAGCTCAAGAGGGCCATCTCCGCCCTGCACGGCGGCGGGATCAAGGTCCTGGCCGACGTCGTGATCAACCACCGGGTGGGCACGCATGGCTGGGCCGGGTTCACGGAGCCGGCCTGGGGCTGCGAGGCCGTGGTCAGCGGCGACGAGTGGCCCGGGGCCTGCGGCCGCGCGGACACGGGCAAGGGCGTGCCTTTCGCGCGCGACATAGACCACACCCAGGCCTTCGTGCAGAAGGACGTCAAGGACTGGCTGAACTGGCTCAAGAGCGAGGTCGGCTACGACGGCTGGCGCTGGGATTTCGTGCGCGGCTACGAACCGCAGTATCTCTCCCGCTATCACGACGCCACCTCCCCCGCCTTCTCCGTGGTGGAGGTCTGGGACGACTTCGACATCGACAACGTCGACGCCCACCGACAGCGGCTGTGCGACTACATCGACTCCGTGGGCGGCAGGGTCTCGGCCTTCGACTTCACCACCAAGGCCGTGCTCCAGCAGGCGGTCTCCGCCAACGAGTACTGGCGTCTGCGCGACGGCCAGGGCCAGCCGCCCGGACTCATCGGCTGGTGGCCGGCCAAGGCCGTCACCTTCCTGGACAACCACGACACCGGCGCCTCCACGGGAGGAGCCGGACAGAGCATGTGGCCCTTCCCCGGCGAGCGGATCATGGAAGGCTACGCCTATATCCTCACCCACCCGGGCGTGCCCTGCGTGTACTGGCCGCACTTCTTCGACTGGGGCCTGCGCGACCAGATCAAGGCCCTCATCGGCCTGCGCCGGGACGCGGGCGTCACCTCCACGAGCGAGGTCTCGGTCCTGGCCGCGGACTCGGGCCGCTACGCGGCCGTCATCGACGGCAAGCTCGCGGTCAAGATCGGGCCCGCGGACTGGAGCCCGGGCCCGGGCTGGACGCTGGCCGTCTCCGGCAGGAACTACGCGGCCTGGACCAGATAGCCGGCCGGGGCCGTGCTAGAATAGAATCAGGATGAACCAAGTCTGGCTGGCCGCCGTCGTCGCGGCCGCCATCCTGGCCTTGGCCGCGTGCCGGCGAGAGCCGCCTGCGGTGGACGACATCGCCCGTATGCGCCAGGACATGGTGGACTTCGTCGCGCGGTACCCGGCCGAGCACCGGGTGGACGACTCGCGCGTGCTCGACGCCCTGCGCAAGGTGCCGCGCCACGAGTTCGTGCCCGAACGTCTGCGCCACCTGGCCTACGAGGACACGCCTCTGGACATCGGCGAGGGGCAGACCATCTCCCAGCCCTACATGGTGGGCTTCATGAGCCAGGCCGCGGAAGCCAAGCCCGGAGACAAGGTCCTGGAGGTGGGCACGGGCTCCGGCTATCAGGCGGCCATCCTCGCGGAGCTGGGCGCGCAGGTCTACACGGTCGAGATCGTGGAGCCCCTGGCGCGCCGGGCCCGGGAAACGCTCCAGCGCCTGGGCTACGCCGGCGTCCAGGTCAGGGCCGGCGACGGCTACAAGGGCTGGCCGGAGCAGGCCCCGTTCGACGCGGTCATCGTGACCTGCGCGCCGGAGCGCATCCCCCAGCCTCTGGTGGACCAGCTCCAGGAAGGCGGCCGGCTGGTCATCCCGCTGGGGCCGGAGTCCTCCCGCCAGGAGCTGCTGGTGGCGCGCAAGTCGGGCCAGGGGCTGCGCGAGACGGCGCGCATGCCCGTGCGCTTCGTCCCCATGACGGGGACGGCCCAGAAGCCCGAGCTCTGAGCGCTAAGGCAGCAGCTGCGCGCTCTTGATGTAGTCCAGCTTGGGGAATTCGCGCTTGAGGTAGGCGTTGCCTTCCTCCTGGACGCGGCCCTGGTCCGGGCCCATGCCCTGGGGCGCGCCCTCGCCGTAGCCCTTGTAGAGGCTGTCCACCACGCTCATGCCCTCCACCACCTGACCGAAGGGCGTGAAGCCCATGCCGTCGAGGTTTCCGTTGTCTCCGAAGTTGATGAAGAGCTGGGTGGTGCGGGTGCCGGGCCCGGCCGTGGCGAAGGTGACGGCGCCGCGGCTGTTGGAGTGGCCGGAGGCCTGGTCGTCCGGGATGTTGGCGCCGCGCCACCTGGCGCTGACCGCGGGGTCGCCGTGGATGCCGAACTGGACCATGAAGCTCTCGATGGCGCGGAAGAAGGCGATGTCCTGGAAGAAGCCCTGCTTGACCAGTTCGTAGAAGCGGTCCGCCCCCCTGGGGGCCCAGTCGCGGTGGACCTCGATGACGAAGTCGCCCTTGGTGGTGGCGAACTTGGCCTTGAACACGGCCGGGGCCTGGGCCGCGCCCGGCGCCGCGGCGGCAGGCTGGGAGGGAGCGGGTTGGGGCGTCTCGACCGGCCCCTGCGAGCAGGCGGCCGCAAGCATCAGGCAGGAAAACAGGAGGAGGTTTCTTTTCATGTGCATAGGTTGCCACAGTTGCGCGGGGCTCGTCAACCTGCCGCCAATAAATCCTAGAATAGACGCAGCGTGGACCTCAGCCTTCTCTCCCTCGGCGTCCTGGCCCTCATCATGGCGCTGGTCCTGCTGCTGCCCTTCTCGGTCAAAAAGGTGGAGGAGGAGCTGGAGCTCTTCCTCTTCGTCATGGGCCTCTCCGCGGTCACGGTCTCCGGCCGCTGGAGCGCGCATCTCGTCCACGAATCCCTCGTCGAGCCCATCAAGATCGCCGTGGCCGTGCTCCTCGTCGGCTTCCTGTTCCGGGCCCTGCGCTCGCGCGTGCGCCAGGCCGTGGGCGCGGTGGAACAGGCCCTGGGCCTGCCTTTGGCCATGGCCTCCATCGTCTTCTTCCTCGGCCTGGCCTCCAGCCTCATCACCGCCATCATCGCGGCCCTGCTCCTAGCCGAGGTGGTCACCGCGCTCAAGCTCGAGCGCCGCTACGAGCTGCGCTTCACGGTCTGCGCCTGCTACGCCATCGGCCTGGGCGCGGCCCTGACCCCCCTGGGCGAGCCCCTCTCCACCATCGTGGTCTCCAAGCTCAAGGGCCCGCCGCACCACGCCGACTTCTTCTACCTGGCGCGCCTGCTGGCCGTGTGGATCATCCCCGGCATGGCCGTGGTCTCAGCCTTGAGCGCCTGGAAGGTGGGCAAGCCCGCCCGCGGCGCGCAGACCTTGTCCGAGGACAAGCCGGAGCGCACCAAGGACATCGTGGTCCGCGCCGTGAAGGTCTACCTCTTCGTCATGGCTTTGGTCTACCTGGGCGCGGGCCTGGCCCCGGTCGCCGACCGCGCGGTCAACGCGGTGCCGGACTGGGCCCTGTTCTGGATCAACTCCATCTCCGCGGTCCTCGACAACGCCACCCTGGCCGCGGCCGAGATCGTCCCCTCCATGAGCGAGCGCAAGATCGCCTTCGTGCTCATGGGCCTGCTGGTCTCCGGCGGCATGCTCATCCCGGGCAACATCCCCAACATCATCAGCGCCTCAAAGCTCGGCATCCGCAGCCGGGAATGGGCCGCGGCCGCGGTGCCCATGGGCCTGGTGCTCATGGCCGGCTACTTCCTGCTCCTGCTCGCCTTCTGAAGCGGCGGCTTGCCGGAGCCGGAAAAGCTATATATCCTATCCACATGCCCGCAGAGAGCCTGCGCCTGTCCTGGTGGACCGCGAAGGACGGTTCCTGGTGCGACCTGTTCTCCCTGGACCCGGAGCACCCGGACTTCAAGGAGCTGGAGGGCGTCTTCGTGCTCTGGCACGGTGGCGACGCGCCGGGCATGGTGTGCGTGGGCCAGGGCGAGATCCGCGAACGGCTGCGCTTCCTGCTCCACGCCCCCGCGGTGCTCAAGTTCAAGGAGTTCGGTCTCTTCCTGACCTGGGCCCCGGTGGACCGCCGCAAACGCGACGGCGTGGAGCGGTTCCTGATGGACCGGCTCCAGCCCAAGGTCAAGGCGCCCGCCCCCAGCGCCGCCCCCATCACGGTCAACCTCCCCGGCTCTGCAGAGCCGGAGACGGCAGCGCGGTCGGCCGAGGCGGCCGCGCCTCCGCCCAAGGAGCCTCCCGCCCGGACGGTCAAGGCCGTGGCTCCGAAGACCGCCCGGCTGCAGACCAACTTCGACGAGCTCTCGGCCAAGCTCGACAAGCGGCCCGCCCGCGGCTTCTTCGGCGGCAAGGACGCCATGAAGACCACGGCCGACGAGGCCATGGTCGGGGAGGTGATGCAGCTCGTGATGCGCGAGGCCCTGGCCCTGCGCGCCTCGGACATCCACCTCGAGCCCATGGTCGACAAGCTGCGCGTGCGCTTGCGCGTCGACGGCCTGCTGGAGACCCACCTCGAGATCCCCAACTCCCTCAAACTCTCCCTCGTGTCGCACATCCGGGTGCTCTGCGGCCTGGACCCGGAGAAGGGCGTGTCCTCGGCCAAGCCGGAGGACGGCCGCATGGTAGCGACCATCGACGGCCAGGAGGCGGACCTGCGCCTGTCCACCTTCCCCACGTCCTACGGGGACAAGGCCGTGCTGCGCATCATGCCGCGCCAGGTCAAGCTGCCCGGCCTGGAAGAGATGGGGTTCCTGCCGGCGCACGCGGCCCTGGTGCGCCTGCTCATGAAGCAGCCCCAGGGCATGATCATCGTCACCGGCCCGACGGGCAGCGGCAAGACCACGACCCTCTACGCGCTGCTCCAGCTCCTCAACGACGCCTCGCGCAACATCGTCACTCTGGAGGACCCCATCGAGATCAGCCTGCCCGGGATCATCCAGGGCGCCATCCTGCCCAAGCTGGGGTTCGGCTTCGCCGACGGCCTGCGCGCCATCCTGCGCCAGGACCCCAACGTCATCATGGTGGGCGAGGTGCGCGACAACGAGACCGCGGAGATCGCCTGCCGCGCCGCGCTGACCGGGCACCTCCTGCTGACCACCCTGCACACCACCAGCGCGGTGGGCGCGGTGGCGCGCCTGCTGGACATGGGCATCGAGCCCTTCCTGCTGGCCTCCGCCCTGACCGCGACCTTCGCCCAGCGTCTGGCCCGGCGCGTCTGCGACGGCTGCCGGGAGACGGCCGCCCCGACGACGGAGGAACGCACCCAGCTCGAGGCCCTGTCCCTGCATGCGGGCCTGAAGGCCTCGGCGGGCTCCTTCCCGACCCTGCACCGGGGCCACGGCTGCTCCGAGTGCCGGGGCTCGGGCTACCGGGGCCGGGTGATCGTGTTCGAGGCCTTCCCGGCTACGGCGGAGCTGCGCCCGCTCATCATGCGCAAGGCCTCGGCCGACGAGCTGCGCCAGGCCGCGGCGCGCGCCGGGATGGAGCCCCTGCTGGCCGACGGGCTGCGCAAGGTCCAGGCCGGGATCACCACCCTTGAGGAAGTCCTGCGCGTGGCCGGGACCGGGGACTAGGCTAGGAACCCAGCCGGAAGCCCCGGGCCAGGATCTCGGTGCAGACCCGGCGGTAGAAGCCCAGGATGCTCAGGGTCTGGATGTCCACCTTCACGTCGTAGATGCCAGCCAGATCCGGCCGGTCCTTGAGCATGGCGGCCAAGGTCTTCTGGTAGCCCCCGTTGCCCGCCGCGCCCGAGACCGTGGTCGGCCGGATGGAGGCGGTCACCGGGATGGACAGGCCGTGCTGGCAGGTCCGGCCCCGGACTTCGCCTGCGTCCTTGGCGCCGGGCGGCAGGTCCCCCGGCGTGGGCGTGGCGAAGGAGAGCGGTCCCTCGGAGTTGTAGAAGAGCGTCAGGCCGCCGGGCTTGATGAGCCCGGGCCGCGCCGAGGTCCCATCCTCCTGGGCCCGCGCCGGAGGCGCGGCGAGCAGGACGGCCAGCAGGGCCCAGGTCACAGTTTGGCGACCCTCCCCGTCACCTTGGTGCAGACCTTGCTGTAGAGTCCCACCAGGACCGAATTGACCTTGATGTCGCACTTGACGTCGTAGAGGATGCCGTCGCGAGGGCCGAGGGCGTTCTTCACGGCCGCGATGTAGCCGCCGTCCCCCCAGGCCACAAGGTAGAGCAGGGACTTGTTGCAGCCCATGCCGCTGACCGTCTCGTCCGTCGGAGAGGCCTTCACCTCGTTCGGCGTGGCGGAACGGTAGGAGCGCGCGTTGTGCACGTTGGTGTAGAGGATGCCGCACCCGCACAACGCGGCCACGGCCAGCAGGGGCAGGATCATCCTCAGCATGGGCTCACGCTCCTGTCTTCTCACCGCAGGAGGAGCAGAACTTGGCTCCCGCGGGAAGTTCGGTCTGGCACTTGGGGCACTTGGCCGCGCCCAGGGGCTTGCCGCAGCCGGAGCAGAAGCGCGCCCCGGCCGGGTTGTCGGCGCGGCAGGACGGGCAGGCGATCCCGCCGGCCGGCTTGGCCGCCGCGGCCTGGCCCATGACTCCGGCCATGAGCCCGCCGATGCCGGCCCCGGCGCCCATGCCCACGCCCAGACCCATGCCCATGCCGGCCCCGCCCTGGCTCTCCGCCGCCTTCTCCAAAGTGTCGAAGGTGCGCTTCTTGTCGTAGCCCGCGCCCATGATGTCCATCTCGGCGCGGTCCGAGAGCGCCTTCTTGAGGCGCTTGACCGTGTCGTCCTCCTCCGGGGCGTCCACGGAGTGGAGGTAGAAGTTGACCAGCTTGATGCCGTACTGGCCGAAGTCCTCGGCGAGCTTGTCCGAGATGGCCTGGGACATCTCCTCCAGGTGCGCGTTGATCTCGAGCAAGGAGATCTTCTGCTTGGTGATGGTCTCCGCGATGTAGTCCTTGGCCCGGGTCAGCAGCACGCCCTTGAAGTACTCCCGCATGGCCTCCACCGTGAACTCGCGCATGGTGCCGGCGAGCTTGGTCACGATCTTGCGCGAGTCAGAGACCTGCACGCCGAACTGGCCGTGGGCGCGCACGGGCAAAAACACGTTGAACTTGGGGTCCTGCACCGGGATGGGGGTGCTGGTGCCCCACTTGACGTCGAGGTTGACCGCGCGGTTGACGTAGTAGACCTCGGCCGCGAACGGGGTCTCCCCGCCGAAGGGGATCTTGATGAGGGTGCGCAGCAGGGGGATGTTGGCGGTCTTGAGGGTGTGCGTGCCGGGCAGCAGGATGTCCAGGGCCTGGCCTCCGGAGTAGAAGAGGGCCTCCTGCGACTGGTTGACGATGACCTGGGTGCCCCAGGAGAGGTCGTCCGTGGGATGGCGCCAGACCAGGACGTCGGCGGGGCCGTCGTATTTGACTCGGTCTATGATGGCCATGGGTGCTCCTTGCGGCGAAGATTATTGGAAAACTATAGCCTTAGGCCGCCGCCTTGTCAACGCGCAGGCGGTTGATTTCCTCGACGAAGCGCCCGGGGGATTCGGGGGTGAGCAGCAGGGGGCGGCCGCCTCGGACCTGCACCACCACCAGCGGGTCCAGGCGCGAGATGTACATGGAGAAGGTCTGCCGGGGTGTGACCAGCAGCCCGAAGCCGCCCCACAGCCCGCCCGCGCCTACGCGCATGCCCCGGCCGTAGCGCGCTCGGAACTCCTGGCAGGTGAGGAGTTCGGCTCCGGCCAGGGCCGCCGCGGGGATCGCGCGCTGCCGCACGGGCCAGACCAGGCGCAGACCCTCCGGGGAGAGCCGGAACTCGGTCGGCCGCCAGAAGAGCCAGACGCTCAGCCAGATAAGGATCAGGAAGCCGAAGACCGCCCAGCCCAGCCAGCCCAAGGGCGGGCAGGAGGGACGCAGGGCCAAAGCCAGGAACACCAGCGGCAGAGGGAAGACCAGGCAGGTCAGGGTCCGGATGATGCCGTCCATGGGAGCCAGAGGGAAAGCCATGACTAAGCCAGGGCGCTGAGGATGTCCCGCGCGAAATCGGCCAAAGACGGGTCGCGCGCGCCCATGACCAGGACCAGGTCCCCCTCCTTGGCCTCGGCCTTGATGAGGGCCGTGATGTCGGAGCGCCGGGGCACGTGGCAGGCCTTGCGGCCGCGGGCCCGCAGAGGCTCGGCCAGGTCCCGCGACGAGATGTCCTTGGCCGTGGTGCCGCCCACATAGTAGATGTCCGGCAGCCAGAGCCGGTCGTCCGGAGCCAAAGCCGAGGCGAAGGCCTCGATGAGCTCGCCCTTGAGCAGGCGCGTGGGCGCGAAGCCGTGCGGCTGGTACACGGCCAGCACGCGCTCGGCGCGCAGGTGCGCCGCGGCGATGGCCGCGGCCAGCTTGGCCGGGTTATGCGCGAAGTCGTCGACCACCTCCACGCCGCGGGCCCGGCCCAGGCTCTGAAAGCGGCGCGCCACGCCCTGATAGGTGGCCAGGGCCTTGCGGCAGTCGGAGAGGCTCACGCCCTCGCCCAAGGCCGCAGCCGCGGCCGCCACCGCGTTCTCCACGTTGTAGCGGCCCGGCATGGGCAGCACGAACTCCTGGCCTTGGATGCGGAAGCGGGACTCGCCCGCCTCCAGGGCCAGCAGCTCGGCGCGCACGTCTCCGCTCTCCAGGCCGAAGGTCCGGTCCGGCCTCAGGCCGGCGAGGTTGGGGTCGTCGGCGCAGGCCAAGGCCGCGCGCACGTTGCCCCGGAACTTGAGCAGGAAGTCCTTGAGGACCGGGACCTCCTTGTGGTCCTTGGTGAGGTTGAGGAACACGCCCACGGCCGGCTTGTAGTTGAGCAGGGAGCCGTCGCTCTCGTCCGCCTCGATGACCAGAAGGTCGGACTTGCCGCGGAAGGCGTTGCCCCACAGGCCGCGCTTCTGCAGGGACAGGAGGTTGCCGCCGGTGATGACCGAGGGACCCCGCCCCGCGGCCTCCAGGATCTCGAAGATCATGGCCGTGACCGTGGACTTGCCGCTGGTGCCGGTCACCGCGATGGTGCGCATGCGCGAGACGTGCTCGGCCAGGAATTCGGAGCGGTGCTTGAGGGGGATCCCCAGCCTCTTGGCCGCCGCGACCTCGGGGTTGTCGTCCTCGATGGCGGTGGAGAGCACCACCAAGCCCGTGCCCTTGGTCACGGCGCCGCCGTCCTGGGGGAAGAGCTCTATGCCCAGCGCCGCGAGCCGCTCCTTGAGCGCGCGGTTGCCCCCCTGGTCGAAGAGCCGGTCCGAGCCCGTGGCGGGCTGGCCGTCCAGGGCATGGATCTGCGCCAAGGCGCTCATGCCGAAGCCGCCCACGCCGGAGAAGTGTATCTTCACGGGACCTGCATCATATCAAATGGAAATAGTAAGATTCCGGCGTATGGCGCACACCTTCCTCCTGCGTCCCGAGCGCTGGTCCGCCCACGGCCGCTTCTTCGACGCCCGCTACCGCCAGGAGGGCATGCGCGGCGAGCTGCAAATCCGCCACGACCCTTTGGTCTGGGTGGTCCAAGGGTGGGTGGAATTGGAGGATTCCAAGCAGCGCCTCGAGCTGACCTGCTCGGTGGCGCCCTCCAAGGGCGGGACCGCGGCGAGCTGGTTCTGCGTGCATCCCCGGCTGGGCAAGCTCGAGGGCGCCCTGGAGCTGGGCGGCCGCCGCATGTTCTCCTCCGTGCGCGGGGCCGACGGCCGGCACGCCGGACAGGTGACCTTCACGCAGAAGGACGAGCGCGCCTATCTCTGCGAGGGCGAGCTGCGCCGCGAGGGCGCCATCGTGGGCTCCTGGGAGCTGGCCCTGCGCATCCCGAAGCGCTGAGTCAATAGAGCTTGAGGCGCTGGTCCGGGGCCCGCAGGACCGGGTTCTGCTCCCGGTTCTGGCGGTGCGCGGCGCGCAGCACGTTCTTGCGCACGTAGCCGTGCAGGTCCCCCACCGTGACGTGCCCGCGGCCTTCGGGGTCGGCCGCCCCATCGAGCCCCTTGAGCAGGTAGTAGGTGAAAAGGCCGTGGCGCTGGGCGTCCAAGCTGCCGGCCACCTCGTCGCCGGACGCGGCCGTGAGCACGGTGAGCTTG
>JACRDS010000083.1 GCA_016212825.1 Elusimicrobiota bacterium | reverse complement strand
CGATCACTGCCGGCACCGCCAGGCGTGGCACCTGCAAACGTGCGACAGGCCGCGCCAGCCGGGCGGTCAACCAACCCGCCGCCGCAGACCTGACGCTGGAGGCCAGTCGGGACGGGAGGGCGTCCGTGAACTGCGGCCTCCGGGACGGCGTCTCCAGGCCTGCGGCCGGCAGATCGGGAGCTGACGCCGAAGCCGCTTCCTCATCCGGCGTCTGGACGCCGTGATCCGGCCGGGCCGGGCGCGTCGGGCCCGAGCGGGCCGCGGTCCGGGCGGGGTTGCGGCGGGCGAAGACCTCTGGGATGACGGGCGGGCCGTCGAGACCGGTCTTCACGGCCGGAGCGCTCACGGGGGCCGGCGCCTCGGGGCGCGGCGACGGGAGGCGCAGCGTGCTCTGCGGGGCCTCGCGGAAGACGGCGAACCACGCCGGCAGGATCAGGAGGCTGGCCCCCCCGACGACCCAGGGGACCACCCGCCAGTCCGTCGCCGCGCGCCTGATGAGAGACGCCGCCAGCGGCCCCAGCCCCGAGACCTTGTGCTCCATGCCCGCCTCCCCCTTCCTGGGGAGTATAACCCCTGCCGGGATGGGCCGCAAGAGCGCGCCACAAGACGCTCCCCCTTGGATATAATACACTGGGGCCCCGGGAGGGGCGATGCGTCCGAGCGAATCGAACGAAGAGCTGAACCGGCGGGAGATATCCGAGAGGAGGACGGTGCTGGAGTCCCGGCCCGTCGCCCTGATCGTCCACCTCACCGAGCGCTGCAACATCAACTGCCCCATGTGCATCGTCAAGAAGCGGCGCTGGGAAATCTCGGACAAGACCCTGGGCGAGATCAAGGACCTCCTGCCGTATCTCAGGCACGCTTGCTGGACCGGAGGCGAGACCTTCCTGTACCCCCGCTTCCGGGAACTCCTGGAAGCGGCGCACCGCCAGGAGGGCTTGAGCCAGTCGATCTACACCAACGGCCTGCTGCTCGACCGAGACTGGATGGAACTGCTCATTCGGGGCGACATGACCCTGATCTTCTCGGTGGACGGGACCGAGCCGGGGGTCTATGAAGCGATCCGCCGGGGAGCCCGGTTCGAAGACCTCTGCCGGAGCCTGGACCTGGCCCGCCGGTACCAGGGCCGGACCGCCTTCCGGCTGGACCTGAAGCTGAGCGTGGCCGTCATGCGCACGAACCACCGGCGCCTGGGAGGCTTCGTGGAGTTCGCCCGCAGCCGCGGGATCGGGGAGCTGGAGTTCGGCCCCTACATCGGCGACGACCGGGAGGAGAACATCTTCAAGTTCCGGGACGAGGCGGCGGTCTCCGCGGTGGTGGAGAGCCTGCGCGCCCTCGCAGCCGAGGCCGCGGCCTGCGGCATTAAGCTCTTCAACAGGCTGCCCTACAACTACTCGGTCTGCGACAAGGACAAGACCCTGAACTCCGGCCCGGACCTGTTCTGCACCTTCCCCTGGACCTGGCTGCACATCCTCCCCGGCGGGAAGGTGATACCGCACGGGCACTGCAAGCAGGTCGTCGGAGACGTGAGCCGCGGGTCGATCCTGGAGATATGGAACGGCCCGGGGATGCAGTCCTACCGCCGCAAGCTGGCGGACGGCTCGTTCGACGACTGGTGCCGCTCCGACCGGCACTGGATGGACCTCGTGATGGAGACCTGACCATGAAACGGATCGGAACCTTCCTGTACTGCGCGGCGGGCCTCCTGGCGGCGGGGATGATGGCGCTGGCCCTGAGCACCTTCAGCCCGCTGCGCTCCGGCGGGCTTACCGTGGGGGCGGCGCTGGGCCTGGCGCTGCTCGGCGGCGCCGGCTTCTGCCGCAGGGCGCTGCGCGGGGACCCCTCCGAACGGACCCCTGCCCTGGCCGGGCTCATCCTGGCCGGCCTGTGCCTCATGCTCGCCTGCGGGGCCTTCTGGGAGCGCCGCCACGAGAGCTTCAAGAAGGACTGCGCGGCCAGGGGCTGGCCGACCAGCCTGGCCGACTTCCGCGAGGCGCGGCCGGAGCAGGACTTCGCCCAGGCCCCTCTCGAGCAGGCCTACGCCCGGCTCGGACTGGAAGCCGTCAAGAAGGAGCTGGAGCCCTGGGGCGGGGCGGTGCTGGCCCCCGGCGCCTCGCGCCCCGCAGGCGCCTGGGCCAGGGCCTGCGCGAGGATCGAGGCGGGCGACGTGGACTCCGCGCTCATGCGGCGCTCCCGCCTGGCGCCGATGGACTACGCGGCCGCGGCCGCCGACCCGCTCGGCGCGCCCCTGCCCGCGCTGAGCGCGCATGTCGCCTTCAGCCGCTGGCTGCGCGCCTGCGCCGGGCGCGCTCCGGACGACGGTCGCGCCTGGGCGCAGGTGGGGCGGCTGCGGCAGTTGGCCCGGCTGGCCGCCACGCATCGCACCATGATCGGGCAGGTCGTGGCTTGCGAGCTCGACGCGGCCGCGGCCAAGGCGGCTCTGGAGGTCCTGGCGCGCCGGCCGCTGCGGGCGGCCCTGCCCGAGCCGGCGGCGGGCGCCCTGCGGGAGCGCCTGGCCCTCAGCCGGATGACCGAGGGGCTGCGCAGCGAGCTGGCCATGAGCTTCGACATGACCTCCTGGTTCAAGGGGCCGGGCTCCTCCGGATCGTGGAGGACCGCGGAGCGGGTCCTCTCCTGGGTCGGGTTCTTCGACATCAACGGCCTCGCCTTCAGCCGGATGCTGTCCGGATTCGCCGAGGTGAAGACCCGGGCGGAGGCCGAGGCGGCCGCGGCCCGGGCGCGGGAGGCGCTCGAGGGCCTGCCCGACTGGCCCTATCTCCTGGCCCGCATCGCGATGCCGGATTTCGGGAGGCTCTTCCTCAGGGAGTTCGAGGCGCGGACCTGGTGCCGCATGGCCCTGGCCGCGTCGGCCCTGGGCCGCTTCCGGGCGGCCCGCGGCCGCTACCCGAAGGACCTGGCGGAGCTCTCGCCCAGCTTCCTGGCGCCCGGCGAGGCGGCGGATGAGACCGCGGGGCAGGGCCTGGTCTACCGCGCGTCGCCCCGGGGCTTCGAGCTCTGCGGGCGGGGGCCCAAGGCCGACGGGAAGGATTCCCGCGGGCAGGACTTCTGCGTCCGGGTCCGGCTCTGATTCAGGCCCGGTCGGCGCGGGTGGAACGGATCTCCTCGCGGACGTAGTAGAGGACCGTAGGCGCGAGGATCACGCCCGCCACTCCCATGATCAGCTCGCCGAGCACGATGGCGATGAGGGTCTGCCACATGGGCGTGCGCAGGCTCCCCCCCACGATGCGGCTGTTGAGGAAGTACTCTCCCTTGTGGATGACCACCAGGAAGGTCAGGGTCATGAGTGCGAGGTGAGGCGAGATGGTCAGGGCCGTGCCCACGATGATGGTGTTGCTGATGAGGTTCCCGATGATGGGCAGTATGCCGAAGACGAAGGTGGCCAGCGCCAGGAAGGGGATGTAGGGCATGCCCACCGCGCTCAGGAAGATCAGGGTCAGCACGGTGTTGATGAGGGCGATGATGACCTGCGCTCCCAGGATCTTCTCGAAGCCGGACATGTAGAGGCGCGCCCGGGCGTTGAATTCCCGGCACAGCTCCTCGTAGGGGTCGGAGGCGGCGCAGGGCTCGGCTCCGGCCATGAATCGCAGGACGGCGATCACGATCCCGGCCAGGACCAGCAGGACCACCTTGCTCATCCGGCCGCTCACGGTCGTGACGATGCGCACGTTGTCCATCAGGAACGCCGCGACCGCCTCCCGCATCCCCCGCATGTCCTCGAAGGGGAGCTCCACGCCCAGGCGCTTGGCCAGCGTCTCGACCTGGGGCAGGACTGAGTTGAGGATCTCCGGCGTCCTGGCCAGGGTCTGCTTGATGAAGAGGCCGAAGAGCCAGGACAGGCCGGCGGCCGTGACCAGGAAGATGCCCAGGGCGAGCCAGCGGGACATGCCTTCGGGCAGGCGCGGGGCGAGCCAGCGGTCGGTCAGGTCCAGGATCATGTAGGAGAAGAGTCCGGCCAGGAGCAGGGGCCCCGTGCCGAGGGCGACGGCCGCGACCGCGATGGCGGCGAAGAGCAGGTACGCGGCCAGGCGGGCGCGGGGCAGTCCGGCGGCGGCGCCCAGGACGGCGTCCATCATGCGAAAGCGCTCTCCAGCTTCTTGAGGACGCGCTCCTCGTGGGCGGAGATCTTGCTGCCCAGGCCCAGGAATCCGCCGCTGGCTTCGGCCACGGAGCGCGCCTGGCCCATGATGTCGTCCTTGAGGCGGCGCTTCTCATCGGGGGTGAGCTGCTGGCAGAGGCCCCGCACATAGTGCGTCCAGGCCTCGAGCATCTTGGGCTGCGGCCGCCGGCAGACCCAGCTCTCCAGGAGCTGGTGGTCCACGCCGCCGGGCTTCATGCCGGAATCCGCGGCGGCCGCCAGCACGGCCCGGCGCTCGGCCTCGTCCACCTCGCCGTCGGCCCAGGCGACCTCCACCAGGGGGACGAGGGACAGGCAGGAGACGGTCTTGGGGTCCACGTTGAGTGAGACGAGCTTCTGCAGGATCTTCTCGTCGTGGATGCCCGAGACCTCCTTGAGGGCCGCGCAGCTGAGCTTCATCTTCTCGATCTGCCGGGCCTTCTCGATGAGCTTGCGGTCCTCTTCAAGGAAGAACAGGTCTTCCAGCTTGCGGCTCTGGCCGGCCAATGGATCGCCTGGCATCGGTCTCCTCCTGTCGCTGCGCGCGTGACCCCTTCAGGGATGATACATCACTCACGGGCCTGATTGCACGCCCGGCCGGCCGCGCGGCGCGACCAGGAACAGCGGCCGGATCCTCTTGAAGTAGAGCTTCTCGGCCAGGACGTAGATGGAGTAGGAGACGAAGTAGGCTCCCAGCACGTCGACCGTGTAGTGGTTGTGGGACAGCAGGACGCAGGCGCCCATCGCCAGGGAGCCCGACAGGAGCAGCAGGCGCAGGCCCCTGGTCTCGAAGAACAGGTAGAAGAGGAAGGGGATGGATGTGTGGCCCGAGAAGACGAACTCGTTCTGGAAGGTCCAGGTGCCCATGAGTCGGGAGAAGATGAGGTCCATCTTGCCCATGTCCACCATCCCGGCCGGAGGCCCGATGGGCGAGAGGAAGATGAACACGCTGCGGATGGCGAGGAAGAGGCTCAGCAGGAAGAGCAGGAAGGGCAGCCGCCGCGGGTGATAGGCGATGGCCGCGGCTCCCGCGAAGACGTGCAGGGCCAGCCAGCCCCAGGAGAGCACGGGCAGGACGTTGACGACGGGCAGACGGCGCAGCAGCCAGTCGGAGCCCGTGGGCAGGGCGCGCCGGTCCGCGACCCAGCCCAGCTGCGTGTAGAAGGCGTAGGAAAGGACGAAGAGCACGATGAGTCCCGCGACCGTGATCACCCACCATCGGTAGTGCACGCCGTGCCACTCGTCCTTGATCTCGTCCAGCTCTTCCTTGGTGTCCAGGAGCAGCTTCAGGCGCAGGCGCTTGAGGTCGTCGCCGGATTCGCGCAGGCGCTGCTCCAGGCGCCGGATGTCCTCCGCGATCAAATCCTTCTCTTTGGGCGGCATGGCGAAGTCCGGGGTCAGTGATTATATCATTCGGGGCCGGCGCCGCCGCGGCAGCGGACTGGGCCTTTCGGCCTAGCCCGGCCTGGGCCCTCCGGCCCCGCCGGTTTGGGCCCTTCGCGTGCTACAATTGTGGAGCCGTCATGCCGCGTTACGCGAGGTGTCCATGTCCATGAAGACGATCCTTGGTCTCATCCTGACCGCCGCATTGGCCGCCGCGGCCCAGGCCGGGCCCGTCATGCCGCTCAACGAAGCCGATTTCTCCGGGGCCGTGAGCGGCGCGCTCAAGTCCTTCGCGCCGCAGGCCGCGGCCGTGCGCGCCTCCATAGACAACGACGACCTCAGGGACATGCTCGCCGACCGCGACCCGGCGGTGCGGCAGGCCGCGCTGGTGACCGCGCGCGACCATATGGGCGACTCCCGCATCCGCGACCTGGTGCGCGATATGGCGCGCGACGGCCGCGAGGAGACCGCGGTGCGCCGCGAAGCCGTGCGCACCTTGCTCTGGGGCTCGCACTACAGCGAGATCCGGGAGTTCCTGATGGAACTGGCCCGCTCCGAGCGGGACGTCCCGGTGCGCGTGATGGCCTGCAAGGTCCTCTACTTCGCGGCCTCCTCGCAGAGCGACGCGCGCGACCGCCTCCTGGACCTGGCCAAGCGCGAGCGCCAGCCCGAGGTCCGCGCGGCCGCGGTCTGGGCCCTCTTCGACGCGACCAACCACTCCGAAGTGCGCGATGCGCTCAAGGACATCGCCTTCGGCTCCTACGACTCCGAGGACCTGCGCGTCGAGGCGCTCAAGAGCCTCTACACGGCCATGAACCAGTCCGAGGTGAAGGACAAGGTCTACGACGTCGCCCGGTCCGCCTACGGCTCCAGGGCCGTGCGCGTCGCGGCGGTCTACGCCCTCTCCGCGGTCGCCGGCGACAGCCGGGTCCGCGACCTCCTGGAGGAGATCGCCCGGCGCGAGAGCGACCAGGAGCTGCGCGTGGCCGCCGTCAGGGCGCAGAGTCTGGACGTGCAGTTCTTCCGGACCTACTTCCACCTGGGCTACCGCCTGGCTCCGCACGGGCCTTACATCAGCCCGATCGTCAACGAGTAGGGCGCTCCTCGCGCTCGCCGCGGTCCTGCTGGTCCCGGTCCGGGCCCAGCAGGCTGCGGACTTCGGTGCACGGCTCTCCCGGGCGGCGCTGGCGCAGACGGAGCGGGCCGTGGTCTGCGATCCCGCTTCTATGTCCGCAAGGAAGGGAAGGCGGTGCCCGTCACCGTATGCCCAGCAGGGACGCGCCCTGTGAGGGATGTCCTGGAGGCGGACGGCTGGCGGTGCGATTAGCCAGAGGCTGATGCTCCGGGGACTCGGGCCGCTGCTGGACCAGGCGGCGGACCTCTTCGATTTTGGAGTTGCGAACGCGGGCGTCCCGGAAATAGATGCGCGCGACGTCGTAGGACGTGGTCTTGGCGGCGGCGTGGCGCGCGAAGAGGAAGTGGAGGTCCGCCATCGTGCCCACGAAGACCTTGGGGATGGAGGGCGGGGCGCGCGCGCCTCCGAAGAACTGGCGGATGGTGGGGTCCACCACGATCTCCCCGAAGGGCAGGCGCAAGATCAGGTAGTAGTGGAACTCCGCCTCCACGGCGTCCACCGCATGTCCCATCTGCCTCAGGAGCAGGCCCAGCTTGGGAGCCGCGTCGCCGCAGCAGGAGTCATGCAGGGTGGTGCGCGGCCCGCGCCAGCCGCCGTGCCAGACGCTGCGCTCCAGGTCGGGCAAGGCCTTCGCCGCGGCCCTGGCCAGCTCGTCCTTGGCCGCGGCCGTCTCGCGGTCATGGCTCATGGTCTCGGGCGTGGCCACCTGCGGGAATACCGGGGCGCCGTCCCGCGATGCGATCCCTTCGAAGAGGTCCGCCAGGGCCTGGTTCTGGTCCGCGTCGCTGCGCGCCGCGGTGAAGGCCTCGACCCCGCGGTCGACCGAGACGAGGACGCCGGGCTCCGGCGCGGCAGGCAGCAGGGGCGGCGCCGCCGCCAACGGCAACGGCGCCGAGAGCGGGACGTGCGCCGGCAGTCCGGCGGAGAGGAGGCTGGCTTTGGAAAGCCCGCAGGCGGGTCCGGCCAGGATCTGCGGGACAGGACCGAGGCGCGGGGTCGAAAGGCGCACCGCGGGTCCGGCCCATGCGCCCAGGGGGAACCCAGCCAGCAGCAGGCTTCCCAGAAGCCTCATGACTGGAGTGTAGCGGCCAGGGAGGCGGCCGGGGAGGAGCAAAGGGCCCTCCCTGCGGAGGGCCCCTTATCAGGCGGCGGAGGGGCCTTTCGGCCCCGCGGGCTTATTCGTTGACTAAGACGTTCCCATCGAGGTAGCCGGAGCCGTTGAGGAACACCCAGTTTCCGTTGACCCAGCCCGAGACCGGGATGCTGCCGGAGACCTGGCCGCTGCCCACGTAGCGGCCGCCCTTGTAGAACGAGACGTTCAGATAGGGCCGCAGCCAGTCGGTGACGAAATTGCCGTTGACGAAGACGTTGCTCCAGGTCGTGATCGTGGTGTAGCCGCTGCACACCTGTCCGCTGGGGTCGCAGATGTTGGCGCTGCCTCTGAGGTTGACGCTGGCATAGCCCGGGATGGTCGGCACATAGCCGTTGCCGTTGAGATTGACGTGGCCGGAGACGCGCACGTAGCCGCCGGCCTTGGCGGCGACTGCCCCTGCCGCGGCCTTGCCGGGCACGGCGTCCTTGACCTTGGCCCCCTTCTGGAAGGAGAGCTTCACGGCCGGCATCTGGAAGGACTTCATGGCCGCGGCCTGGGCCGACTCCAGGGAGGGAGCGCCGGCCGTAAGGACGTCCGTCCGGCCGGCACCGGCGGAGCTTCCGATACCGCCGGCGGCGAAAGCCGGGGCGGCGAGCAGCAGTGCGGCGGTCGCGGAGATGAGGTTCTTCATAGTCGCGATTATAGCACAAAGGGCCCAGGCGGGGATAGGCCGGAAGACCCAGACGATCAGGGCAAAGACAGGCGCGGGCCGTCGCGCCGCCAGTCCGGCGAGCGGTCGTGCTCCCGGAGCAGGTGGTCGCTGTCGAGGTCCACGTAGGAGAAGAAGCCCGTGCCCAGGGCCAAATGCACGCTGGGCATGAGGCCGCGGCTGGTCTCGGACATGCAGCCGATCATGAGCGGCAGGCCCGCGGTCCGCGCCAGGGCGGCGATGTCCAGGGCGCGCAGGAGCCCGCTCTTGGCCACCTTGATGTTGATGGCCGAGGCCGCGCCGGCCTCGATGACGCGCAGGGCGTCGGCCGGGCTGTGCACCATCTCATCGGCCGCCACCGGCACGGGCGAGCGCCGCGTCAGCGCGGCCATGCCGCGCAGGTCGGCCTTGGGCAGGGGCTGCTCCAGGAGGAGCACCCGCAGCCCGGATCTGCGGCAGGAGTCCAGCAGGCGCAGGGCCGAGTCCACACGCAGACCCTGGTTGCCGTCGAGGATGAAGCGCGGCTGGATGCGGCCCGCGGCCTTCCAGGCCGCGCGCAGGCGGGCCAGGTCCTCGCCGGGCGCCCCCCCCACCTTGACCTTGAAGATCCGGAAGCCTTCCTCCGCGGCTTCGGCCGCGGCCTCGGCCGTGAGGCGTTCGTCCGTCCACGCCGAGAGCGTGATGTCGGACGAGAGGGCGCGGCGCACTCCCCCGAACCAGGAGGCGAGGGTCAGTCCCTGGGAGCGGGTCCAGGCGTCGAGCAGGGCGCATTCGAATGCCGCCGCCGCCGGGCCTTCCTCGGCATGGCGTTGCCAGGCTTCCTCCACCAGCGGGCGCGGCGCCCCGGCGTCCTTGCCGGCCACCCAGCGCCCCAGCCGTCCGAGGACGGAGGCTAGGCGCCGGGGGCTTAAGTGCGCCAGAGCCAGGGAGGCCGAGGCTTCGCCGTAGCCCTGGGTCCCGTCGCGCAGGGTCAGCGTGAAGCCTACGTTGCAGGTGGCGGTCTTGCGGCCCAGGGCGGTGACGAACGGGCGCTTGAGGGGCGTCTCGAACACGCGGACGGCGGCCCGGCGCACCGTGGTCCCGGTCATGCCAGGATTATACGAATATGGGATGCGGAAAGACGG
The DNA here is from genome assembly GCA_016212825.1 of Elusimicrobiota bacterium. Classification (GTDB taxonomy): domain Bacteria; phylum Elusimicrobiota; class Elusimicrobia; order UBA1565; family UBA9628; genus UBA9628. The sequence continues at coordinate 4,513 of JACRDS010000083.1, read as the reverse complement.
GTTTTTCGTATAATGGGGCCATGAGCACACCCGCGGCTTCCCTCCTCCTCTGCGCGACCCTGGCCGTCCCCGCCGGGGCCGCGGTCCCGTCCACCGCCACACTCAGAGGCGTGGACGTCTACCGTTCCGAGACCGTGACTCCGGACATGGTCACTCGGCTGCTGGGGCAGAAGATCGCCCTCTTCGTGCTCCGCTCCAACGAGGGCGGCACGGCGCTGAAGTTCGCCAACCAGCTCAAGGGCGAGCTGGCAGCCGACGTCAGCCGCCTGGGCGACCTGGCTTTCGTGGACATGCACGTGGGGCGAAGCATCCGGGCGGCCGCCTACGACCTCGTCATCACCTTCGACTTGGTCGATGCCAAGGACCGGCTGGCGCGCATGCCTTTCGCCGCGCCTCCCGTGGGCAGGCTCCCGGACCCGGGAGGTCTGCTCGGGCAGTGGCGCCGCTACTGGGAGCTCTGCGCGCAGGCGCGCAGCCGGGGCGAGCCGGTCTCAGAGCGTCCGGCCTGCCCCTCCTTCTACTGCCCCTGGATCGAGCGCACCGACGCGATCCGGGAGCTCGAGGAACTCTTCGTCCGCGAGGTTCCCTCCCGGCAGGCCGAGTTGGCGCGCGTCCTGTCCGGGGATGAGCGGGCCCAGGACCGCGCCGCGGCCGTGTACCTGCTGGCGTTCTCCACCTCCGCCCCCGCCGTGGCCGAGCGCATGCTCGGAGCCCTGGCGGACCCGGACAAGGAAGTGCGCGTCGCGGCGCTGAGCGTCCTGGCCGACCTCGTGGTCTACGGCGGCGAGGTGGCCATCGACGTCCCGCGCCTGCTGCCGGCTCTGGACTACCCCACCACGGAGGATCGGACCAAGGCCCTGGCCGTGTTCGCCGGCCTGGCCGTCCATCCCAACTACAAGACGTACGTGGCCGGCCGGGCCGCGGTCCAGATCGCCCGCCTGCTGCGCAGTCGCGACCCCGGGGTGCGCGGACTGGCGCACTCGGTCCTGGGCATGGTCTCCGGCCGGGACTATCCGGACGACGACTTCGAGTCCTGGGAGAAGTGGGCCCGGGAAGAAGCCGCCGCGGCGAGGTAGCGGGGCCGCTCAGCCCGTCCTGAAGGCCGCGCTCACCAGACGGGAGAACTCGCGGCTCCAGGCCCGGTCCGGACCTGTCAGGCGCCTGCGGAAGACCGCCTCCAACGCCCGGTAATAGCGCTGCTGCAGGAGGCGGGGCCTGTTGAACCTCCGCCAGACGCCCTCGCCGAACCGCTCGTGGTCGCGTGCGATGGCCCGGATGTTGTCCAGCTTGTCCGCGAAGGCGAGCCTCAGGACCTCGCGCGGGGCCCGGCGGAGTCTGGCCACGGTCCGGCGCTTGCGCTCCTCCCAGGGCAGCGTGGTGTCGTCGCTCTCGGCTGCGACCAGGCGGGCGACCCGGGACGGGAAGGCGCGGCGCAGGGCGGCCGGGCTGGCGGAGGTGTCTTCGAGCACGTCGTGGAGCAGGGCCGCGGCCGCCATCCGGGCGTCTCCCCCCATGTGCAGGACCGCGGCCGTGACGCCCAGGGGGTGCAGGATGTAGGGCAGGTCCGTGCCTTTGCGCTTCTGTCCGGCGTGGGCGGCCAGGGCGAAGCGGAAGGCCTTGGCCAGGAGTTTCTGGTCTAGAACGGCGAGGCGCCGAAGGCGCCTCGCCCGGCTGACAGCAGGCATCTACTGCCCTCTGTGCTTGTCGATCTCCTTCTGCATCTCATCGCCGAGGTCCTCCATCTCTTGGATCTCGCGCGCGATGAGGTCCTGGGCCTTGAAGGGCTTGACCGGGGTGAGGATCTGGGGTTGGGAAGGCTTGGTCCCTTCCGGGAGAGGAGAACGGCCGCCCTCCAGGGACGATGGCCCCTTGGCCGTCGCCGGCGCGGGCTCCGCCTTGACGGGCTCGGGCTGGACTGCGGCGGCCGGGGCGGCGGCCTGGGGTTCCGGCTGGGCCTCGGCCTGCGGGGCCGGCGCCGTGGTGCTCAGCGAGGGCTCGTTCTTGGCCAGCCAATCCTTGACCACGTCGGACTTGATCGAGAAGTTTACGCTGGTGATGGTGAGCCCGTCCTTGGCCTTGCGCGCCATGGAGGTGTTGACGCCGATCATGGCTCCCCGGCCGTCGAGCAGGGGGCCGCCGGAGTTGCCGCGGTTGATGCTGGCGTCGGTCTGGAACACGTTCTTGCCCTGCACGCCGCCGAGGTTGGCGATGACCGTGCTGACCACGCCCTGGGTCAGGGTCCACAGGCCGCCCTGCTCGGGATGGCCGATGGCGACCACCGGGTCGCCGGCCTCCACCGCGGCGGCGTCCCCGAACGGGATGATCTTGTAGCTCGACGGGACCTCCTCGAGCCGCACCAGGGCCAAGTCGAGCTCCCGGTCCCAGCGCAGGATCCTGCCCTTGACGGGGTTGGCGAGGTCGACCTTGGAGTCGCCCGTGATCTTGGCGGGCTTGAGGTAGACGTGGATGACCTCGTAGGGCTGGCGCGTGGATTCGCGGATGACCACGTGCGCGTTGGTCACGACATGGCCCTTGTCGTCGATGATGCTGCCGGTCCCCATCTCCCCGGTGCCGTCCTGGCTCACGCACAGGAGCAGGACCACGCCGGGGCCGGCGCGCTGGTAGATCTGGCGGGGCGAGACGTCCCCCTTCATGACCACCGCGGCCGAGGCCGGGGCCGAGACGAGGGTCGCGCAGAGTAGAGCGAGTGTTTTCATGAGGTCACCTCCGGATGGCTCCAGTCTAGCAAAAGGCCGGGGCGGTTGGGGATGTCAAGCCGGTCACATCGGCGCGGGGTCAGGGGTCCTGCTGGAAGTCGTGGTCCCAGCCGCCGCCGAACTCGATGGTCATGTCCTTGCCCTGGGCGCCGCCCCAGTAGCGTTCTTCCTTCCACTCGCCGTCCTCGACCCAGCGGATGTGGCCGAAGTCCTTCCGGGCGTCGTATCCCACCACCACTTCCTTGGTGACGTCCTCCGGGGGGCGCCAGTCGTCCTCGTCGTTGTTCCAGCGCTTCCCCGCGAAGCGCATGGTGGTCCGGCCCGTGGCCGGGTCGCGGATGAGGGTGACTTCGCCCTCGATGTAGCCTGTCCTGACCAGCATCTGCAGGTGGTAGGGGTCGTTGCGGACCACCCGGTAGGCGCCGTTGCCCTTGCCGCCCGGGCCGTCGATCTGGCCGGTCTTGCCGGCCGGGCCCAGGGCCTTGAAGCCCGTGCCGATGGGGCTGGTGTCGTTCTTATAGGAGCGGATCCGCGCGGACTTCACGTAGGCCTGGGCGCAGAAGGCGCCCCAAGGCCCGCATCTGAGCAGCTCAAAAGGAATCGTTTCCCCCGCCGCGACGGGGGCGGGCCGGGAGGAGATGTCCCGTGACAGGGCCCGCATGCTGCCGACGAGCCCGCGGGCGGACTCCATGTCCGAGGCTGCGAAGGGACCGGGTGTCTGCGCCCGCAGCGGGCCGGGGGCCAGGAGGGCCAAGGCTGCCGCGAGGGCGGCCAAGCGTCGTCTCATGGGATATTAGTCTAGCACAGAATCGGCCGACGCATGCGGGACCCAGGTCCCACCCCTCTGGGCCCGGTCCTATCCGAGGCGGACCAGGCTGCGCCGCCGGCCCTCGTAGCGCGCGGTCTGCGTGTAGCCGGCCTGGCGGGCCAGGGCCGCGGCGTCGGCGAAGCCGCGGACGACGTCCTCCGGGCCGTGGGCGTCGGCGCTGACGATGACCGGGATGCCGCGCCGACAGGCCTCGCGCAGGAGCTCCAGGGAGGGATAAGGCTCCCGGCAGGGCTGGTGCCAGCCGGAGGTGTTGAGCTCCAGGGCCATGCCGGCCTCGGCTAGGGCGTCGAGCGCGGCCAGGGCGGGTCCCAGCCCCGCGCCCCGCATCCAGAACCCGAACTTCTTGGGCAGGTCGAGGTGGCCCATGACGTCGAAGGCCCGGCTGCGCGCCAGGCCGGCCACGCGCTCCCAGTAGAGCCTCCACTTGGCCGCGCACTCGTCGGGGGTGAGCTCGGCCCAGCGCTGGCGGCTCTCGTCGAAGAGGAAACCGTCCGCGAAATGCACGGAGCCGATGACGAAGTCGAAGGGGTGCCGGGAGAGGAGACCGCGGGTCTGCTCGACCGTGTCCGGGAAGTAGTCGGCCTCGATGCCCAGGCGCACTGGGATGCCCGCGGCCGCGCCCCGCACCTCGGCGCAGTACTCTCCGAGACGCGCCGCGGGCATGGCCCACCGGAAGGCCTTGCCCTCGGGGTGGACGGTGAGGTGGTCGGATATGCCGACCTCGCCCAGGCCGGCGTATTCGGCCGCGCGGACCATGTCCGCGACCTCGGCCTTGCCGTCGCTGAAGGTCGTGTGGTTGTGGTAGGAGTCCATCGGATGAGGCGTGTCCCCGACAGGAATCGAACCTGTATCGCCTGCTTAGAAGGCAGGAGCTCTATCCATTGAGCTACGGGGACTTCCGTTGATTCTACAACAATAGCTCGGACGTTGGCAGGCGACGGGCTCGAGGACGTGCGGGCTATCCCGG
>JACRDS010000082.1 GCA_016212825.1 Elusimicrobiota bacterium | reverse complement strand
ACGTTGATGAAGGTCTTGCGCTGGGTGAGCGCCTCGATCTGGCCGCGGATGGCCTCGATGTCCGCGCCGCGCTTGCCGATGACCACGCCCGGCCGGGCGGTGTGGATGTTGACGCGCAGGTAGGAGCCGGCGCGCTCGATGCCGACCCAGCTGACCGCCGCCATGCGGAAGGTCTTCTTGACCAGGGCGCGGATCTTGAAGTCCTCGCCGATCAAGGCCGGCATCTCGCGCAGCGAGAACCACTTGGATTCCCAGTCCGCGGTGTAGCCAAGGCGCATCGCCTTGGGATGTGTTTTGTTGCCCATGATTTATCTCCCGGCTTCGTCCGACACCGTGACGGTCAGGTGGCAGACCTTCCGCTTGAAAGTGTTGGCCCGGCCCTGCGGCGCGGGCATGACCCGGCGCATCTGTCCCATGGGCCCCTGGCCCGACCAGCAGGACTTGATGTAGACCTTCTCCGGGACCAGCGTCTTGCCCGCGAGCCTGGCCTTGATGGTCAGGTTGGCGGCGGCGGAACGCACGGTCTTGGCGATCATGCCCCCGCAGGCCCGCGGCATCAGGGGCAGCATCTGCTCGGCCTGCAGCACTGACTTGCCCCGGATCTCCTTGAGGACCTGCGCGACCTTGCGCGTCCCGAATCTCTGGAATCTGGCGTAGGCGGTGGCTTCCATGGTGTCCTCAGGTCAGGGAGGTGGACTCTTTGTGCGCCCCGCCGTGGGACCGGAAGTGGCGCGTGAAGGAGAACTCACCCAGCTTGTGGCCCACCATCTGCTCGGTGATGTAGATGGGCAGGAACTTGCGCCCGTTGTGCACCGCGAAGGTATGCCCCACGAACTCTGGCGGGATGGTGCAGCGGCGGGCCCAGGTCTTGATGGGCTTCTTCTCCCCCGAGGTGTTCATCTGCTGCACCCTCTTGAGGAGTCTGGCTTCGATGTACGGCCCTTTGCGGCTCGATCTGCTCATAAGCTCCCTCTATCCCTGGGTCTGGCTGCGCCGCCGGTCGGAGACGATCATCCAGCCCCACAGCTTCCTCTTATTGCGCGTCTTGTAGCCCTTGGCCAACTGGCCCCACGGCGAGCGCGGATGGTTGCCGCCCTTGGACTTGCCGCGGCCGCCGCCCAGCGGATGGTCGGTCGCGTTCATGGCCCCGCCGCGCACGGTGGGGCGGATGCCGCGGTGGCGCGAGCGGCCCGCCTTGCCGAGATTGACGGTGTTGTGTTCCGTGTTGGAGACCTGGCCCAGGGTCGCCAGGCAGCCCTCCGGCACCAGCCGGATCTCGCCCGAAGGCATCTTGAGCTGGGCGAAACCCGCGTCCTTGGCCATGACCTGGGCCTGGGTGCCGGCCGAGCGCATCATCTGGCCGCCCTTGCCCGGGGAGAGCTCCACGTTGTGTACGAAGGAGCCTTCCGGGATCTTGGCCAGGGGCAGGGCGTTGCCGACCTTGATGTCCACGTCCGGCCCGCTGACGATGGTGTCGCCCACCTTGAGTCCCACGGGGTGCAGGATGTAGCGCTTCTCGCCGTCGGCGTAGTTGACCAGGCAGATGCGCGCGCTGCGGTTCGGGTCGCGCTCGATGGTGGCCACCTTGCCCGGGATGCCGAACTTGTCGCGCTTGAAGTCCACCACGCGGTAGGCGCGCTTGGCGCCGCCGCCCTGGTGGCGGACCATGATCATGCCGGTATTGTTGCGTCCGCCCTTCCTCTTGAGGGCGCGCACCAAGCGTTTCTCGGGCCGCGTGGCGGTGAGGTCCGAGTAGTCCGCCGAGGTCATGTGCCGGCGGGACGGCGTGTACGGCTTGAAGCTCTTGAGTGGCATGGGTCCCTTCCTAGGAGGCCTGCTCGGCGACCTCGATCTTCTGGCCTTCGCCGATGGTCACGATGGCCTTCTTCCAGTCGGGGCGCAGGCCGCCGCCGCGTCCGTAGCGGCGGAATTTGCCCGCGACCACCATCGTGCGCACGGCCTTGACGTCGACCTTGAAGAGGGCCTGCACGGCCCGCTTGATGCTGCCTTTGTCGGCGGATAGGGCCACCTCGAAGGCGTACTGGTTGTGCCTCTCCTTCAGGATCGTGCTGCGCTCGGTGAGGAGAGGCCTCACGATGACGCCGAAGAGTTCGTCGGAGACGGGTATGGTCTTGGCCATGTCAGTTCACCTTGCGCTTGGACGTCTTCGCCGCCGGCTGGGCCGGCTCGGCCGCCTTGATGTCGGCCAGCGACGCGCAGCGCGCCTGGAGCTTCTCCAGGGCCGGCTTGGTCACCACCAGGCGACGCGCCCGCAGCACGCCGTAGGCGTTGACGTCCCCGGCCAGGGCCAGCTCCACGTTGGGGATGTTGCGGCTCGCCCGGGCCAGGTCTGCGTCCGGGGCGTCGAGGACCAGCAAAGTGCAGCCCCGGCGGTCCCCGCACTTGAGCGATTCGAGCATGGCGGCCACGGCCTTGGTCTTGGGCTCCGCGACCGTCAGGCTCTCCACGAAGAACAAAGCGCCCGCCGCCTGCTTGGCGGACAGGGCCTGGGCCAGGGCCAGCCGGGCCTTGGCCCGCGGGAAGTCCAGGTGCACGTGCCCGGCGCGGGGGCCGAAGGTGACGCCGCCGTGGCGCCAGAGCGGGGACCGGAAGGAGCCCGCCCGGGCCCGCCCGGTGTGCTTCTGCTTCCAGGGCTTGCGTCCGGTGCCCGAGACCTCGGCGCGGGTCTTGGTGTTGGCCGTCCCCCGCCGCTGGTTGGCGAGGTAGACGGTCACGTACTCGTGCAGGAACTTCGGCACGGGCCGCCGCCCGAACACGGCGTCCGGCAGGGCGATTTCGCCGACTGCCGTCCCCTTGACGTTCAACAGTTGCGCTTGCATGGGATCCTCTTATTTCGGCGCGGCCTTGGTGGGCTTCTTGCCGGAGATGATGTTGCCCATCTTGTCCTTCTTGACGGCCAGGACGGTCGGCGCGACGTAATGCTTCTGGGCCTTCACCGTCTCGGAGATGGTGACCAGGCCGCCCCGCGGTCCGGGCACGGCTCCGGCCAGGTAGATCAGGTTCTCGCGGGGGTCCACCTTGATGACCTCGAGCTTCAGCGAGCTCTCGGTGACATGCCCCATGTGTCCGGCCATGCGCTGTCCGGGCAGGACCCGGCCCAGCGAGCGGCGGGAGGCCAGGGACCCCGGCGAGCGGTTCTTGTCCGAGGCGCCGTGGGAGTCGGGCATGCCGCGGAAATTATGGCGCTTCATGACGCCGGCGAAGCCCTTCCCCTTGGTCGTGCCCTGCACGTCGACGTAGTCGCCCGGCTTGAAGACGCCGTCGAGCGCCACGGTCTGCCCGGCCTCCAGTCCCTTGACGTCGGCGACGCGGACCTCGCGGACCCAGCGCGCCGGCGCCACGCCGGCTTTCCTGAACTGCCCCAGCTCGGGCTTGGAGACGCCCTTCTCGGAGCACGCGCCGAAGGCGAGTTGCACGGCGTTGTAGCCGTCCGGCCCGCCGGCCGACTTGACCCGGACCACCGGGCAGGGCCCGGCCTTGATCACGGTCACGCCGAAGAGGCGGTTGCTGCGGCCGTACATCTGGGTCATGCCGACCTTCTCGCCCAGGATGGTGCGGAATGTGGCGGGCGCCCGCTTGTCGGCGGCCGGGGCCTGTTCCTGCGCCTTCTCTTGCTCTGCGCTCATAAATCCTCTTGTTACAGCTTGATCTCCACGTCCACGCCCGCCGGCAGATCGAGCTTCATCAGTTCGTCGACCGTCTTCTGCGTGGTCGAGTTGAGCTCGATGAGGCGCTTGTGCACCCGCATCTCGAACTGCTCACGCGATTTCTTGTCGACGTGGGGAGACCGGAGAACCGTGTACTTCTTGATGTGAGTGGGCAACAGAACGGGGCCCGATACGACGGCCCCGGTGCGCTGCGCCGTCTCGACGATCTTGCCTACGCTCGTGTCCAGGACGCGGTGGTCGTAGGCACGAAGGCGGATACGGATTCTCTGCTGCCCTTCTTTCGTCTCTGCCATGGATATTATACCTTTGTCCCTTCGATTT
>JACRDS010000080.1 GCA_016212825.1 Elusimicrobiota bacterium | reverse complement strand
TTAGCAAACCGTCGGTTTCAGCCGCTCACCCACCTCTCCAAGAATCGGTGGGGCGGCTCTACCGCATCTTTTTCTGGCGGGGACTGACAACGCCCCGCGCGAAGAAAGCGGAGAGCTCCTCCATGTCCGCGAGCCTCCGGCAGGGGGGGAGAGCCTCGAGGAAGGCCTCCCCGTAGCGCTTGCGCAGGATCCGGGAATCCAGGATGACCACGGCGCCGCGGTCCGAAGCCGTGCGGATGAGGCGGCCGAAGCCCTGCCGCAGCTTCATGACCGCGCGGGGCAGGCTCCAGGACTCGAAGTAGGAGCGCCCGAAGGACTCGTGCCAGCGCCGGCGCGCGGCCTCGACGGGGGAGGCGAAGTTGGGGAACGGGAGCTTGGTGAGGACCACGCAGGACAGGGCCGCGCCGGGCACGTCGACCCCCTGCCAGAAGGTGTCCACCCCGAGCAGGACGGCGTTGCCCGCGGAGATGAAGTCCTCCAGCAAGGCCTCGTTGCCCGACGCCCCCTGCACCCACAGCGGCCGACCCCTGACCCGGCGTCGGATGAGGCCGTGCACCCGCCGCAGCATCTTCCAGCTCGAGAAGAGGATGAAGACGCCGCCCGGGACCCGGGGGATGAGTTCGCGGCAGCGCCGCGCGACGGCCGCCGCGTAGCGGGCCTCGTCGGACGGCTCGGCGCCGTCGTCGACGATGAGCAGGGCGGCCTGCTCGCGGAAGTCGAAGGGCGAGTCCAGGACCAGCTCCCGCGCCCCCGGCAGGCCGGCCTGGGCCTTGAACTCCCGCAGGCCGCGGCCCCAGGAGAGGGTGGCGGAGGTCATCACCACCGGGATGCCCGGGCCCAGGAGCTTCTCGGCCAGGGCCTCGGACACGTCGAGAGGCTGGGAGCGCAGGCCCACGCCGAAGGAGGCCGGCGGCAAGCCGCGCCCCCGAGGCCGCGAGGCCTGAAACGGATACCATTCCACCCAACGCGCGGTCTCCAGGGAGCGCTCCTCCAGCAGGGAGCGCAGGTCGCGGCGCAGGGAGGCGGCGCGCAGGCGCAGGACCTGGGCCTCCAGCTCGTCCTCCGGATCGGCGCACAGGCGCTTGACCTCGGCCAGGCAGCGCTCCAGCCCGGGCAGCGACTCCGGCTCCGGGCTCTCCACCGGCTCCTCCAGCAGGCGGCCCCCCGGCTCCGCGACGCGCTCCGAGGAGCCGTGGCGCAGGGCCAGTTCCCTCAGGAACCGCGGGCCCTCATCGGCGCAAAGGGCCGCGAAGCGCTCGGCCTCGGCCAGCGAGCCGTCGTCCGCGACGCCCTCCTGGGCGGCGCGACGCGCCAGGGCCGCGGCCGCCTCGGCCAGGCGCAGGAAGCGGCCCGGCCCCACGGCGGTCCCGAGATGGGAGGCGGCCGCCTCCGGCAGGGTGTGGGCCTCGTCCACGACCAAGGCATCCGCCGGCGGCAGGCGCGGCGAGCTGAGGAACAGGGCGTGGTTGACGACCAGGACGTGGGCCTTCTCGGCGCGCTCCCGGTCGCAGCGGTAGAGGCAGCGGCCGCACTGGGCCGCCCCCTGTCGGCCCTTCTCGAAGCAGACCTCCGGGTCCCGGCAGAGGCGCCGCCAGAGGGGCTGAGGGACGAGGCAGGGCAGGTGCGAGCGCAGCCCCGTGTCCGCCCTCTTGGCCCAGACGGAGAGCTCTTCGAGGATGAGGCCCCCGCCGTCGAGGGGGAGCTCCGGCTCAGCGCGCAGACGCTCGAGGCGGCGCACGCAAAGGTAGTTATCGGCGCCCATGAGGAGGGCGTAGCGCAGGGACAGGCCGAGGCGGCGCAGAACGCGCGCCGCGGTGGGCAGCTCGCGCTCCAGGAGCTGCTCCTGCAGGGCGCGGGTGTGCGTGGAGACCTGCAGGCGCCGGTCCCCGGACGCCGCCCAGAGCGCCCCGGGCAGGAGGTAGGCCAGGGACTTGCCCACGCCCGTCCCCGCCTCGACCACGAGCGCCCCGCCCCGCTCCAGGGTCTCCTGCACCGCGGCGGCCATGCGGACCTGGGCCGGGCGGGACTCGTAGCCGTCCTGCTCACGGCCCAGAGGCCCTTCCGGAGAGAAGAGTTCTTCCGCGCTCGTCATCAGCGGCATTATAACACAGGAAAGTGCTACCATCCCCGCATATGCCCGACGCGCGCCCGCTCGAGGAGGTCGCCTGCTGCCTGTGCCGCGGCAACCGCAGCCGCGTCCTCTTCCACCGCCCCTATGAGCCGGGCGCCTTCTCGGAGTGCGGGGATTTCGGCGCCACCACGGACCGCTTCCAGAACTACGGCCGCATCGTCCGCTGCCTGGACTGCGGGCACGTCTTCACCAACCCCCGCCCCGCCGCGCCGGAGCTCCTCGACGGCTACGGCGCCTGCGTGGACCAGGAATACCTGGCCGAGAGCTCCAGCCGGTCCATCAACGCCCACCTGAGCCTCAACACCATCAAGCGCTTCGTGCGCTCCGGCAAGCTCGTGGAAGCCGGCGCCTCCGTGGGCTACTTCCTCAACGCGGCGCGGGCGGACTTCGAGGTGACCGGCCTGGAGCCCTCCCGCTGGGCCTGCGACATAGCCCGGCAGAGGTTCAAGCTGGACATGCTCCAGGAGCCCGTGGAGGGGCTCTCCCGGCTCGCGCCCGGCAGCCTCGACGTCGTGGCCATGATCGACGTCATCGAGCACCTCGCCGACCCGACGGGGGCCGCGGCGGCGGCGGCCCGGGCCCTCAAGCCCGGGGGGCTGCTCTATCTGGTGACGCCCGACATCGACAGCCTCTCGGCGCGCCTGCTGCGCGGCTACTGGTGGGGACTGCGGCCGGCCCATATCCATTATTTCAGCCGGGCCAGCCTGGGCCGCATGCTCGCCGCGGCCGGCTTCGAGGTCGTCCGTTCGGCCTCCTTCGGGCGCATCTTCAGCTACGGCTACTGGGCCAGCCGCCTGCGCCACTACCCCGCCTTCCTCTACCGGTCCCTGACCGGGCTGATCCGCGCCTGGGGCGTGGAGGACAAGTTCCTCTACCTCAACACCCGCGACGCGGTCGAGGTCTGCGCCCGCAAGCGGGCCGCCGCATGAACCTCCGGCGGCTGGCAGCCGTGGGGCTGCTCGCTCTCGGCCTGCGCGTCGGCTTCGTCGTCACGCACTCGCGGGGCGACAGGGAACTCGTCGCCGACGCGCTCCAGTACCACGCCTACGCCGTGCACATGGTCCAGGACGGACGGTACGTGGACGAGAAGGGCGACCGGCTCTTCCGCATGCCGGGCTATCCCGTGTTCCTGGCCGCGGTCTATTGGGTCTTCGGCCCGTCGGTCGCGGCCGTCCAACTGGTCCAGGCCCTGCTGAGCGCGCTGGCCTGCCTGTGCCTCTACGGGGCGGCGCGCCGGCTCTATGGGGAAGGCTGGGGGCTGGCCTGCGGCCTGGCCGCCGCCGTCTACCGGGGCTTGGTCGCCTCGTGCACCTACCTGCTGACCGAGTCGCTCGTCTCATCCCTGCTCTGCCTCTTCCTATGGCTGTGGTACTGCGGGACCGGCTGGAGCCGTTCCGTCCAATCCCTGGCCCTGGCCGCGGCCCTGGCCGCGGTCTGCATCATCCGCCCGGACCTGGGCCCCTTCATCCTGGCGGCCGGCTTCTCCCTGCCCTGGTTCGAGAGCCGCTTCTCCCGCCGCCACGCCCTGCTCTGGATCCCCGTGTTCCTGGCCCTGTTCGCACCGTGGGTCGTGCGCAACTACCTCGTCTTCTGCGAGGTCGTGGTCAGCGGGACCCAGGGGCAGGCCGCGCCGTACTACGGGCTGGCCTTCCCGCTGGAGAGCCTGGGCGACGCCCCGCCGCCCCCCTTGCTCCCCGGCGGGATGCCGGAACTGGAGCAGAAAGCGTACTACTCCCGGAGCTTCGCCGCCCTCTGGGCCGCCACCCCGCCGTGGAGGATCCTGCGCGCCTACGCCTTCAACGTCGCCTCCATGTTCTATCCCTTCCTGCCCGCCTACGACTGGAGCTACATGCTGCTGGCGCCCTTCTGGCTGTGGGCCCTGCGGCGCTGGCGCGCCATGCCGGAGAGCCGGATCCTCTGGCTGCTCTTTTTCCTTTACACGGCCGTCCACGTGTTCGCCGGCGGACCGGTCTCGCGCTACCGGGAGACGCTCTCCGCGCCCCTCCTCCTGCTGGCCGCAGCCGGGGCCAGGGACCTGCGCGAGCGCCTGGGGCCGCGCTTCTGGGGATGGGCCGGCGGCTACGCGGCGCTCAACCTAGCGGTCTGGCTCTTCGCCGAACAGACCCGGGGGATCGTCCTCTGGCTCAAGGCCCTCCTGCTGGTCCGCTCGGCTTGACGCTCCCGGCCGGACCTGCTACTCTCTCCGATGGACATGCCATCCGGACCCCTGGAGTCGACGGCCCGCCTCTGGCGGAGCGCGCGCTACCTGCCGGAGACGGCGCGCCTGCTGGGCACGCGCTACCGCGCCCTCTTCCTCTCCTACGCGCCGAGCGCCCGCCCCGAGGGCGAGGCGGCGGCGGTCGCGGACGCCCTGGCCTTCGCCGACTTCCTGCTCGGCCAGCACCGCATCGCCCTGCTGGGCTCGGAGCTCTCGGCCCTGCGCCGGGACTCCCGCCACTTGCGGCGGGGCTACCAGCTCCTGCGCCGGGGCGACGCGGTCTCGGCGGCTCCCAAGAGCCGCTTGCGGCGCTGGCTCGGACTGTGACTTGAATTTGTAACACCATTCCACTAAGCTTCTCTGCGGATGAAGAAGTCCCTGCGCCCGACGCTCGCCCTCCTGGCCCTGCTGCTGACGCCCGCGTTCTGCCGCGCCAGCGACAAGGCCGGGGCCCTGCGCGCATACGACGAATCCCTGAGCCTCTTCCTCAACGGGGACATGCAGGCCGCCCTGTCCTCCGTCAGCGAGGCCATCAAGAAGGACTCCGGCCTGGGCCTGGCCTTCAGCCTGCGCGCCCGGATCTGGTACGTGCTGGGCGACCAGGGGCGCATGCTGGAGGACTCCAACGCGGCCCTCTCCAAGCTGCGCGGCTCGAGCCTGGCCCCCGACGATCTCGTCGCGCACGGCTCGGCGCTCCTGCTCAAAGGGGAGGTGGACCGGGCCCTGGCCAGCTTCAACAGCGCCCTGCAGGCCAAGGAGCGGAGCGCGGAGGCCTTCGCGGCGCGGGCCCGCGCCTGGCGCGCCAAAGGCGATTTCGCCGCCGAGGCCGACGACCTCGGCGACGCTCTCAAGATCGAGAGCCATCCCCTCTACCACCACAACCGCGCCCACGCCTACTACGAGCTGGGGCAGCACGAAAAGGCCGTGGCCGACCTGACCGCGGCCCTCAAGGGGAACAGGAATTCCTACATTTCTTTCGCGCTGCTGGGCACCGTCATGGCCCGCAAGGGAGACGCGGCCCGCGCCCTCAAGGCCTATAAGAAAGCCATCTCCCTGAATCCGGCGTACGCCTATCCTTATCTGGGCCGGGCGGCCCTCCTGCTCGCGCAGGGCGAGGATGCGGCCGCGTTCCAGGACTTCGCCGAGGCCGTCAGGATCGCCCCGCACGACTACTCCGCCTGGTTCAACCGCGCCGAGGCCTACTGGCGCCGGGGCGACCAGGAGAGCGCCCTGCAGGACTACCGGCAGGTCCTGGCCGAGGACCTGCCCGACGCCCGCTACGCCATGACCGTGGGCGACCGGTTCATGCAGCGCAGCCTCTGGCGCGACGCGGTCGACGCCTACTCCCGCGCGGCCGAACTGGGCCGGGACGTCGAGCCGCTGCTCCGGCGGTCGCGGGCCTGGGAAGGGCTCAACGACGACCGCAGGGCCATGGCCGACCTCAACGCGGCCATACGCCAGGAGCCGGCCTCGGTGGCGGCCTGGACGGCCCGCGGCCAGCTCTGCATGAAGCTCGACCGCTGGGACCAGGCCCTGCAGGATTTCACGCAGGCGCTCAAGCTCGACCCCAAGGCCGCCAAGGTGCGCGTGGCGAGGGGGAGCTACTACGCGCGCACGGGCAAGGCCCAGCTCGCCATGGAGGACTTCGACGCGGCCGTCGCGGCCGACCCCGATCTGGCCGAAGCCTACAACAACCGCGGCGCCCTCTACGCCAACGCCTTCAACGACACGGACAAGGCCCTCAACGACATCGTCTCGGCCGTGGTCCTGGCCCCCAAGAACGCCGGCTATCAGTTCAACCTGGGCATCATGCGCTTGCGGGCCCGGCACTACCGCAAAGCCCTCGAGGCCCTGGACACCGCCCTCAGCCTCAAGGGCCCGGTCGCGCCCATCATGCAGGCGCGGGCGGAGGTCCGCGCCCAACTCGGGGAGCACGCGGCCGCCCTGCGCGACATCCAGATCGCGCTGGAGAAGGACCCCCGCAACCCCGCCATCTACGACACCCTGGGGGTCATCCGGCTCGCGGCCCACGACTACGAGGCGGCGGTCCGAGACCTCAACCAGGCCCTGCACGTCTCCCGGAAATATGCGCCCGCCCTGGCCCACCGCGGCACCGCCTATGGGGCGCTGGGCTCCCTCAAAGAGGCCTACGCCGACTTCGACCATGCGCGCGACCTCGACCCGCGCTCCAAGGAGGCCTGGACGGGGCTCTGCCTGGCCCGGCGGCTGTTCAAGGACTACCAGGACGCGGTGCGCGACTGCACCCGCGCCCTGGGGGTCTCGCCGAACTACGGCCCGGCCTATCTGCAGAGGGGCCTCGCCTACCTCCGCCTCGGCGACATCCAGCGCGCCATCGCCGATCTGCACAGCGCCCATCAGCTCGGCACCCGCCGGGCGGAGGGGCTCCTGGGACTATCCTACGCGCACGCGCTGGCCAGGCAGTACCGGGAAGCCCACCACGCCTACCTGGCCGCCCTGGCCCTCGACCCCAACGCCAAGACCTTCCAGGCCGGCTTCTCCGCCCCCAAAGGCGAAGCCGACGACTATTTCACCGCCATGTCCGACATCGAGGCCCTCAATTCCTCGGACATCAGCGACCCCCTCATCTTCGTCGTGCGCGGCGACGCCATGCACAACTCGGGCCATTTCGACAAGGCCATCGTGGAATACACCAAGGCCATGGAACTCGACGCCAACGTGCCGGAGGCCTACATCGGCCGGGGCATCAGCCTCTTCGCCCAGGAATCCTATGACGCCGCCCAGCAGGATCTCCTGCGCGCCATCGAGCTCGACCCGGCCGATGCCGCCGCGCGCCTGCGTCTGGCCACGCTCCTGACGGTGCGCCGCAACTACAAGGCCGCCATGACGGAGGTCGCCACCGCCATCAAGCTGGACCAGAAGAACTCCGAGGCCTATCTGCGCGCGGGCAACGTCTACTATTTCCAAGGCGCCTACGGCAAGGCGCTGGAGAACTACGACATGGCGGTCAAATACGACCCGCTGTCCGCCGCGGCCTGCAACGGGGTGGGCATGGGCTACTTCGCCCAGCGCAAGTATCCCGAGGCCATGGAGAACTTCAGCCGGGCGGTGGCCCTCGGCCCCACCTGCGACCGCTACTACCGCAACCGGGCCTCGACCTTCTCCAACCTCAAGCAGTTCCGCAACGCGACCATCGAGTTCAAGAGCGCCAGCCTGGTCAACACCGACCCCGGCCTGGTGGAGGAGTACCAAAGACTCATCAAGGACGCCGAGGGCCAGATCGGGCCGGGGTCATGAGGCCCCGAGCCGCCATTTGCTAAGATAGCCGGGTGGAGATTCCTGCCCTCTTCAGCCGGCGGGAGCCGGTCTTCTCCTTCGAGTTCTTCCTGCCCAAGAAGGAGGAGAACACCGACGCCTTCCTCTCCGACGTCCGCGCCCTGAAGTCCCTGGGACCCGCCTTCGTCACCCTCACCTACGGAGCGGGCGGCTCCGCGCGCGGCCGGACCATAGACGTCGTGGGGCGCATGCAGAAGGAGGTCGGCATCGAGACCGTCTGCCACCTCACGGGCATCACCCACACGCGCGCCGAGATGGGCCGCGACCTCGAGCGCATCGAGGCGGCCGGGATCCGCCACATCATGGTCCTGCGCGGCGACCAGCCCGTGGACTGGGCCGGCCCCCTGCCCGGCGATTTCCCGCATGCCGTGGACCTGGTGCGCTTCATCCGCCAGGCCGGGGGCTTCCGCATGGCCGTGGCCGGCTATCCCGAGACCCACCCCGAGGCCGCCAGCCCGGAGGCCGACCTGCGCCGCCTCGCGGAGAAAGTCCAGGCCGGCGCGGAGTGGGTGGTCACCCAGCTCTTCTTCGACAACCGGCACTACTTCGACTTCGCGGCCGCCGCGCGCCGCGCGGGCATCACGGTCCCCATCGTCCCGGGCATCATGCCCGTGACCGGCTACGCCCAGCTCCAGCGCTTCACCACGCTCTGCGGCGCCTCCATCCCGGCCCGCATGCGCGAGGACCTCGAGCGCATCCACGAGGACGCCGACGCCGTGGCGCGCTACGGCATCGAGTGGGCCGTGCGCCAGTGCCGGGAGCTGCTCGACGGCGGGGCGCCGGGCATCCATTTCTACACCCTCAACAGGTCGCACTCCACGACCGAGATCCTGGGAGCCTTGCGGCTGAGGAAAACAGGGACGGGTTCATGACCCCCAGCGCGTCGGCTTCGCCGACGCGCAACCCCGGCCCCCCTACGAGGGGGGCCGGGGTTCCGCTGGGGGTGGCACTCCTATTGCTTCCGACGTTCGTCCGGCCTCTGCTGGCACAGACGACATCCACCGCCCCCGTCATCGCCGAGATCCATGCCGACGAACGCCTCGACGTCTTCGACCCCGCCGTGCGCGGCGAGGACTGGTGGCCCTTCCGCATCGCCAACAAGATCCACTATGTCACCCGCGAGGAGGTCATCCGGCGCGAGCTGCTCATCAAGCCCGGGGACCCCTGGAGCGAGTTCAAGGCCCTGGAATCCGAGCGCAACCTGCGCTCCCTGGGGAGCTTCCGATACGTCGTCATCAAGGCCCAGGCCGGTCCGGGCGGCCGGACCGTCGTCCGGGTGCGGACGCAGGATTCCTGGACGACCATCCCCAACCTCTCGATCGGGACCGAGGGCGGGGAGAGCTTCTTCAGCTACGGCCTCCAGGAGACCAACCTCTTCGGCCGCAACAAGGCCGTCTCCTTCCTGCACTCGCAGAAGGGCCCCACCGTCAGCAACGACCTGCGCTACACGGACCCGCGCCTGCTGGGCTCGCGCCTGCGCCTTTCGACCATGCTGGCCAAGACCCATCACGGCGAGTCCACCGGGGTCGACCTGGCGCGGCCCTTCTATTCCATCGACGCGCCCTTCGCCTACGGCGTCGGCTGGACCCGCTCCAACAGCGAGGACACCATCTATCAGGGGGGGGAATCCTACTCACAGTCCCTGGAGCACGGCCGCAGCGCCATGCTCAGCGCCGGCCGCCGCCTGGGCGGCAGCGGCGTCTTCGTCCAGCGGCTGGAGGCGGGCTGGCTCTACGCCAAGTCCCGCTTCGACGTCGAAGCGGGAACCTTGCCCGGGACCCTGCCCGCCAACCGCGAGCTCTCCGGCCCCACGCTCGGCTACTCCTGGACGCAGCCCCGCTACATCAAGGAGACCTACATAGACCGCATGGAGCGCGTCGAGGACTACAATCTGGGCAACGAGCTCTCCTTCCTGGGCGGCTACGCCGCCAAGCGCCTCTCCTCGGACCGTGACCGCTGGCTCTTCAACCTCACCGAGCAGCAGGGCCTGAGCCTCGGGGATGGGCGCTTCGCCCTGGCCCAGGTCGGCGCGGCCGGCCGGGTGGCCGGCGAAGAGTGGGAGAACGCTCTCCTTTTCACGAACCTCGACATGTTCTGGAGATCGGAACGGCCCTTCCTCAACACCTGGGTGGCCCATCTGGAGGGAGCCACGGTACGCCGGATGGACCGGGAGAACCAGGTCATCCTGGGAGGAGACACCGGCCTGCGCGGCTACGCCAACAACGCCTTCACCGGCGCCAAAGCCGTGCTCTTCAACGTGGAGAACCGGGTCTTCTTCCCCGGAGAGTATCTGCACCTGGTGCGCCTGGGCGGCGCCGTCTTCTTCGACACCGGAGCGGTGGCGCCGGAAGGCGCGGGGCTCTCGCTGAGGAGCTTCAAATCGGACCTGGGCGCGGGCCTGCGCCTGGCCTCCACGCGCTCGCGCTCCGGCGGGGTGCTGCGCGTGGACCTGGCCTACGCCCTGGACCAGGGGCCGGGGCCGAGCCGCTGGGTGCTCTCGGTGCGCGGCGGGCAGGCCTTCACCATCTTCAACAGCGCGACGCGCCGCCTGCGCCGGCCGCCGGTCTCCCGGCTCAACGAGGTCGCGCCTCCCGCCTTCCCGGACGCGAGGTGACGGCGATGGGGTCTCCCACCCGCACGAGCCCCCCGCGCACGACGCGGGCATAGACCCCGCGCAGGCGCTGCGCCAGCCCCGCCGGCCCAAGGGCGGCCTCGTTGGCCTCCTGGCCGTAGCGCCTCTGGAACCTGCTGCAGCTCTGGTGCGGATGGGCGGTCACTTCGATGGCGGCCGCACCGACCCGCAGCCGGGCGCCGGGGGGGAGATTCTCCTCGTGCAGGTCGAGGTCGACGACCAGGTTGTCCCCGGCCAGTTCCCGGCCGCGGCCCGGAGCGGCGAGGACGTCGAGCACGCGTGAGTTGATGAGCGAGACCTGCTTGGCCGGGTCGGCTCCGGAGTCCAGGACCCAGCGGTCCCCGTCCAGTCCGCCGTCCACGCTGAGCCTGGCCTCGGGCGGCGTGGCCCGCCCCTCGCCGGGAAGGCGGACGACGATGAGCTCCACGCGGCCCGCGTCCCGGGGGCTGCCGCGCGCCGCCTCCAGCAGACTCTCGATGGACATCGCGTCCTCCTAGATAGAATGGACGAGCCGGGCACCTGACCCTAGTTGTAGAATTCGCGGGTTGCTTCGGGAGAAGCCTATCCGCATACAACACGGAGGTGACCGGCTCTATGAGTCATTTTACTACAGTCGTCGGCCTTGATGTCCAT
>JACRDS010000079.1 GCA_016212825.1 Elusimicrobiota bacterium | reverse complement strand
TGCCCGTTGGGCAGGGCCGTGGGGTTGCCGGCCTTGTCCTTGGCCTTCACGTCGACGCGGTAGCTGTAGCCGTCCTCGAACATCTGGTAGGAGCTCATGTAAGTCGTGGTGTAGGCGAAGAGCGTGCCGCCCTTCCAGCCGTCGGGGTTCTGCAGGCAGGTGTCGTCCCAGGCGCTCTGGCAGTTGGCCTGGGCCCCGGCGTCCACGGAGAAGGCGGACTGCTTGTAATCCCAGTACTTCGACGGGTTGCCGCCGGCCAGCCGGATGACCTGGAAATAGACGGTCGGCGTGCTGAGGCTGTTGTTGGTGTTCTCGTTGGGGGCCGAGTAAGGGGCGTTGTCGCTGACCGTGGCCGAGGAGAGGTCCACGACCTGGTCCAGGCTGGCGCTGTGCATGCTGGCGTAGGCCAGGGCCGGCTTGGTCACGCTGACCACAGGGGCCGAGGAATCCACGACGAAATTGAGGGTGGGGCCGAAAGGACCGACCGTGGCGGCGCAGGAGGTGTCCGCGCAGCCGTACACCCAGATCTGATAGTTGTGGTTGACGTTCCACTTGGCGGTGTTCATGATGTAGGTCCAGTTGCCGTCCCCGGCGCCGCCGTTGACCGGGACGGGATTGGGCGCGGCCGGGAACAGTGTGAGCGCGGGCACCCAGTTGCCGTTGCCGTCGTAATACGAGGCCGGCGTATCCGTGGCCTTCACGACCAGCTGGACGTACTTGGCCTGGCTGCCCTGCGCCGTGCCGCCGATGGTCCCCAGCGTATCGGGCTTGAAGTACGGGTTGGCCGTGATGCTGAGGTCCGAAGGCTGCGTGACGCCGGCGGAGCCGCCGCCCGGGACCACCGTGAACACGGTGTGGTTGGAGGGCGTGCCGTAAGGAGGCGCGGGATTGGTCCACGGCGCCACGTTGTCGACCGCGTCCGTGGAGTAGACGATGATGTCGTAGGTGGGCCCGTTGCCGATGGTCAGGTTCGTGTTGTTGATGGGATACGTCCACTCCTTGGACCCGGAATAGGGCGGAGCGCCCGACATCGTGGCGGTGCCGAAGTACATGCCCGCGCCCAGGCTGCCGTCGGCCTGATAGCAGAGGCTCGTGTCGGGCTGGCGGGAGCCGTCGTCCTTGCAGATGGCCACCCAGACGGTCACTAGCCCGGATTCAGGATTCGCGATCGTGCCATCTATCGCCGTGCCCGTGATGGTCGGCACCGAGGTGACCGTCTCGGTGCCGGGCTGGGTGATGACGCTGGTCGGCGGGTTCTTGTCTATCTTGAAGCAGCGCGCGTTGTAGGTGGCGGCTGCGATGTTGGCGCAGTTGGAGCCGATTTGGGCGTAGGTCGGCGGCAGCTCCACGTTGGGGTTGTAGTAGCCCAGGCCGTTGGGCGGGCCGCCGTCGGCGCTGGCGTCGCGGCCGCGGAGGGTGACCATGTAGGTGTGGTTGTTCTGGAATGCGTTCATCAGGCCCGAGGCGTTGACGTCATAGCGATAATTCTGCCCCAAGCCGGGCGAACTCATGCCCTTGTAGGTGGAGTTGCTGTTGCAGGAGGCGCCGGGGTTGAAGGAGCCGCCGTCCCAGCAGTAGCTGGTGTTGGTGTCGAAGATCTGGACTTCCTCGTGGCAGATGTTAAGCGCGCCTCCGGGCCAGGTGCCGGGCCAGCCATCCTGGGCCGGGGCATGGCCCAGCACCGGGCTGGCGCAGGCCTGGTTGGAGCCGGCTCCGGGGCCGCTGAATGGCTGGTCGAAAGCCGTGCCGATGATGAAGGGCAGGCTGTAGGTGCCGTAGGTCGAGTACCAGACCATGTTGGCGCCGAAGTAGGTGGTGGAGGGCGCGATCAAAGTCGAGGTCGGCGCGTCCACGTCCCACTGGAACACCGAGACCAGGTTCATGGAGGAGAGCCGGTTGGTGAAGGAGGAGCCCGCCACGTTGTCCTGGCTGTAGGCGTAGAGGAAGTAGGTGGAGGTGGAGGTGTTGTTCCAGAAAGGCCCGTTGCGGTCGTTGAGAGTCTTGGACCAGCCCACGGCCCCGGCGTTGGGCAGCTGGCTGGTCGGGGGCACTTCGAAGTCGTTGCGCACAGGCTGCCAGCCCGAGCCCAGGGTGAACCACTCGACCGCGCTTTGGTTCAGGCGCATGAAGCCCAGCCTCACGCCGAGCACGCCCGAGTTGTAGTACTCGTCGCCGGATTTCTGGTCCTCCACCTGGCCGGTCACGCTCTGAGGCAGGTAGAAGGGGCTGCCGAAGGAGATGCCGGAGGAGATGTTGACGTAGGACTTGTCGATGACCGGGGCGGAGGAGTCGAAGATGAAGTTCCAGTAGTTGTAGTAGATGTTGCCGGCCAAGTCCGTGGCCGAGGATTGGAAGGTGTAGTACTCGGAGCTCCGGGACCAGTCCACGCCCGAGGCCAAGGCCACCTCGTAGGGGGCGGAAACGCCGGCGCCGAAAGCCATGGTGGTGCCGGCCACGACCCAGATCGGGCTGGCCTGCTGCTGCCAGACCCCGACAGGCGGCGGATTCCACTGAAACTTGTTGTTGTTCACGTCCCTGTAGGTCAGCGCCCAACGCGCCGTGGTGGTGGACACGCCCGAGCCCGCATCCGCGATTCGCAGGCGTATGGAGGTCAGGGGGTTGGACGAGGTGTAGGGACCTGGGAAGACCCAGAGGTCGGGCACCTGGTAGAGGCCCACGGTGGAAGCGGTGGAGAACTCCAAGGCAGCGTTGCCCTCATCCGCGTCTAAGACGCTGCCCGTGCTGAGCTTTAAGGAAACCATGGGCGGGACATTGTCCAGACGGAAGAACTGCTTGTACAGCGGCGCCACGGCCGTGCCGCTGGAATTGCCGGCCCCGTCGGCCACGTAGGCGTCGACGCGGTAGACCTTGGCCTGCCAGGAGTCCTGCAGCATCTGGTTGACGGCCACGGACGGCAGGTTGTAGGTCCAGGGGTTGGGGGTGATGGTGCTGACCAGGGTCGGAGTATAAGGAACCCACTCGCTGCCGGCCGAGGCGTCGGTGCAGCTGATGAACTGCCCCTGCGCGTAGTCCAGGCAATAGTCCACGCTGCCGTCGACCTTGGTGGAATCCAGACGGACCAGCCGCAGGAGGATGGTCTGGGAGTCCCGGGCATCGAGCACGTCGTCGAGGTAGCTGCCGGTGACTGACGAGAAAGCGGTCAGGTAGGTGGCCGCGCCGGAGCTGGCCGCCAGCGACTGGTCGATGGTCAGGTTCGGCGCCGCGGTGTCGTAGATGACCAGCACCGCGCTGCCCGGCAGGTTGCCCGCGCCGCAGGCGTAGGTGCCGGTCGAGGTGTCCAGGCAGTTGCCGCCCACGCTCCTGACGCCGACCGAGATGCGGTACTGATGGCCGCTCTGCCACAGGGGGCTGTAAGGGCCGCTGGCCAGATTCACGATCTGGTCGATGCCGGGGCCTATGGGCATCGTCGGCATCCCTGTGCCCACCCAGAGCTGCAGATCGGCCGGACCAAGGTCTCCGACGGAACCGAAAGCGCGCCAATACGAGGTGTTGGCCGCGGGCAGGCCGATATCCTGGATGAGGAACTGGACCGTGGACATGCCAGTGCCGATGTCCCTGAAGCTGAACCGGACGTTGGCGATGGTATTGGTGGAGCCGGCCAGGGGCAGGGGCGTGAAGCCGGATGTGAACTGCGGCGGGAACCGGTCGAGGCTCACCGCCTGGGTGCTCACGAACTGGGCCGGGAACCCATAGCCGGAGGGATTGCCCACGCCGCCGTCCTTGCTCAGGGCTCGGACCAGGATGGCGTAAGGCCCGTCGTCGGGAGCGTAGGTCGTGTTGAAGTTGACGGGCTGGTACCAGTATGCGGTTGCGCTGGGGGAGAGGGTGGCCGACAGCCAATTGAGCCCCTCGTTGGGGTCGGGAGGCCCCATCTGCGTGCCGTTCCAAACGAAGCCGTTGTGCGCGCCGCTTCCTTGATAGACGATCTTGACCTGGACGCCGGTGATCGAAGTCTGTCCGACATTGTTGAAGCCCACGGTCCCGGTGATGATCTGGAAGCTGTTGGCATCGGTCCAATAGCCTCCGGGGAAGACGGAGGTGATGGTGGCGGTGGGGAAGGTCACGTAGAATGTCCCGCCCGGGACCAAGGTCTGGGTGTTGAAGCTGCTCAGATAGCTCGTGGGCGGGTTGGTCAGGATCATATGGTAAGGACCGCCCGCATTGGCCATGCCCTGGTTGACGGCGATGGAGGTCGAGGCGTTGAGATAGAAGTTGATCTGCGTGCCCCCCGCGCCGATGTAGGCCATCGAGGTCACGGTGATGCCCGGCTCCATGAGCCCCGTGCCGACGTTCTGGAACCGCAGCAAGGCCGTGCCCGTGCCAGGGACGACTCCGGTGTCGATGTAGCCGGAAAGGTTGATGAGATTCGACCCCAGAACCGTTATCGTGTCCACCAAGGCGGAGGTCGCGTTATCCTGCGTGATCACTCCGGCCGAGGGGATGGCATCCGGCACGCCTACGCCGTAGATGCTGGAGATGAAGGGCGGGTCCGCGGTCACGTTGACCGCGGCGGTGCTCACGAAGACGGCCCCGCCAGCGCCGCAAGCCGACCCGTCCGGCGCCCCGTAGCCGCAGGGGTTGCCGACCGCTCCGTCTTTGGTCAGGGCCCGGACCCGGATGGCGTAGGCGCCGTTGGGAGGCGGGTTGTCCTTGGGGAAATCAGCGGGGATGAACCAGAAAGCCGTAGCCGCCTGCGACAGGGTGGCCGTGCTCCAGTTGAGCTCCTGGTTGGCGTAGGGCGGCACCATCCTGCCCAGGATGTTATCCCAGATATAGCCGTTCTGCGCGCCTCCTCCTTGATAAGCGATCTGGACCTGCACGCTCGATATCATGGTCTGACCGAAGTCGTTGAAGCTGGCCGTGCCGGTGACCACGGCCACTGTGCTGTGGCTGAACCAATAGCCGTTGGTGAATGATTCAGTGATGGTGACCGTGGGGATGGTGATGTAGAAGGTGCCGGAGGCGTTGAGGTCCACCGTGTTGAAGGTTCCAGAAGAAGGATTGGTCAACAGGATATGGTAAGGACCGCCCGCGTTGCTGAATCCCTGGTTGGCGATCACCGCGGTGGTGGCCACCACGTTGAAATCGACCTTTGCGCCTCCCCCCGTATAGGTCAAAGATGTGACCACGATGCCGGGCTCCAGTTGCAGGGTGTTCACGTTCTGGAACTGGATGCGCACCGTATTGGCGCTCGGAGGCACCCCCTGACTTCCCAAGCCGGTCCAATTCATGAAGTTGGAGCCCTCAACGGTGACGGAACTGACCAAGGCGCTGGTGCCGTTGGACTGGGTGATGAGGCCGGCCGACGGGACACCGGTCTCCTTCGTCTTGTAGACGTTGGTGATGGCCGGACGATAGAGCGTCAAGGTCAGGGTCTGGTCTATGTTGGGGTGCGGGGCGCCCCACTGGTCGTTGCCGCTGCAGTTGGACAAGGGGCCGAAGGTGGCCGAATTATGCGGGCAGCCCACGCGGTCATAGTAGGACGGGTATTCCTGCCCGTCCGGCAGCAGGAGGCGCAGGGGCAACGGCGTGCCGACAGCCATATGGTTGCTCAGGGTGACGTTGACGACCGCGTCCCCGGTGGTCACCCAGTTGACGTAGTTGACGGCGATGTCGTTCTGTGCCGTGTCCTGGAATGTGTTGCTGGCGGCTTGGTACGTGCTGGACAATATCTGGAACGAGAGGGACGTCGTGGAAGCGGCGTTGGTGGGATTGTTGGGGATCGTGACCCCGTAGAAGCTCGTGCCCTTGATGAGCAGATCGTAGGTGGGCGTCGTGAGGTAGGCCGGGAACCCCGAGATGGTCTGGGTAGTGACCGCGGAAATGGTCGGGATGGGGAAGGTGGAGGTGATGATCTTGTCGAACATCACCACGTCGCGGCCGGCGGAGTTCTGGTCGTGCCAGATGATGGGCAGAGGGTTGGGCTGGCGGCCCCAGAAAGCCACCTTGGGGTTCATGACCGAGCCCGGGTTGTCCCCATTGAGCTCGCCTGCCGAATTGCCCCGGCGCCAGTAGAAGGTATGCGCGACAGCGCCGCCGGTGTAGGTCGAGGGGATGACCAGGTAATGCAGGCCCTCGGAGCTGGCGTAAGCGACATAAGCATCCCAGCCCGGGTTGGTCGAATCCGCGCGGGACACGAAGCTCAGGGTGGGATGCCCCAAGGGATCCTCGTTGTCGGTCGTCAGATTGGGGCCGACGGCCGCGAATCGGCCTTCGATGACCGGGGCGTTGACCGGGTTGCGCTGCGACCAGGCGTCGGTGCTGAGGACCGTGTTGTAGGACCGATAGTCATAATGCAGGGAGCCGGTGGCGTTGACCCAGACGAAGGCGCCGGTGGAGGTGCCCGGGATGTTCAGGCCCGTCATGCCGTAGGCGTCGTCGCCAATCGTGTTCTCTCCCGTGCTCCAGAGGTCCTGCCGGTCAGCCCGGTTCACCGCCGAACCGCTGGAGAGCCGGACCACCAGGACGCCCTGGTTGATGCCGACCACGTTGGTGCCCACGTTGTAGGTCGTGGTGTTGTTGATGAGGCCGCCGGAGATGATGTCGCCGTTCATGGCGCCGTTGTTGTTGTTGGGGATGCGCATGCCCATCAGGACCTTCGCGTTCTGGTAAGTGCCGGAGTTCTGCGTGGGCACCAGGACCGGGGCCGCGGCCAAGTTCATGGTGGGGTCCTGGGTCTGCCCAGCCGCGCCAGTGGCTGAATAGCAGAAGGCGTAGATGGCCGCGGTGCTGGCCTGGCGGTTGTAATAATCGCTCAGGTCGTTCTTGAAGGCCGGCACGCCGATGACGCCGATGGAGCCTTCATAGTTGGCCACATACCCGCTGGCGTCGGCCATGGCGGTCACGAAACCGTTGGTGTTGTTCAGGGTGTCGCTGGAGAAGACGACCACGGCGCTGTGCTGGGCGAGTATGTCCCAGCGGCCGGTCTGATTGGTGTTGAGGGTAGCCTGGCAGGCGCGCCGCATCACCGCCGTGGTCTGCTGCGACCGGATGCCCACGCCCGGGTCCCAGTAGATAGCGCCCTTGGCATAGCCGGAAGGGCAGCCCTTCTGCCCCGGCGTCGGGAGGTCGTTCACAATCCCGTTGCAGAGCCAGCCATGTCTCACGTACAAATAGTTGCCGGAAGTATCGTTCATCCGCATCGCGCCGTTGGTCCCGGGGAAAGAGCCGCCGCCCTGGATGTCGATGTTCCCATCCGTGGCCGCGGCGTAGATCTCGTCGCTATCCGCGCGCCACCACACGCCGGGCATGGGGGTCGCGCTTCCGGGCGCGAGCAAGGTGTAAGGGAAAACCTCGGTCTCCGCGGTCCAGGAACTGCCCCCGTCCCCGGAGAAACGCCACACGCCCTTGGAGCCGTTGGCGGTCGAGTGATAGAAGACCCACACCCCTACGCCCGGCACGTAGATGACGTTGCGCTGACCCGCGAAATCGGTGCCTGCCCCGATGCCGGAGGAAAGGGTCTGCTGTCCGGCCCGGCCGGGGCCGGATATGAGGCACAGCCCGGCCAGCAGGGCCGTTTTGAGCCCCGCCCACCTCAGCCGCCTCTGCCGCCGTTGGCCGCTACAGTCCATGGTCTAGCGCTTGGCCTGCCTCTTGCTCGCGCGCCGGATGCCCCGCAACGCCTTCGCCGCTTCCCGCCCGACCTCAGGGTCCTGATCCTTGACCGCCGCCTCCAGAGCCGGCTTCGCCTTGCCGGCTCCGGGCCCGATCCTGCCCAGGGCCCGGGCCGCGGCCAGCCGCACGATGGGCGCCGGGTCCGCAAGAGCCGCGGCCAAGTCCTGGGCCGCGGCAGCCGCTCCCGGCCCCGCCTGGCCCAAGGCCGTGGCCGCGTACATGCGCACGTCCTGGTCCCGGCTCTTGAGCGCCCTCAGGAGCTCCGGGAAATAGGCCTTCGCCTGGCCATCCGCCACCTTGACGAAGGCGGGGCCGCAGTAATGCTTCAAATCCGGGTCGGACAGACACTTGGCCAAGGTCATGGACATGCCGTAGTCCGGCCGCACGAGTTGCACCAAGGCCTCTCCGGCCAGCGGCCTGACCACCGGGTCCTTGAGCAGGTCCAGGAGTCTGGGCATGACCGGCCGGCCCATCTGCCCCATGACCGCGAGCAGGATCAAGCGCCGGCGCTGGTCCCTAAGACTGGCCACCATCTCCGGCACCGCGGAAGGACCGGCCTTGACCAGCGTCTCCCGGGCCTGGGCTCGCGCCTGAAGATCGGTGGAGCGCAGCGCCTTGATGGCGTCCGCCACCGACTCCTGCGCCGCGCAGGGCAGGACGCGCAGGCCGGCCGATATGCCGACCGCGACTAATAGTATTCGCGCGCGCGCGCAGAACAAAGTCCACCCTTGGGCCATAAACCCCTTGAGTATCGCAGACTTCATCGTTTTGCGGGTTACAGGATTATGAACTGGTCCCCGCTACGCCACTACCCAGCCGCTCGTGATGTCGTTGGGGGTTGCGGGCTGGCTCAGCAGCGCAGGGCGACAGGGGCTCCTGAGAAGGAGCCCGGGAGGAAGGAACGACAGCGGCAGACCGTACAGCGGCAGATCGCACAAGCGGCCAGAAGGACCAGCAGGACCGCGGCCCGGGACCCCGGCTTGGGCGCGGGCAGGGCCAAAAGCGCGCGCCAGGGCAGACGCGGCAGGCCGGCCGCGAAGGAGAAGAGGCTCGCGCGCCAGAGTTCCAGGGTCCTGGCCATGGACCGGGCCGAGGGCAGACGCGAGGAGAACGCTGCGTCCGCCGCCGCCTGGGCCTGGGCCGCCTTGAGCTCGGCCGCGATGAGCTTCGGGGAGACCGGCCGGCCCAGCTCGTCGCGCAGGTCCAGACCGTGGGAATTCTGCAGGGCGACCATGGGGTCCACGCCCCGGGCCTCGATGCCCACGGCCGTCTCCGCGGCCGCGCCCCCCGCCAGGACGGCGAGGAGCGCGCACGCGGCTGCCAGGACTCTCGGCGCGCATCGAGGCATCGGCTTCATCTTTCTACCAAAAAAGGGCCCGGCCTTACCAACTATCTTACCCCTCTATCCCGAAGATAGCTAGTTAAGGCCGGGCTAAGGCGTCCAAATCGCCCGCAGCAAACCAGTCGTCTTCGGTAGCCTGGCGACCTCGCTTCGAGGCCCTTGGCTTTGCGCCCCTCCCTTCCGGAAGGTTTGCCGTTATCGTCACAACCGTCGCCTGAATCCAGTATAACAGACCGCGCGCATTTGTCAAGACCCAACTCCTTGACTGGTCAACCCACGTCGAGAATATGGCCAAGACCTACGCTCCGAATCGAACTGGACAAGACACGCGCGCGACGCATCCCATCGCGTCAGCGGCGCCGCCACGGGAGCTACGACTCCCGGTCCCTCTGGGCCTCCTGCAAAGACCGGAACCGCCGCACCCCCGGACGGGGACGCGCCCGCAGCAGCCGCTCCGAAAAGGCCCACAGCCAGGCCACGCGCCTCAGGTAGCCTGGATCGTCCAGCCGGCCCCACAGGGCCTCGCGGGCCGCCTCGAAACTGCGGAAGCGCTGGACCGGCATCAGGGCTCCCCGAGGCCGAAACGCCGGCGCAGCGCCTCCGCGTCGGCCTGGTCTATGGGCCTGACCGTGTCCTTCTTCAGCAGGTACAGCGTCCGCGGGGAAGCCACGCGCACCCGGACGCCCTCGACGAGGCGCTCCTCCGCCTCCAGGTCCTCGAAGCGGAACCGGTCGCCCAGACGCGCTATCAGATCGATGACGAAGGGGTCCTGGGGCGGCGCATAGCGGACCGTGGGATAGTCCCCGGCCAGGTCCTCCGCGGAGATATCGTCTATCTCCGGATCGGCGAACACCGACCGCAGGGCCGCCTTGAGCCGCTCCACGTTCTCGGGCCGCGCGTCAAGGAACAGGTCCAGGTCCTGGGTCGCCCGGGCCAGGCCGTGGAGGTTGAGCGCCGCCCCCCCGATGAGGACGTAGCGGACTCCCTCCCGGTCCAAAGCGCGGAACACCTCGAAGACCCTGCCCAGATCCATCGCTGTCCGAGGACAGTATAACAGGAACGCCCCGGCCCCGCAAGCGGCGGGCGCTTCAACTCGGCGCGCATCCGGCGCCATACTATTCAACGCCATTCTGCATGGCATATCGGCAGCAGGATCGGAGAAGATCATCCGCCACAAGGGGCGTTCAGCCCCAGAGGCTGCCTTCCGAGTGCAGGAAGGTCTGCTCGTGGCTGGCCCCGACCGAGACGATGGCCGCGGGGGTGCGCAGCTCCCGCTCGATCCAGCGCACGTAGCGCCGCGCCGCGGGCGGCAGGTCCGCCAGCCTGCGGCAGGAGCCCAGGTCCCCGGCGAATCCCGGCAGGTCGCGGTACACCGGCCGGGCCTCCCGCTGCGCCCGCCGCGAGGCCGGGAACTCGTCGAGGAGCCTGCCCCTCCAGCGGTAGGCCGTACAGACCCGGATGGGATCCATGCCGCTCAAGGTGTCGAGCTTGGTCAGGGCCAGGCGGCCGATGCCGCTGACCCGGATGGCCGAGCGCAGCTGGGGCAGGTCCAGCCAGCCGATGCGCCGCGGCCGGCCCGTGGTAGCCCCGTACTCATGGCCCTTCTCCCGGATGCGGCCGGCCAGAGGCGCCGGCATCTCCGTGGGGAACGGCCCCAGGCCCACGCGCGTGGTGTAGGCCTTGGCCACGCCCAGGACCGCGTCGATGGCGGTCGGGGGCAGGCCGGCGCCCACGCAGGCCCCGCCCGAAACCGGGTTGGAGGAGGTCACGAAAGGATAGGTCCCGTGGTCCAGGTCGAGCATGGCGCCCTGCGCGCTCTCCATGAGCACGCGGCGCTTGGCCGAGAGCGCCTTGGAGATGATCCGCCCTGTATCCCCGCAGAAAGGCGCCAGGAAACGGCGCAGGGCGGGATAGGCCGCCAGAGTCTCGCGCTTGAGGCGCGCGGCTTCCTTCCGGCCCAGCTCGCCCTTATGGGCCTCCAAGGCCGCGGCGAGCAGAGCCCGGAAGGTCTCCGGCTCCAGGTAGTCGGCGATGCGCACGCCCCGACGCGCCACCTTGTCCTCGTAGCAGGGGCCGATGCCCTTCAAGGTGGTGCCGATGGCGCCGCGGCCCCCCTCGCGGATGCGGTCCAAGGCCATGTGATAGGGCAGGATGACGTGGGCGTGCAGGCTCACGAAAAGTCGGCCGCGCACGCGGATGCCGCGCTGCTCCAGCATGCGGACCTCTTTGAGCAGGGCCGCCGGGTTGACCACCACGCCGTTGCCTATGGCGTTGCGCGGCCGCGTGAAGAGGATGCCCGAAGGCGCCAGGTGCAGAGCGAAGCTCTGCCCCCCGATGACCACGGTATGGCCCGCGTTGTCGCCACCTTGGTAGCGGACCACCCAGTCCGCGCCCTGGCTCAGGTAATGGACGATCTTGCCCTTGCCCTCGTCGCCCCACTGCGCGCCTATGACCGCCAGGACCGGCATGCTGTCCTCCCGCTATCCGTTGGTTCCGAAGAAGCGCTGCCACCAGCTCGGTTTCTCAGGCAAGCCGGGGGTCTTGCGCACCGCGCGCAGGCGGGCCTGGGCCGGGACTTCGGCGTCGCCGCAGACCCCGGCGGAGAAGCGCACCCGCACCAGCAAGGACCGGGGCGCTCCCGAAGACTCGGCCGACTCGATGGCCTCCACCGGCGCCGGGATCGGCACCGGCCCTCTGTCGGAATGGCCCCCGAAGAGCTTGGCCAGGTACTTGGCGATGTCGCGGTTGTCCGCGATGCGGGCAGCCACCATGTCCCCGGCGCGCAGGTCGGCCGCCGGCATGCCGCCCTCCTCAGAGTCCAGCGTGACCTTGAGTATGAGCAGCTCGTCGAATTCAGGCCGGACGGCGGCGGCCGCCCTGGGGCGGCCGTCCCCGAAGGCGCTGGCCTTTCTCCTCTCGCCGGAGGGGGCGCTGCGCACCGCGTGGTACTGCCCCAGGTCCAGGACGTCCTTCTTGAGCTTGAGCTCCGGGCGCCCCGAGCGCAGGACCCGCTTGAGCACCCCGGAGAGCTCCGCCGCCACCTTCTCGGCGCCGGCCGGCTGCACGTCGAAGACTCCGGAGCCGGCCCCGGAGCGCAGGTGGCTGGCCGCGGCCTGCTCAATCTCCAGGCTCTCGGCCGGGAGGCTGCCCTCCCAGAGCCGGCACCCATAGAGGAACTTCTCGAACTCGAACCAGTCCTTGTCCAGGCTCACGGAGCAGACCGCCGGGTTGTAGGAGACCACCGCCCGCACGCGCAGGACCGCGCGGGACTTGGCGTTGAGGATGACCAGGAGCAGGCCGAAAAGGTTCTGCTCCGGCTGCACCAGCTTGCCCTTCAGCACCACGATGTTCTTGTGCAGCCTGGGGATGGCCTTGACCGCCTCCTCCACGACGTAGCCGCACATCTCCAGGGCCAGTTCCGCCTCGCCTTGGTCGCAGCCCGTCTCCTCCATCAGGAGCGCGATCTTGTCGGGGATCACGGCGTCTGCCTCCCCCTCGGGTGAGACCGGCTGTAGACCTCTTTGAGCTTCTCGAGGGACACGTGCGTGTAGATCTGGGTGGTGGCCAGGCTCTTGTGGCCCAGCATCTCCTGCACGGAGCGCAGGTCGCAGCCGGAGTTGAGCAGGTGGGTGGCGAAGCTGTGGCGCAGGGAGTGCGGAGTGACTGGCTTGAGCCAGCCGGCGCGCTTGAGCCAGCCTTTCAGGAGGAAGGCGACGCCGTGGTCGGTGAGACGCCGGCCCCGGGCGTTGACGAAGAGCGGGCTCTCGCCGCGCGCCGAGGTCGGGCCGCGCTGGCGCAGGTACTCGCGCAGGCGGGACAGGGCGGTCGCGCCCACGGGAACCAGCCTCTCCCGGGAGCCCTTGCCCAGGACCCGCACGAAGCCGGAGACGAAGTCCACGTCCCCGACGTTGAGCGCGGCCAGCTCGGAGCGGCGCAGGCCGCTGGAGTAGAGCAGCTCCAGGATGGCCCGGTCCCGCTCGCGGAAGGGAGACTGCGCCGGCCCGCCCCGGTCCAGGAGCTCGGAGACCTCGCTCTCCGTCAGGAACCTGGGGAGCCTGGCCGTCTTGCGGGGCAG
>JACRDS010000077.1 GCA_016212825.1 Elusimicrobiota bacterium | reverse complement strand
GCCCTCCTTGCGGATCTCGCCGCGCTCCGCCTCCGGGGCCATGTAGGGCGGGGTGCCGATGATGGTGTTGGTCATGGACACGCGCGTGGCCGCGTCCTTGGCCGCGCGCGCGATGCCGAAGTCCATGACCTTGATGAAGCCCTGCCGGTCCACCATCGCGTTGCTGGGCTTGAGGTCGCGATGGATGACGCCCAGGCCGTGGGCGTAGTCCAGGGCCGCGGCCATGCCGCGCGAGATGCCCACGGCCTGCCCCAGGTCCAGGGTCTTGCGCTTGTAGAGGATGTCGTAGACGGTCTCGCCGTCCACGTACTCGAAGACCAGGAAGATGTCCTTGTCCTGCTCGATGACCGCGTAGATGTCCACGATGTTGGGATGGTGCAGGCCGGCCACGGTCTTGGCCTCGTCGAGGAAGCGCCGGCGCTCGCGCTCGTCGACGCGCAGCTCCTCGCGCATCTTCTTGATGGCCACGGGCCGGCTCAAGGTCAGGTCCGTGCCCCGGTAGACCAGGCCCATGCCGCCCGAGCCGATCTGCCGCTCGAAGCGGAACTGCCCGCGCAGGGCCTCGGGCAGGGCCCGGGACCCGGCCAAAGTCGGCAGGGGCTCGGCCGGGGCGCCCACGACCAAAGTCTTGAGGCGCCGGGTCAGGGGTCCGGCCGCGCCCTGCAAAAAGAGCATGGCCACGATGAGCCCGCCCAGGACGCTGGCCCCGGCCAGCCAGCCCAGGCGCCGCCGGCTCCCGGCCGCATCCATGGGCGCGGCCGAGACGGGCATGGACTCGCCCGGGAACAGGAAGAGCAGGTCCGCGCCCGCGGGCATGTCGCGCGCCGAGGCCAGGCTGGCGGCGTAGCGGCCGTCCTTGGCCGCGGCCTGCTCCAGCAGGGCCAGCATCTCCTCGCGCCGGCCCAGGCCTCCGACCGCGTGGGCGTAGACGGCCAGGGCGTCGGCGCTGGAGGGGTCGATCTCGCGCGCCAGGCGGGCCGCGTCCAGGGCGCCCTTGTAGTCCTTGAGCCGGCTCAGGGCGTAGGACTTGGCCACCAGCAGGCTGGCGTCGCGGGGCCGCAGCCTCAGGCCCGCCTCCGCGTCGGCCAGGGCGGCCTGGAAGTCCCCCCCGCGCGCGCGGGCCATGGCGCGCAGCAGGAGGGCCCCGGCGTCCCTCGGGGACGCGGCGATGGCGCGGTCGAGGATGGCGGCCGCGCGCGAGGCGTCCTTCATGGCGAAGCTGCGCCGGGCCTCGGCCACCAAGGCCTGCGCGCGGCGCTCGGTCTCCGCGGCCTCCGCGGCCGAGACGGCGGGCCCTGACGGCCCGGCGCCGGCGCGGCCGGCGGCCACGGTCCCGCCCTTGCCGGAGGCGGCGGCGGCCAGGCCCCCGCCCGAGGCGGGGGCGCGGTTCTCGGAGAGCTTGAGGGTGGCGTAGGCGCGGGCGTCGCCGGGGTCGATGGCCAGGGCGGCCTGCGCGTCGCGGGCCGCGGCCGGGAAGTCCCCGAGGCTGAAGTTGGCCTGCGCCCGGCCGCGGAGGGCCTCCAGGCTCTTCGGGTCGCGCTCCAGGGCGGTGTCGAAGGCCTTGACCGCCCGGGCCGGCGCGCCCATGTCGTTGTAGGTCTCGCCCAGGTAGGCATGCGCCGGCGCGTTGTCCACGGCCCCGGCCACGCCCTGGACGAACTTGGCGCGCTCCTCAGGGGAGAACACCTGCTTGACCACGGGGTCCGCGACCCGGATGAAGCGTCTCGTGTAATCATGGGAGGAGCCCGGCCCGGGGCTCAGCTCCTTGACCACGGTCCCCATCTCGTCCTTGACCTTCTGGTGCCGGTCCCTGTAGACCGGGGAATCGCGGGACAGCGTGTCGCCCTGCGCTTCCTGCTCCAAGACCGCGAAATCATACCCGCCCTTGAGGATCTGGCCGGCCGCGAGCTTCTTCTCGGCGGAGCACCTGTCGTCCTTCCTGCAGGCGTCGTTGAACTCCTCGACATCCTTGTAGCAGCCTCCGCGCTCCGGGCAGAACTGCTTGTTGAAAGCCGCCTCGCGCTCGGCCGCGGTGACGGGGACCACGGCGCTGGGCGGCAGCCCGAGGAGCACGGGCTGGACCCCGGATTCCAGCATCTTGACCTGATACTGCTCCGTGAACCGGTTCTCGCTCACCTCCGCCTGCTTCCAGTTCGGGTCGAGTCCCAGGTCGTCTTCCTGGGCGGCGGGGGCGACGGAAGCGGGGGGAGCCTGCTGGTCCTTGGGGCCGGCCGGCTCCGGGACGCCGGCCGCGGCCCAGGATGCGAGGATGATGCGGAGGTAGATGCCCATCAGAGCCCCCTTTGGCAAGAGTTTATGGGATAAGCCGGGGATTGTCAATCCGTTTCGCCCGTATTAACCGAAGGTTAATTGTCGGCAAACGAGGCCGGGGGCCCTTGACAGGCGGAGGCGTCGAGGCTAAACTGCCGGGGAAGGCTCTTCGGGAGAGGATTATGAAGATAGGAACCGTCCTTTTCGCTTTCGCGGCGATGCTCTTCTGCGCGGGCACCGCTTTCGCGGAGGATCCGGAATCCTACCGCACGACCTTGCTGAGCCGCCCCCTGTCCGAGGGCCATGCCGCGTTCTGCAATGGGAAGGACAACCTCCAGGACTGCCAGGTCACCCTGAACTTCCTCAAGGACATCAAGGCCGGACAGGTCCCGAAGGACTCCGCGGGCAAGGACACCTGTCCCCGCGGGGCGCACACCAGATACGCGGGCAACGACAAGAACGAGAAGGAGATCGCCAACCGCTGCACTCCCTGACGCCCCGTCCTAGTCCTCGCCCAGCTCCTCCAGAGCCGCCGCGGCCGCGGCCCGCACCTCGGTCTTCTCGTCCTTCCCGAGCTTCTTGAGCGCCACGGTGGCGCGCGTGCCCCCCAGCCGGCCCAAGGACTGGGCTATGGTCAGGCGCAGCTCCGGCGCCGCCTCCGGGATGGCCTCGGTCAGGGGCAGCACGGCCCGCGCGTTGCCGGACTTGCCCAGGGCCTCGGCGGCCCGCACGGGCAGCCCCGACATCTCGGACTCCAGGAGCTGGACCAGGAACTCGAGCCCGCTGTTCTTGTCGAGCTTGGTCAGGTAGTAGGCGGCCAGGACCGCGCCGGGCTCGCCGGTCAAAGAGCCGTCCAGGATGGACTGCAGCGTCTTGACCCCTTCCTTGCGCCCCAGCCGGGCCAGGCCGTAAGCCGCGGGAGCCGCCGCCGCCGCGGTCGGAACGCTCAGGGCCCGCTCCAAGGCCGGCGCGCCCTTGGCGTCGCCGATGGCGCCCAGGGCCTCGCAGGCCGCCTGCCCCACGCCGCCCTCCTTGTCGAGCAGCTGCGCCAGGGCCTCCACGGCTCCGCGTTCGCGCATGGCGCCCAGAGCCCGCGCCGCGGCCGCGACCACGACCGGGTCCGGGTCGGATAGCGCCTCGGTCATGGCCCGGCCCGCGTCCTTGCCCCCCACCCCGCCCAGGGCCTCGATGACGGCCAGGCGCAGCACCTGCACCTGCGCGGTGAGGTCCATCTGCTGGCGCAGGCTCACGAGATAGTCCCAGGCGCCCAGCAGGGGCCCCGCGGCCCGCTCGTCGCCCAGGCGGCCCAGGGCCTCGGCGATGACCGCGCTGCGCCGCGGGCTGTCCTTGCGCGCGTCGAAGAGCGGCAGCAGGGCCGGCACCGCCTCCTTGGGCCGGGCCGAGCGTCCCAGGGCCCGGATGACGCGCAGCTCGCCGTCGCCCTGAGCCTCGGGGAGGAGCTTGAGCAGGCGGCCGGCCGAGGGCTTGGCCGCGGCCGGGGCGGCCGAGGAAAGGAGCATCCCGAGGAGGAAGACGAGCGCGCTTCTCATGCCGGCACTATACCAAAATGATTTGACATTTTCTTGTCCTGCCCCGCTTAGAATATGAGTGGGCCCAGTCCCCTAGCGGCGGGCGGGAGGTGCGCGATGTTCAGAAAACTCGCGACCGCAGCAGCGGCCCTGATGCTGGCGACGTTGGCCGTCTACGGAGCGCATCTCTGGGTACAGAGCGAGCGCCGGATGGCGGGGGACCGGGCTCTCCTCATGACCGCATCCTGGCCGGAAGGCGCGGCGCTGGCCGCGCGCCTCATGGTCGAGCAGTACGGCCCGCCGCAGTGGGCCAGCGCGGGCCAGTTGGAGTGGGCCTCGGCCGCGCCGTGGAAGAGGATCGTGGTGCGCGGTCGAGGCATGGGGTTCCTGGAACAGGCGATCGTCTACCGCCTGCCCCAGGACCGCCTCGGCGAGCTGTGGAGCTTCGGCCGCGGCCTGCGGCCGGACCTGGAGCGCGGCGAACTGGCGGTCACGGGCGAGAGCGAGGAGTACAACCTCCTCTGCCTCAACCTGGCCAACGACATCGCCCTGGGCCGCATGAACGCGGAGCAGGCCCGCAAGGTCCACGACGATATCGTGCGCAAGTCCTACGCCGGCAAGTCCTCGCCCTACCTGGAGCGCCTGCTCTTCGGGACGGCCCTGCCGGATGAGGGCGTGCTGCCCATGCCCTAGGCCCTACTCGAACTTGAGCAGGCAGGTCTCTTTCCTGCCTTTGCGCAGGAGCAGGAACTTCCCGAACAAGAGCCCCTCGGCCGTGATCTTGGACTCCAGGGAGGCCTTGCGGTTGTTGAGGTGGACCCCGCCCTGCTCCACCAGGCGCCGGGCCTCGCCGCGGCTCTTGGCCAGGCCAGCCTTGACCAAAGCGTCGACTGGCGGCAGCCCCGCGGCCAGATCCGCGGCCGACAGGACCGTGGTGTTGACGTCAGCGAACACCTCGCGGAACACGTCCTCCGGGATCGAGCCGATCTCCTCGCTGAACACGATCTCCGAGGCCTTGGCCACGGCCTCAGCCGCGGCCGCGCCGTGCACGAGCGTCGTGACCTCGCGCGCCAGCTTCTTCTGGGCCGCGCGCTGCTCGGGGGCGGACTGCATCTTGGCCTGGAGCTCGTCGATCTCCTGCCGGCTCAGGTAGGTGAAGAGCTTGAGATAGGAGACCGCGTCCTTGTCGTCCACGTTGATGAAGTACTGGTAGAAGCGGTAGGGCGTGGTGAGCTTGGGGTCCAGCCAGACGCTGGTGCCCTTCTCGGTCTTGCCGAACTTCTCGCCCGCGGCCGTGGTCAAGAGCGGGAAGGTCAGGCCGAAGGCCTCCTTGCCTCTGAGCTTGCGGATGAGGTCGATGCCCAAGGTGATGTTGCCCCACTGGTCGTCGCCCCCGGCCTGCAGCACGCAGCCGTGCGCGTCGAAGAGGTGCAAAAAGTCGTGCGCCTGCAGGATCATGTAGGAGAACTCGGTGTAGGAGATGGACTGCGCGCGCTCCAGGCGGCGCTTGGCCGAGTCCTTCTCCAGCATGTCCTTGACCGTGATGTGCTTGCCGGCCTCGCGCAGGAAGTCCAGGTAGGAGAACTTGGCGGTCCAGTCGTGGTTGTTGACCATGACCGCGGCGTTGGGACCCTCGAAGGAGAAGAACCTGCGCAGTTGGAGGCGGATGCCCTCCATGTTCTCGCGGATGGTGTCCAGGGTCTGGAGCTTGCGCTCCTCGCTCTTGCCCGAGGGGTCGCCGATCATGCCCGTGGCCCCGCCCATGAGCACTATGGGGGCGTGCCCCCCCCTCTGCAGGTGGCTCAGGCCCATGATGGTCACCAAGGAGCCGATGTGCAGGCTGGCGGCCGTGGGGTCGAAGCCCACGTAGACCTTGACCCGGGACTTCTCCAGCAGGTCCGGCAGCGACGGGGAGGTCTGCTGCTTGATGAACCCGCGCCAGGCGAGCTCCTGGTAGACGGAGGTCTTCATAGGCCCTGATTATACCTAATAGGGGTTTTCCCCATGCGCCGCGGGCGCATATGCGATATAATAGGGCCCATGGCGGAACCGAACAGGATCCTGGTCGTCGACGACAACGGCGAGGACATCCAGCTCATCGCCAAGATCCTGGAGCCCGCGGGCTGGGCCGTGGTCTCGGCCCACGACGCGCGCGACGGCCTCGACCTAGCCTCCCGGGAGCGCTTCGACGTGGTGCTCCTCGACAACCGCTTCATCAACTCCCCGGTGGTGGGCATCTCCCTGATCTCCGAATACTCGGCCAAGATCCCCGGCGGCGTGGTCATGATGTCCGCCTTCGGAGACGAGGAGCTGGAGAAGGACGCCAAGCTGCTCGGCGCGGCCTCCTACCTAGCCAAGCCGTTCGACGCGGACCAACTGCTCAAGACCGTCTCCGCGCTCGCGGCCCGGCGCCCCCCCGCCTCCTCTTAGTATACTCTTGGGCATGCGCGCCCTGCTCCTGGTCCTGCTGCTCCGGCCGGGACTCGCCCAGGCGGACGAGGTCCTGCTCAAGACCGGCCGCTCCATGGCAGGCCTCATCCAAGGCGAGACCAGCAGCGAGCTCACCCTCGATTTCGGCTACGGCACCACGGTCCTGCAGAAGGAAGACATCGAGTCCATCCGGCGCTCCAGCCCCAAGGAGCGCCAGGCCCTCAAGCGCCGCTTCCTGGGCCAGGCCGCCCAGTCCGGGGCCCTGAAGCCCCCGCCCGGAGCCGAGGAGCTCGGCCGGCTGCTCGACGCGGCCCGGCGCAGCCGCGAGGCGGCGCAGGACGCCCGCCGCGAGCGCGAGGACCTGCAAGCCCAGCGGGAGGAGCTCATCCTGAAGATGCGCGAGCTCAAGCTGCGCCAGCCCTCCCTGGCCTCGGCCTTGAACTCCGCCGACCCCCAGAACCCGGGCTACAACTCTTTGGTCGGCGAGGTCAACGGGCTCAACGCGGGCCTGCAGGCCGCCCACTACCAGCACGAGGAGGCCGGCCGCAAGCTGGAGGAGGGCGAGGCCGCGACGGAGCGCTACTTCGGCGACTACGGCGCCCTGCGCCGCTACGCGGCGGCGCATCTCAAGAGCCTGCGCGCCGCGGCGCGGGACGAGGACGGCCGGGTCTTCTACGAGACCGCCGACGCCGACCTCGTGGAGATGGCCCGCGACTTCAAGCGCGAGGCCTCGGCCGCGCGGCGCCTGGGGGAGCACCTGGTCGTCGACGTGCTCTTCAACGGCGCGGTCAGAGCGCCCATGCTGGTGGACACCGGCGCCAGCCAGACCATGATCTCTCCCAAGGTGGCCGACGCGGCGGGCCTGACCGGCGGCGAGACGGTGGAGACCACGGTGGCCGACGGCCGCCGGGTGCAGGGCCGGCTCATCGTCGTCGATTCCCTGGCCGTGGGCGCCTCGCGCGTGGAGAAGACCCCGGTGGTGGTGCTGGCCGCGCCCGGGCCGGGCGCCGAGGGCCTGCTGGGCATGTCCTTCCTGAAGAACTTCATGTTCCAGCTCGACATGCCCAACAACCGGCTCATCCTGGAGCGGCTGGCCCAGCCCGCGCCGGCCCGGCCCTAGATAGAATGGACGAGCCGGGCACCTGACCCTAGTTGTAGAATTCGCGGGTTGCTTCGGGAGAAGCCTATCCGCATACAACACGGAGGTGACCGGCTCTATGAGTCATTTTACTACAGTCGTCGGCCTTGATGTCCAT
>JACRDS010000081.1 GCA_016212825.1 Elusimicrobiota bacterium | reverse complement strand
TGGGTGAAGAAAGGCAGCAGGGCCTTGATCCGGGGGACGTATTCCTCGGCGATGCGCTCCCCGGCGCGGATGATCTCCCGGCCGCGGTGGGCCTCGGTCCAGAGGAAGGCGCTGAGGTCGGGCTGGATGGCCACGTGCGCGAACTCCATGCGCGAGCGGGCGATCTCGTACTCCATGGTATGCAGGGTCTGGTTGAAGACCTGCAGCATGCTGGGCGCCTGCAGGGCCGCGGGCAGGGTGAGCTCGCGCAGACGGGCGAAATCGAGCTCCAGGGAGGCCTCCAGAAGGCCGGCCTTGCGTCGTCGCGGGTTGCGCGCCGAGGCGGGCAGGGTGAGGTTCACGGCGACCAGGAGGTCGGCCCCCAGCTCCGCCGCGACGCGCACGGGCACGGGGTCGACCAGTCCGCCGTCGACGAGGTAGCGGCCGTTGTGGTGGAAGGGGGCGAAGATCATGGGCAGGCCGCAGGAGGCGCGCACGGCCTCGGCCACCCGGCCCTCGCGCAGGATGACCTCCTCGCCGGTCTCGATGTCCGTGGCCGGGCAGGCGAAGGGGATGTCGAGTCGGGAGAACTCCCGCTCCCCGAAGAAGCCGCGCAGGAAGCGCAGCAGGGTCTGGCCGGCGAAGAGGCCGGAGCGGGGCACGGTGATGTCCCAGAAGAGGTTCTCGTAGAGCCAGGCTTTGTCCATACGCAGGGCCTCGTGCACCATCTGCTCGGGCTCCATGCCGGAGGCCAGCCACGCCCCTATGAGGGAGCCGGCCGAGGTCCCAGCCACGACGTCGACGGGGATGTTCTCGCGCGCGAAGACCTTGAGCATGCCGATGTAGGAGTGGCCCAGGGCCGCGCCCGCGCCCAGGGCCAGACCCAGGCGCACGCCGCCCAGGCGCCGGGCCAGGCGCTCCACGGCGCGCATGGTGCGGGGGCGGCCTTCCATGGCGTCGTAGGGGGAGCCGGTGCGCTCCAGGCGCTCGCCCAGATCGTCGCTCCAGGGCACCACGAGACATTCGATGCCGGAGCCGAAGCCGGCGCCGGCCTCCGGGTGGGAGCCCAGCCAGAGGCCGAGGATCTTGCCGGTCTCGGGCACGGCGGAGCGCAGGGCCGCTTCGCAGCGGGCGTGCAGGCCGGCGGCGCCGCGGCCGCCGGCCCAGATCACGCGGTCGGCCTCGGCGAGGACGGAGCGCTCCACGTCGGTGGCGGGGTCGTCGAAGCAGACCAGCACGATGTCGCGGTTCTCGCGCAGGAAGTTCAGGAAGTGGTAGAGCCCGCCGTAGAGGCGTCCGGCCAGTCTCGAGGCGGGCAGGCTCAGGACCTCCAGGCCGGAGGGGTGGCGCTGGACGAGGGACTCGACCCAGGCTTGGTCGTGCAGGTGCGCGGCTTCGGGGAGTCGGCCCTGGGCCGCGGGGGGCCGGAGGCCCAGGGCTTGGGCCAGGGACCCGGCCTCGGCGCAGAGGTCGGCGAGGAAGACCCTGCGGCGGGTCTGCGAGACGAGTTGCAGCGCCAAGTGCACGGCCAGCAGGCGCCGGTCCGCGGCGGGCAAAGAGGCGGTCAGCGCGATGAGTTGGGCCGGCGCGCCGGGCAGGGGGCTCTGGGCGCGCACCAGGCGCCGGGCCAGCGTCCGGGAGAGGTGCAGCAGGATGGATGGGTTCTTGCGCAGGAGGCTCTCGAAGTCCTTGCGCAGGAGCTTGAGGAACTCGCAGGTGGTGTCGAGCTTGGCGGCGTGCAGGTGGGGCTCACCGGTGAGCAGGCCGCCCTCGCCCAGCGTCTCGCCGCGGCCGAGGAAGGCGTCTACGACTTCCTTGCCGCCGACGGAGCGCACGGTGCGGACCTGGCCGGATGTGATGATGTAGAAGGCGTCAGACTCGGCGCCTTCCGAATAGAGGGTGGCGCCCTTGGGCAAAGACAGGGCCTGCAGGCGCTTGGCCACCCGGGCTATGTCGGAGCTGGAGAGGTCCGCGAAGAGGGGGATGGTCTTGAGGAAGGGCTCCCAGGAGGCGAGCTCTTCGGGGGTCATGGTCTTCTAGAGGGATCGGCGCGCGGCCAGGAGCGCGATGACGGTCTTGGAGTCCTTGATGTGGCCCTCCCAGACGAGGTCGAGGGCGTCCTTGTACTTGATGGCCACGGCCTCGATGAACTCGTCATGATCGGGGCTGACCTTCCCGGGCTTGAGGCCGGTCGCGATGTAGAGCCGGATGCATTCGTCGGAGAAGGCGCAGGTGGGCCAGAAGTCGAGCAGGTGCTTGATGCGTTTGGCGGTGTAGCCGGTCTCCTCGCGCAGCTCGCGCTTGATGCAGATGATGTGCTTCTCGCCGGCGTCGAGCTTGCCGGCGGGCATCTCGAGGGTGACCTCGCCGACGGGGTAGCGGTACTGCCGCACGAGCACGACGGTGTCTTTGTCCAGGAAGGGGAGCACGCCCACGGCGCCATGGTGATGGAGATACTCGCGGGTGGCGGTCCTGCCGTTGGGCAGGCGCACGGTGTCCACGTGGAAAGCGACGGCGCGGCCTTGGTATTCGGGGTTGAGGCGGACGCGCTCCTCCATGAGGCCGGGGTCGGGGAAGAAGTAGTCGGGTTTCTTGGCGCGCATGTGGGGGATTATACCAAGATAAACCTGCAGGGCGTGGGGGGCATGTCATGACTCGGGAATCATATTGATACGAGTGGGTGGATGAAGTAGAATTCGCAAAGACGTGTATCCAAAGCCGCGATATATCTTGGTTAATGGAAAATGAGGATCGCCAAACCATACCGCCTCCTCATCCCGGCGATCGCCGCTGGAGTGGCCGCCGGCCTGACCCTGGGCTCGGCAAAGCTCCTCTGGCTTGCCATCCTTC
Organism: Elusimicrobiota bacterium; assembly: GCA_016212825.1. Taxonomy (GTDB): domain Bacteria; phylum Elusimicrobiota; class Elusimicrobia; order UBA1565; family UBA9628; genus UBA9628. The sequence continues at coordinate 12,739 of JACRDS010000081.1, read as the reverse complement.
TTTTCGCCGGCGCCTACGTCACCGATCCCCTCGACTTCTGGCTGCGCAGGAAGACCAAAGACCCAATCTGGCTCATGTCCTACGAGGGACGCGAATGGCTCAAAACCCCGGAAGGCCAGAAATGGAAACAAGAGACGGGATGCAAGTCATAGGACTATTCCACGGCGGCAGAGGCGCCTCATGAATCGAATGCACCGCATACTCGCCGTCGTGCTCGTCCTTCTGGCGGGCTTCGCCTGGTACATCCTGCGCGACCTGCGCGGCATGATCGACCGCAACAGCGAAGGCAACAGCATCGGAAGACTCAGCGGCATCCGTTCGGCCCTGAGCATCTACTACGGCGACATGGAAGGGTTCTATCCCACCGACCTCTCCGCCCTGACTGCGCCGCACGTCGGCAGGGACGGCAATGTCGTCACCTATCTGGAAAGCCTCGAGGCCGCGCAGTGCCGGTCTCCGTACCACCCCACGCCGGACTGCTCCCGGAACCGGGAGCCCGGCATCCACGACCAGATCACCTATTCCACGGCCCCCACCGACGCCGGCGGCTGGGGCTACAACAACGACCCTGGCCACCCTAACTTCGGCTCCATCTGGGTCAACTGCACCCACACCGACATCAACGGCCGCAGCTACTCGGCCTATTGAAGGGGGGCGATTAGGCGCGCAGGGGCTTCACCGACAGACGGAAGCCCAGCGCGTTAAGGATCGTCCCCAGGCCCAAAAAGCCGGAATTGCCTTCCAGGGAAAGCGTCCGATACAGGTTCTCCCGATTGAGCGCCGCGCGCAAGCTCGAGCGGTAGCGGACTCCCGCAGCTACCCTTAGGGGCCGTAATATATTAAAATGTCTCCTTAACGGCGGCTCCCGCCTTCATGGGCAAATCCGAGTTCGTCCACCTGCACAATCATTCCGAGTACTCGCTGCTCGACGGCATCATCCGCTTCACGGAGAAGGACCCGAAAGATAAGAAGGACAAGCCCGCCGAGCTGCTGCGCAACCTGGCCAAGGACTACGCCAAGGGCATGGCGCTCACCGACCACGGCAATATGTACGGCGCGGTCGAGTTCTACAACCAATGCCGCGCGGTCGGGCTCAAGCCCATCATCGGCATGGAGGCCTACTTCTCCAAAGGCACGCGCACCGACCGGGGGCACTCCCAGAAGGAGAACTGCCACCTCACCCTCCTTTCGCGCGACTATGCGGGCTACCAGAACCTCATGGAGCTCTCCAGCAAGGCCTTCCTGGAGGGCTACTACTACGACCCGCGCATCGACCGCGAGCTCCTCTCCAAATACGGCAAGGGGCTGGTGGCCATGTCCGGCTGCCTCAAGGGCGAGCTTGCCCAGCGCGTCTTGCGCGGCGACGACATCGGGCAGGTCTGCGAGCTCGCGGTCGACTACCGGGACCGCCTCGAGCCCGGCTGCTTCTTCCTGGAGATCATGGACCACGGCCTGCCCGAGCAGAAGCAGGTCATCAAGGTTTTCCTCGAGGTGTCCAAGAAGACCGGCATCCCTCTCGTCGCCACCAATGACTGCCACTTCGTCAAGAAGTCCGACGCCGAGGCCCAGGACGCGCGCATCTGCATCGCCACCGGCCGGCGCATGGACGACAGCACGCGTCTTCACCACGAGAGCCGCGAGTACTACTACAAGTCCCCCGAGGAGATGACGACGCTCTTTCCCTATGTTCCGGAGGCCTGCGCCAGCACCCTCAAGATCGCGGAGATGTGCAATCTCCAGATTCCCATGGACCAGATGCTCCTGCCCGAGTTCCAGGTCCCCCAGGGCTACACCCAGGACTCCTACCTCGAGGAGCTCTGCATCGCCGGCCTCCAGGAGCGCTTCAGCGGGGCCACCCCGGCCCCCCACCAGGACCGTCTGAAGTATGAGCTGGGGGTCATCCGACGGATGGGCTTCTCCGGCTACTTCCTCATCGTCTGGGATTTCATCAAGTACGCCCGCTCCATCGGCGTCCCCGTGGGCCCCGGCCGCGGCTCCGGCGCCGGGGCGCTGGTGGCCTATGCCCTGCGCATCACCAACCTCGACCCCATCGAGCACCAGCTGCTCTTCGAGCGCTTCCTCAACCCGGACCGCAAGTCCATGCCCGATCTGGACATCGATTTCGCGGACACCGGCCGCGACCGCGTCATCGAGTACGTGCGCAACAAGTACGGCGCGGACAACGTGGCTCAGATCGTCACCTTCGGCTCCCTGGGCGCCAAGCTCGTGGTGCGCGACGTGGGGCGCGTGCTCGGCGTGCCGCTCCCCGAGGTCGACAAGCTCGCCAAGCTCATCCCCGGCGTGCCCGGCACCATGCTCTTCGAGGCCATCCAGAAGACCCCGGAGCTGGCCGAGGCCTACAAGAACCCGCAGTACAAGAAGCTCCTCACCCTCTCGCTCAAGCTCGAGGGCCTCAAGCGCCATACCGGCGTGCACGCCGCCGGCACGGTCATCACCAAGGAGCCCGTGGTCCGCTACACGCCCCTGGCCCGCGCTCGGGAGACCGTCACCACCCAGTACGAGGGCAACATCCTGCCCAACCTGGGCCTGCTCAAGGTCGACTTCCTGGGCCTGCGCACCCTCTCCATCATCGACAACGCGGTCAAGGCCATCCGCAGCCGCGGCAAGCCTGACTTCGACATCGACCGCATCCCCATGGACGACGCCAAGAGCTTCGAACTCCTGCGTTCGGGCAAGGCCCTGGGCGTGTTCCAGCTCGATTCCCAGGGCATCCGCGACCTCATGGTGCGCGTCAAGCCCACCGAATTCTCGGACATCGTGGCGCTCATCGCGCTCTATCGGCCTGGACCCATGGGGGCCGGGATGCTCGACATGTTCGTCAATCGCAAGCACGGCCGGGAGAAGGTCAAGTACGACAGCAAGCTCATGGAGCCCGTTCTCAAGGACACCTACGGGTGCATGCTCTACCAGGAGCAGATTATGGAGCTCTCCAAGAGGCTGGCCGGCTTCACTCCGGGAGAAGCCGACGGCCTGCGCAAGGCCATGAGCAAGAAGGTCCCCGAGGACCTGGCCAAGGCGCGCGACAAGTTCGTCAAGGGCGGCGCGGTCCACGACATCAACGCCAAGACCGCCAACAAGATCTACGACCAGATGGAGAAGTTCGCCGGCTACGGCTTCAACAAGTCCCATTCCGCGGCCTACGGCCTGGTGGCCTACCAGACCGCCTACCTCAAGGCCAACTATCCCCTGGAGTTCATGTCCGCCCTGGCCACCTCCGAGATCGGGCATTCCGCGGTCGGATCCGAGGGCAAGGAGAACAAGCTCGTCACCTATCTGGAAGACGCCAAGAGCATGGGCATCACCATCCTGCCGCCCTCCCTACAGACCTCGGGAGCGGTCTTCACCATCGAGGACCCCGGCTCCATCCGCTTCGGCCTCACCGCGGTCAAGAACGTCGGAGAGGGCGCCGTGGACTCCATTCTCCAGGCCCGCCGGGGCGGCCCCTTCAAGAGTCTCGACGACTTCTGCTCCCGCGTGGACCTGCGCGGGGTCAACAAGAAGGTCATCGAATCCCTCATCAAGGCCGGGGCCATGGACTCCCTGGAGCCTGGGCAGCCCGTGGGCGCGGCCCGCGGCAGGCTCATCGCCGCCGTCTCGGACGCGGTGGACCGGCAGCAGAAGGTCCAGGCCGACCTCTCGCGCGGCCAGGGCCTGCTCTTCGGCATGGGCGACATGCCGGGCTCGGCCCAGGCGCAGGACGCGGCCGCGGCGCCCGCTCCGGTCCTGCACGAGCACGACGTGCTCGCTTTCGAGAAGGAAGTCCTGGGCTTCTATCTCTCCGGGCATCCACTGCTGGGGGTCCGGTCCCTCCTGCAGGCCGCGGCGACCCACGAGATATCCCGGCTCACCGCCGAGATCACCAAGTCCGTGCGTCTGGCCGGGATGATCAGCCAGGTCAAGCGCATGGTGACCAAGAAGGACGGGAAGCAGTACGCCAAGGCCGTCCTCGAGGACCTCTCCGGCGAGATCACGTTGCTGGTCTTCCCCCAGAAATACGCCGAAGGCCTGGGCGCCCAGCTCAAGGTCGGCGCCATCGTGTGCGTGGAGGGGAAGCTCCTGTTCCAGGGGGATGCCGGCGAGTCGGCGGTCCCGGAGCTCTCGGTCCAGGACATCCTGCCCCTGGAGACCGCGGCCAGCCGCAACGCCAAGCGCTTGCGCTTGGCCTGCGACCCCGACGCCATGGGGGACACCGCCCTGGAGGCGCTGCGCGAGGTCCTGGAGCGCCGCCCTGGCCCCTGCCCGGTCATCCTGGAACATGAGACCCTGGAAGGCACCGCCATACTGGAATTAGACTCCCGCGTTTCCATAGACAAAAATCTGTTAGAATCTATCACCAAAATCCTGGGTGAAAAGTCATGGCGGATAGAAAGCGCATCCTAGTCGCGGACGACGACCCCGATCTGCTCGACCTCCTGCAGATGGATCTCTCCCACCAGGGCTACGATACCCTCACCGCGGCCAACGGCAAGGACGCCCTGCAGATCGCCATGGCCGAGAAGCTCGACCTCATCCTGCTCGACGTCATGATGCCCTACATCGACGGCTACCACGTTGCCTACGAGGTCACCAACAAGCTGGGCCCCAAGGCGCCCCACATCATCATCATGACCAGCCGCGACACCACGCGGGAGAAGGGCATCGCGCTGATGAGCGGCGCCCACGAGGTCATCCAGAAGCCCTTCGAGATGTCCAAGCTCCACGAGCGCGTGGCCGCGGCCCTCGATTCCCAGACGTGAAGGAGACCCTCCCGTGATGCGATCCAGCCTGTTGGCCGCGTTCCTGATGGCCCTGCCCGGGGCTTCCGTCCTGGCCGCCGAACCTCCGGCGGCGCCGGCGGACGTCAAGCCCGTCAAGATCCGGCCCAAGATGCCGGAGATCGGCGCGTCGCGCTCCGGCTCGGATGCCCGCGAGGGGGCGGGGCTCAACGCCGTGGAGAGCAATCTCGTCGACGCCCCGACGGCGGCGGTCCTGGACTACGGCGGCTACTCCTCGCAGACCCGGTTCTATTCGCACGGCGGCCTGCTCGAGTACGTCTCCTTCGGGGTCTACCCGCGGCTCAACCTGGGCGCCTCCCTGGCCATCAACGGCCTCATCGGCAACGACACCGCGGTGCGCGCGCGGCCGCCGGAGGTCCAGGTCAAGTACCGCTTCTTCGACGGAGACCGCTATCTGCCGGCGCTGGGGGTCGGCTACGACGGGCAGGGCTTCGACTACAGCCCGACCGAGAAGAAATATCATGACCGCCAGCGCGGGTTCTACGTGGTGGGGACCCAGGAGCTGGGCCTGCCCGGCCTGCAAGCGCATCCATCGTTCAACATCTCGGACTTCGACTCCAACTCCATCTTCGGTTCCATCCCGCTGAGCTACAATATCCGCGACAAGGCGCTGGTGCTCCTGGAGTGGGACAACATCAGCGATTTCCGCAACAGCCGGCTCAACTCCGGCCTGCGCGTGTATCTCACGCCCAAGCTGAGGGTGGATTTTGCGGTGCGGCGCATCGGGCAGGGCGGCTGGTTCGCGGACAACACCTCCCGGGGGCCGGAGCGCATCGTGCAGCTCAAGTACAGCGGAAGCTTCTGACAGAGGGGGGCTCACCCATGACCAAGAAAGGCAAGCGCGTCGGCATCCTGACCGGAGGCGGCGACTGCCCCGGACTCAACCCCGCCATCCGCGGCGCGGTGATGCAGGCCGCGGCGCTGGGCTACGAGTGCCTGGGGTTGCAGGAGGGCTGGAAGGGGGCCATCTCGGGCGAGCACGTGGTCCTGACCCCCGCCGACGTGGCCGAGATCGTGGGCAAGGGCGGGACCGTCCTGGGGACATCGCGCACCAACCCCTACAAGAAGGAGAACGGGGTGCCTGCGGTCCTGGAGACCTTCAAGAAGCTGGGTCTGGACGCCCTCATCGCCATGGGAGGCGAGGATACATTGGGCGTGGCCTCCAAACTCTATAAGGAGCACAAGTGCCCCGTGGTCGGCGTGCCCAAGACCATGGACAACGACCTTTCCGCCACGGACTTCACCTTCGGCTTCGACACCGCCGCCACCTTGGCCATGGAGGCCGCCGAGCGCCTCGTGGACACCGGCCGCAGCCACCGCCGCATCATGGTGCTGGAGGTCATGGGCCGCCACGCCGGCTGGGTGGCCCTCTACACCGCCATCGGCGCGGGCGCCGACTACCTCTGCCTGCCCGAGCGCAAGGTGGACGTGGAGGACATGGCCCGGCGCCTGAAGGAGGCGCACGCGCGCAAGAAGGTGGGCTTGGTGGTCACTTCGGAGGCGGTGGACCTGGGCGACACCGGCAAGGAGGAGCTCGACGAGTTCGGCCATATGATCCTCAAGAAGCGCGCGGTGGGCGAGAAGATCGCCGAGATCATCGAGAAGAAGACCGGCATCGAGACCCGCAGCGCGGTCATCGGTCACATGCAGCGCGGCGGCGCGCCCACCATGTTCGACCGCATCCTGGGCACGCGCGTGGGCGTCAAGGCCGCCCAGCTCGTGGCCGAGGGCCGGTTCGGGCAGATGGTGGCCCTGCAGGGCAACGAGGTCGCGGGCGTCCCTCTGGACAAGGCCACCGGCACCCTCAAGACCGTCCCCGCCGAGTGGCTGGCACTGGCCGACCTGGTCTGCACCGGCTGCGCGGGCAAGGCCAAGGCCCTGGCCCCCCGATAGACCATGGCTGAACCCCAGAAGTTCCAGCGCCGCACCGTCCTGGTCAAGCGCCAGCTCCAGTTCAAATACGTGGGGCTGGTGTTCCTCAGCGTGCTGTGCGCCTCCCTCATCATCGGCGGGGACATCTACTACAACATGTACCGCCTCATCATGAACGAGGCGCCCTCGCTGGCCGCCGCCGCCTCCCAGTTCAACGCCATCATTCTGGTCAAGCTCGTCCTCTATCTGGCCCTGATGCTGCTCATCTCCGTGTTCGTCTCCCACCGCTTCGCCGGGCCCATCTTCCGCTTCGAGAAGTCGGCCCAGGCCGTGGCCAAGGGAGATCTCACGCATCGCGTCTCCCTGCGCACCGGCGACGAACTCCTGGAGCTCCAGGAGGAGTTCAACTCCATGATCGCCGGCCTGCAGGTCCTGGTCCAGAAGGACCGCACCCTGGCGGCCCATCTGGCGGCGCGCGTCGAGGAGATCACCAAGAAGCTGCCGGACGGCGCGGCGGACGCGCGCGCGGAGCTGGCATCCCTCAAGCTCGAGCTGCAGCATCTGACGCAGTCCTTCAAGGTCTAGAACCGTGTCCTGGATACTCCTGACGGCGGCTCTGGCCCTCTGGGCTCTGCCGGCCCAGGGGGCCGTCGCCGTGCCGGCGCCGCCCGCCATCGGGCCTTCGCCCGCGCCCATGGACCCCGGCTCCCTGGAGCGCTCCTTCGACCTGGACACGGCCCTGGCCGTCGCGCTCAAGAACGACACCCGCCTGCTCTCCGCCGAGCAGGACCGCATCATCGCCGGGCAGCGCCTCACCGAGGCCAAGCTGGTCTTCCTGCCCGAGTTCGGCGTGCAGGCCTCGGTGACCAAGTTCAGCGCCCTCTACCCCTTCGCCGCGTCCCCGGAGCTGGGCAGCCGCCTGGTCTTCCCGGCGGGTTCCGTCTTCAACCCCAGCGGCTCCGAGAACATCTTCTCGGGGCGCGGCTACATGAACTTTCCGGTCTACGAGGGCGGCCGCAGCGTCAACACCCTGCGCATGGCCCAGGCCGCGCTCAAACAGGCTCACAGCAACTACGAGACCGCGAAGATGGATGTTGTCCAGGCGGTCAAGGAGGCTTTCAGCCGACTGCTCATGGCCCAGGAGCGGCTCTCCGCGACCACGGAGATGGTCAGCGAGGCCCAGCGCATGGCTGCGGCCCTGAGCCTGAGCCCCTGGGACCGCATCGAGGCCGAGTCCCTCGGCGAGAGGTCGCGCCAGTGGGCGGCGCAGGCCCTGCGGGAGGTCAATCTCCGGCGGCTGGATTTCCTCAAGGCGCTCAACCTGGAGCTGGAGACGCCCTTTCGCATCGGCGGCCGTCTCGAGCCGCAATCCGTCGACGTGGACCCCCAGAAGGCTGCGCTCTGGGCCATGGAGCTGCGCCCGGAACTGCAGGCGGAGACCTTCAAGGCCCAGATGGACGCCTTGGCCGTGAGCCTGGCCAGCAGCCGGCGTTATCCCACCCTGTTCCTGGCCGGCGACTATGAGGTCACGGACCAGCATTGGCCCCTGCGCAACAACAACTGGGACATCGGCGCGGGCATCAAGCTGCCGCTCACCTACGACCTGTTCACCAAGTTGCGCCAGAAGACCGCCGAACAGCGCCAGGGCCAGCTCAAGCGCGCCGCCCTGCAGGACCAGGTCCGGCTGGAGGTCCGGCAGGCGTGCGACCAGTTGGCCCACTGGAAGCTGGAAGCGGGCCTGCGCTATCAGCAGTACCGATCGATCTCGGCCATCTACGAGAAGGCGGCCCCGGCGGCCGCGGCTTCTCTGTCCAAGCTTAAGGCCTTGATGACCGTCATCGAGATGAGGCTGTCCTATCTGGATTCGGTCACCGAGTCGACCCTGGCCCGGGCCCGCCTGGAGCGGGCGGTGGGCCGGGACCTGGCGCCGTGAAGTTCGCCGGGCTGCTCCTGGCCCTCCTGCTCCCCGCGCAGGCGCTGCGGGCCGCGCCGGACTATTCCCCGGACGGCCTCCTGCGCGCGCATCTCTGGCGCGACCTGTCCTCCCGGCCCGCGGGCCGGCGGCCCCGGGTCGGCGTGGTGCTCTCCGCTGGCTCCACCCGCGGCACCGCGCATGTCGGGGTCCTGCAGGTCCTCGACCAGGCGGGCTTCCCCGTCGACTCCGTGGCCGGCACCTCCATGGGCGCGGTCATCGGTTCCCTGTACGCGGCGGGACGGCCGGTCAAGCGCATCTGGGAGATCATGGCCGGCCTCAACTTCGGGCTGGGCACCAACTTCAACAGCTTCCGGCTGATCCAGCTCATGCTGGCCGACAAGCTGCTGTCCTCGGAGAACACGGAGAAGCTCATCCGCGGCGAGATCGGCGGCCTGCGCTTCGACCAGATGCCCATTCCGTTCGCCTGCGTGGCCATGGACATCTACACGGGCGAGAGCGTGCTCTTCCGGGAGGGGGATGTGGCCACGGCGGTGCGCGCCAGCATGAACCTCCCCGGCGTGTTCGAGCCCGTGGCCTACCGCCAGCGCTACCTCGTCGACGGCGGGGTGGTCGACTACATCCCCATCGATGCGGCGCGCATGCAGGGCGCCCAGTGGGTCCTGGCCAGCATCACGGAGAGCGACTACCGCAGCGCCCGGCCGCAGACCGTGCTGGAGATGTTCGAGCAGGTCATCGACATCCGCGGGGCCCTGCTTTCCCGCGAGCAGCGCAAACTGGCGCAGTTCGTCATCGCCCCCCAGGTGGGCGACATCGGCGTCACCGAGACCGCGCGGGCGCCGGAGGCGATGTCCAAGGGTGTCATCGCGGCCTATAAGGCCCTCCGGCCCGCCATGGAGAACCTGCTGCTCTTCTCGCTCGAGTCGATGGCGCGCGACTGGGTATCGGCTCCGTCGGAGGCCCGGCCATGAGGGCCGCGCTGCTCGCCATTCTGCTGGCCGCCGGCTCTCCGGCCCGGGCCTTCTGGGGCTCCGGGGGCGATACCATCAAGGAGTTGCAGCGGCAGTTCGGCGCGGGGCGCTACGACGCGGTCATCTCCGCTCTCGAGCCCGACGGTCTCCTGAAGCTGCGCGGCGACAACCTGCGCCGCGGCTACGCCCTGCTCGCCGCCAGCTATGAGGTGACCGGCCGCCTGGACAAGAGCCTGAGCACCTATCAGGTGGCCGTCGGGCTCTTCCCGCGCGACCGGGACCTCCTGGAGCGCCTGGCCATGCTCATGCACCGCTCCAGCCTCGACGAGCAGGCCAAGCCCCTCTACGAGAAGCTGGTCCGTCTCGACCCGGAGAACGCGTACGGCCACCTGGGCTTGGCCCAGATCGACCACGCCCTGGGCTTCCTCGACCGCAGCGCGGACCACTATGAGAAGGCCCTGCAGGGCCTGCCGGGCCGGGGGGACCTCTGGCGGGAATACGGCGAGGAGCTTTACGACGCCCGCGACTACCGCACGGCGGAGCTGGCCCTGCGCCGGGCCCTGGGGCTCGCGCCGGGGGACGCCGCCGCGGTCCTGGCCCTGGCCCTGGTCCTGCGCGCCATGGGCCGGGTGGACGAGGCTCTGGCCGAGCTGGAAGGGGCCGGCCTCGCCGGGAAGCCGGAGGCCCTGCGGGCGCGGGCGCTCTGGCTCATGGAGGCGGGCCGCGCCGAGGATGCTGCGGCGGTCGCCGAGGCGCTGCTGCGCCAGGGGCCCAACGACCCGCTCGGCCTCTACGTGCGGGCCCGGCTCGAGCTCAAGGCCGGACGCCGCGGCCAGGCCCAGTCCCTCCTGCGCCAGGCCTCCATGCAGGGCGCGGCCGGCCCCTTCGCCGCCAAGGTCTGCGCGGCGCTGGCGGACCTTGTCGGAGGGCCGCGTTGAGCGTGCGCCGCAGGTTTTGGAAGCTCGAGGCTGCGGGCAACGACTTCGTGCTCCTCTGCGGCGCGGTCCGGTCTCCGGCTGCGACGGCGCGCCGGCTCTGCGACCGCCGTCTGGGCGTGGGCGCAGACGGCCTGCTTGTGGTGCGACGCGTCCCGGGCGGCGCGGCCGTCGATTATTTCAACGCGGACGGGTCCCGGGCCTTCTGCGGCAACGGCACCCGCTGCGCCGCCTGGTGGGCCTTCAGGCAGGGCTGGGTCGGCCGACGCATGCGGCTGCGCACCCGCGCCGGCGCGGTCTCGGCTGAGGTGACCGGCCGCGGGCGGGTCGCCCTGTCCATGCCCGAGCCTAAAGGTCTGCGCCTGGGTCTGGAACTGCGGATCAAGGGCCGCCGGCTGCGGGCCCATGCGGTGGACACCGGGGTGCCGCATGCCGTGGTCCCGGTGCGCGGCCTGGAGGGATTCCCGGTCATCGATTTCGGCCGGGCCATCCGCAGGCATCCGGTCTTCGGCCGCTCCGGGGCCAACGTGGACTTCGTCTCCCGCCGCGGCCCGGTCCTGCGCTTGCGCACCTATGAGCGCGGGGTGGAGGACGAGACTTGGGCCTGCGGCACGGGCGCCGCGGCCGCGGCCGTGGTCGCCTGGCGTCTGGGCTGGGTGCGCCCGCCGGTCAAGGTGCTCGTGCGCGGCGGGCAGACCCTGGCCGTGTCTTTCCGCACTCAGGGCGGCGCGGCGCGGGATGTGCGGCTCTCCGGGCCGGCGGAGATCGTTTTCTCAGGGGAGGTCGGACTATGAGGTTCGCGGGTTCCTACGTGGCGTTGGCGACTCCGTTCACCAAGGCGGGCGGCCTGGACGAGGTCGCCCTGCGGCGCCTGGTGCGCAGCCACCTGCGCGCCGGCACCGCCGGCCTGGTCCCCTGCGGCTCGACTGGAGAGGCCGCGACCTTGACCGGCGAGGAGTACCGGCGGGTGGTGTCCTTGACCTTGGAGGAATCGCGGGGACTGCTGCCCGTCATCGCCGGGGTCGGGACCAACGCCACGGCCAGGGCCGTGGAGATGGCGCGCGAGGCCGAAAGTCTGGGCGCCGACGCGCTCCTGGTCCTGGCGCCCTACTACAACAAGCCCACGCAGGAAGGCCTCTACCAGCATTTCCGGGCCGTGGCCAGCGGCACCCGCCTGCCCGTCATCGTCTACAATATCCCCGGACGCGCGGCGGTCAACATCAATCCCAAGACGGTCCTGCGCCTGGCGGCCGACTGCCCTAACGTGCAGGCGGTCAAGGAGGCTTCCGGGAGCCTCGACCAGGTCAGCGAGATCGCAGCCGGCGCCCCCCAGGGCTTCGCCGTGCTCTCCGGAGACGACAGCCTGACCGTGCCCATGATGTCCGTGGGCGCGGCCGGCGTGATCTCGGTGGTGGCCAATGTGGCGCCCAGGCAGACCGCGGCCATGTGCGCCGCCGCTCTGGCGGGCGACTTTGCCAAGGCCCGGGTCCTGCACTTCAAGCTCTTCCCGCTGGTCAAGGCGCTCTTCGTGGAGACCAACCCCATCCCGGTCAAGGCGGCCTTGGAGATGATGGGGCTCTGCGGCAAGGCCCCCCGCCTGCCCCTGACCCCGCTGACGGCCGCCAACCGGCCGCTGCTGCGCCGGGAACTGGCCGCCTGCGGCCTGCTCTGAGCCATGCCTGAGGGCGGCCGGCTGGGCACGGTCACGGTCCTCATGCCGAACTACAACCACGCCCGGTTCCTGCCGCACTCCCTGGAGGCCATCGCGCGCCAGACCGTCCTGCCGCTGGAGGTCATCGTGGTGGATGACGGGTCCAGCGACGACAGCGTGGCGGTGGTGGAGTCCTTCGCCAAGCGCCACCCCTTCATCAAGCTGCTGCGCCACGAGCGCAACCAGGGGGTCTACCCGGCCATGCGCACGGGCTGGAAGGAGTGCCGGGGAGACTACGTCATCTTCTCCGCCGCCGACGACCTGCTGCTGCCCGGGCTTTTCGAGAAGTCCCTCGCCCTGCTCGCCCGTCATCCGGAGGCCGGCTTCTGCTCCACCTTGGGACGCATCCTGAGCGAGGACGGGCAAGACCTCGGCCCCTACCACACCCCGGTCATCTCCGCGCAGGCCCGCTATCTGAGCCCGGCGGATTTCATCGCCGCCTATCTGCGCCACGGCAACTGGGTCCTGGGCTGCTCCATGCTCCTGCGGCGCGCGGTCGTGGAGGAGTCCGGGGCTTTCGA
>JACRDS010000078.1 GCA_016212825.1 Elusimicrobiota bacterium | reverse complement strand
GGCCCTCGGCGGGACAAAGGGCTGAACCCCGGCCGCTCGCCTGGGCCTTAGGACCTATAGCCCCCTGGGCCCTTGGGCCCTTGGCCTTGTGGGCCTTTGGATGCATCCTGTGGCGTGCCTCAAAGCAGACGCATGAAAGCAGCCGCCGGAGCATGGCGATGCCTCCTCTCCGCTGCGCTGCTCTGGACCGGAGCCCATGTCTGCCTGATGCCCAAGTCGCAATGCGCTGCCAGCGTCTCGCCCTCCTGTCCCTGCCACAGCCACCAGCGTCATGCCGGCGGCAGATCCGGCTGTTGCAGCGGCATCCACCTCACGGAGGCGGGCAACGGTAGCGCAAGCCTCCCAGCGGCGCCCCAGCAGGATCATCCGGCGCAAGCGTTCCCCCGTGACGAGGGCGCCGAAGACGCCGCCTGGGTCGGTCGTCCGGCCGACGCCGTCCTGACTCCTCCGCCCCAGCCGCCGCCGCGGCACTGTCGCTGCCGCCCCCCTCCCGCCTCCTGAGCCTCCGGGCGCCGTCCTGACGCCGCCGCACACCCGAAGTCCATATCGTCTGAGGAGGAATATGAACCTTTTGCAGAAGCTGTTGCCGCCGCTCGCCGCGATGCTGTTCCCCGGTCTTCTGGCCGCAGCCTCAATCGCCCCGTCCAGCGAGCCGGTCCGCCGCATCGTGGTCTTCCGGTCCGGCGTGGCGCCCGCGGCCCAGGCCGCCATCGCCGGCGCCTCCGGCCGCAGGATCATCCGCTCCCTGCCGATGATCGACGCCGTGGCCGTCGCCGTGCCCGAGACCCAGCTCAAGGCCGCCGAGGTCGAGCTGCGCTCGCGGCCCGAGGTCAAGCGCGTGGACGAGGACCCCAGGGTGAACTGGCTCAAAGGCCTGGCCGAGGTCCAGTGGCCGGACGTGCACGCCGTCCTCCAGCCCTTCGCCAAGGCCCCGCGCCAGACCCCTGTCCAGAAGCTGCCCTGGGGCATCGAGCGGGTCAAGGCACCGGCCGCCTGGTCCGTGACCAAGGGACAAGGCGCCAAGGTCTGCGTCATCGACACGGGCATCGACTACAACCACCCCAACCTCAAGGCCAATATCAAGGGCGGCTGGAACGCCGTCGCCAAGAACGAGGACTTCCTCGACGACAACGGCCACGGCAGCCATGTCACCGGGACCATCGCCGCGGCCGAGACCGGCAGCGGCGTGGTCGGGGTGGCGCCCAAGGCCTCCCTCTACGGGGTCAAGGTGCTGGACGCCGAGGGCAGCGGGACCTTCGACGACGTGATCGCGGGCATGCAGTGGGCGGTGGACAACCGCATGGACGTGGCCAGCATGTCCTTGGGAGCCAGCCAGGGCAACGAATCGCTCAAGGCCGCGGTCGAGGCCATGGTCAAGAACGGAGTGGTCCTCGTGGCCGCGGCCGGCAACGAGGGCCCTGGGGAGGAGACCGTGAGCTACCCGGGCGGCTACCCGGGCGCCATCGCGGTCGCGGCCTCGGATCCCTCGGACCGAGTGGCGGACTTCTCCAGCCGCGGCCCGGCGGTCGCCCTGATCGCGCCCGGAGCCGGCGTCTACTCCACCTACATGAACGGCGGCTATGAGACGCTCGACGGCACCTCCATGGCCACCCCCCACGTCTCGGGTCTGGCCGCCCTGCTCATCTCGGCCAAAGGCGTGCGCGGCTACGAGGCGGTGCGCGCGGCCCTCGTCAAAGCGGCCGCCCCGCTCAAGGACGCGGCCGGCAAGCCGTTCCCCGCCGCCTGGCAGGGCGCGGGCCTGGTGGACGCGGCCGAGCTGGTGGAATAGAGGAGGCGACCATGAACATTCTGCGTCTCGGTGCCGTTCTCCTGGCGGCTTGCCTGGCCTGGCCGGCAGCCGCCGAGGACCTGGAATCCCTCAAGGGCGCCGTCTCCTGGCCCCCCGTCAGCGCGACGCCGCTGCGCTTCCAGAAGTCCCCCAGCGGGGACGCCACGAGCGTCAGCGCCGGGGATCTGACCGTCTACTTCGTGGACGTGGGCCAGGGCGACGCCGAGTACATCGAACTGCCCGACGGCAAGCGGGCCCTCATAGACGGGGGCCCCCCCAACGGGAAGCTCGCCGAGTTCCTGAGCAGGCGCGGAATCGCCAAGATCGACTACCTGGTCCTCACGCATCCGCATCTGGATCATTTCGGGGGCCTGCCCTGGGTCTTCGACAACCTCCAGGTGGACAACTTCTATGACAACCGGCTGGACAACCCCTCGGGAGCCGGCGACGACGAGGTGCGGGCCAAGGCCGCGGCCGAGCCGGGCTGCACGACCCGCTATCCCCTGGAGGGCGAAGCCCTGGACTGGGGCAAGGGCATCCAGATCCAGGTCCTCAACAGCTGCCAGGAGCCGCAGGCCAAGGAGAAGGCCCGGGACATCAACGCCTGCTCCATCGTCCTGAAGCTGACCCACGCGGGCGCCGCGATGCTGTTCATGGGCGACGCCGGAGCCAGCGTGGAGGCCAGGCTGGTGGCCAGGTACGGCGCCAGCCTGCGCGCGGACGTGCTCAAGGTGGGCCACCACGGCAGTGCCACCGCGTCCACCGCGTCCTTCCTCGACGAGGTGCGCCCCCTGCTGTCCTACATCGAGGTGGGGGTCGGCAACAACTACGGGCATCCCCGCCAGGAAACGCTCGCCCGGCTGCAGGCGGTCGGGACCGCCGTGTCGCGCACCGACCTGGGAGGGACGCTCGTCCTCTCGGACCATCAGCCCGCCGCCTATGCGATAGCGGGTCACGCCGACTAAGGAGGAGTTCATATGCGCCGAGTCCTGGGCTTCCCCTGCATCGCGCTGTTGTGCGGCCTGGCCGTGTTCCCGTCGCCGACGGTCCGAGTCTGCCGCGGCTTCCTGCCGGAGAACGACATGAAGATCCCGGTCTGGATGAAGGGAGCCGGAGGGCTCACCGAGGCCCAGTATAACGAAGTGATGGACCGTTTGGAGGGCATCTACAGTCCGATCGTGAAGTCCAAAGGCGGGGTCCTGCGCATCAACCGGCTGTGGGAGGACGCCACGGTCAACTCCTCGGCCCAGCGCCAGGGCCGGTATTACGTCCTCAACATGTACGGCGGCCTGGCCCGCCATCAGGCCATCACCCAGGACGGCGAGACCTTGGTCGCCTGCCACGAGATGATGCACCACCTGGGCGGCGCGCCGAAGATCGCCGACGACTGGGCCTCCAACGAGGGCCAAGCCGACTACGCGGCGGACCTCAAGTGCATGCGTCTGATGTTCTCCAGCCCCGGCACCCGCGGCTTCACCCGCATGGCGACGCCGGACCCGGTGGCGTCGCAAGCCTGCAAGCAGACCTATAAGGACAAGCAGGAAGCCGCGCTCTGCCTGCGCATCGCCACGGCCGGGATGTCCGTCTCGGAGCTCTTCAAGGACCTGCGCAAGGAGCCTAAGGACCCGTCGTACGACACGCCGGACCCGGCCGTGGTCGAGGAGACCGACGACGACCATCCGGGCACGCAGTGCCGCCTCGACACTTACTTCCAGGGCGCGCTGTGCACCCAGCCGGTCTCCAAGCCGCTCTCCGACGCGGACCCGGCCAAGGGCGCCTGCACGGCCTCGCAAGGCTATCGGGTCGGCCTGCGGCCGCTGTGCTGGTACAAGCCGACCCCGGCCGAGAGCCTCCAACTGCTCAGCCGCGCCCCGATAGCGCCGCGGCTCGGCGAGTCGGCGTCCCGGAGCCGCTCGCTCTCCGACCTGCAGGGCTCCGGGCTCTGGCAGGGGCTCTAGACCGGATGAGGCGCTGGCGGGACCTGCTCGGCTGGCTGGGCATCGGCTGCAGCGGCATCTGCCTGCTGGGGCTGTCGTTCCTGGCCGCCTGGCTGCCGGCCTCGGCAGCCGGCTGGCTCCACAACGAGTCGCTGACCCGCGCCATGCTGCTGATGGCTTTGGCCATGTTCCTCTGGGGGACATGGGGCTCCTACCGGCTGCATGGCAGGCTCCTCCCCGGGGTTCTGGCCCTGGCCGGCGCGGCGCTCTTGTCGGCCCGAGCCTGGGGCCTGCTGGGGCTGGCCGCGGGCTGGATCGGGCTGGGCGTCCTGGCGGCCGCCTGGCTCTGGGATAGGCGCCTGATGAAGCTGATGGGAGGTCCGGGATGCTCAAGCGAATCGCACTGACGGCGGCCCTGACGCTGGCGGTAGCCGCCCCGACGGCCGCCGGGGACCCTGTCGCGCCGGCTCTGAAGGCGGCCCGGGAGCGGACCAAGGACCTGCCCAGCCTTCCGGGCCGCGTCGAAGCGGCCGCGGACGGCCCGCTGTGGATCACCCTGGCGAGCTCCGACGTGGGCGCTCTGGAGACGCAGATGCTGCCGCTGCAGGCTCCGGTGGCGCGCAGCGACCGGGCCGAGGTGTACCGGGTCTCCCCGGAGCTTCTGCCCGCGCTCTCGTCGTTCATGCACGAGAAGTTCCACCGCTGCGGCGGCTTCTTCGCCCACCGCAGCCGCGAGGAGGCGGAGGGGGACCTGGCCGCCCCGGTCCGGGCCGCGGCGGCCGGGCCCTACGTCATGGACCAGCGGGCCGTGGTCGAGCCTCTGCTCGGCCGGGTCCAGGAAAGCGAACTGCGCTCCACCATGGACTCGCTGGCCGCCTTCCACGACCGCTTCTATTCCAGCGATCCCGGCGCTGAGTCCGCGCGCTGGCTCCAGGCCCGCTGGCAGAGCCTTGTCAAGGGACTGCCCGGCGCCTCGGCCCAGGCGGTCGCTCACCAGGGCTGGCAGCAGCCGTCGGTCGTGCTGAGCATCCCCGGCGCGGAACGGCCCGACGAGATCGTGGTGCTGGGCGGCCACCTGGACTCCATCAACAGCCGCGCCGGCAAGGCCGGCCGGGCCCCGGGGGCGGACGACAACGCCTCGGGCATCGCGGTGCTCACCGAGGCGGTCCGGGTCCTGGTTGCGGCGGGCTGGCGGCCGCGCCGCACCGTCGAGTTCATGGGCTACGCGGCCGAGGAGGTGGGCCTGCGCGGCTCGCAGGACATCGCGGCGCGCTACGCCCGCGCCGGCAGGAAGGTGGTCGGCGTGATCCAGTACGACATGTCGGCCTTCGCCGGCTCCGGGCATGGGATCTTCCTGCTCACCGACAACGTGGACCGGGGCCTGAGCGCATTCGTGGGCGAGCTCGTCGACGCCTACGCGGGAGTCCCCCGCGGGGAGACGGACTGCGGCTACGCCTGCTCGGACCACGCCTCCTGGGACAAGAACGGCTTCCCCGCGGCCATGGCCTTCGAGTCCCGCTCCGACGACATGAACCCGGGCATCCACACCGACCGCGACACGCTGGCCGGCGCGGGCGGCGACGCCGCGCACGCGGTGCCCTTCGCCAAGCTGGCCGTGGCCTTCGCCGTGGAGCTGGCCAAGACGGCGCAACGGCCTTAATGATAGACTCGTCCGGGGCATCCCCGAAACGGCATGGACAAGACACTCGCCGAGCCCATCGCACGGTACAAGAACGACCCGGAATCCGTCTACAACACCTGGTTCGTCGACGGTGACGAGCGGCTCAAGGCTTTCCGCTCCATCCGG
>JACRDS010000076.1 GCA_016212825.1 Elusimicrobiota bacterium | reverse complement strand
AGGGCTCCACCACCGCCTGGTCTTTCACCTTCCCGGCCGCGGGCTGGACCAGCGGCGACACCTACGTGGCCTACGCCTCGGCCACGGACCTGGCCAACAACTGGCAGCTGGGCATCTCCTCGCAGCAGTTCACCTACGACGTGGGCATCCCCACCGCGGTCTTCACCACCCCCGGCCCCAGCGGCTACCTCAACGCCTTCACCGCCACCATCAGCGGCACGGCCGACGAGACGCCCGCGGGCATCGCCGCGGTCAACGTGGCCCTGTCCTCGGCCAACGGCGCGGGCGGCTGGTGGAACGGGACCGACTTCGTGGGCGCGGCTGCGGACTATGCCGGCGGCTTCTCCCTCGCGGGCTACAACGGGATCACCAAGGAGTGGACCTGGAACCTGCCGCCGGCCAACAAGTTCGCCGACGGGGTGGGCACCTACCTGGTGGGGGTGCGCTCCTTGACCAACGCCGGCACCTCCCGGACCCAGTACTCGTACAGCGGCTTCAACTGGAACTTCAGCTACGACGAGACCGAGCCCGGCTCAGGCATCGCGGCCCCGGTCAACGGCTCCCATTACAGCAGCCTGGCCACCATCACGGGCACCAGCTCGGACAACCTCGCCGTATCCACGGTCAGCCTGGTGGTGCGCGACCTGAGCGTGGCCGGACCCAACAACTGCTGGCAGCCGGGCGCCGGCGCCTTCAACCAGGCCTGCACGCCCTTCCCGGCCCAAGGCAACCCCTGCGTGGGCGCCAGCTGCGACTGGCACTTCGACGGCATCCCCTGGACCGCGGCCGTGCCCCCGCACACCTTCCTGGTCATCTCCTCGGCCACGGACCGGGCCGACAACGAGCAGGACGTTTTCGCCGTGACCGTGAGCTCCGCGGCCTTCGTCTACGACACCCAGGTGCCGACCGTGAAGATCCTCTTCCCCGCGGACTCCACGCGCCAGCAGAGCCTGCTGACCGTGACCGGCACGGCCGCGGAGACCGCGCCCGGCCAGGTGGCCGCGGTGCAGCTGCGCTTCCACCAGCTCAACTTCCCGGCCAACTACGCGGACCCGTCCAACCCGCTGGACTTCGGCAGCGCCATCCCGGCGGAGAACGCCTGGTTCAACGCCAACTCCACCACCACGGTGCCCTGGTTCACCTGGAGCGCCACCAGCGGGACCCTGACCAACTTCACGCCGGGCGCCACCTACACCATCGAGGCCCGCGCCGTCAACATGTCGGGCAGCTACTCCACGGCCTACAGCACGGTCGCCGTGGTCTGGGACAACGGCTCCTACTCGGGCACGCCGCAGTCGGCCGTCACTTATCCGGTCAACGCGGCCTGGATGTCTTCCTTGCCTTCCATCACGGGCACGGCTGCGGACCTGCCCGCCGGCAACCCGGGCGTGATCCAGGGCGTGGGCTTGCAGCTCGTGCACCGCAACCCGCCGGCCTCCGAGTGCAGCGGCGCCGGCACCTGCTGGTGGACCGGCGGCGCCTGGAGCCAGAATCCCGCCATCCTGCAGCAGCCGACCGTCAATGTGCAGGTCTTCCAGACCAGCTGGAGCCTGACCAGCACCTTGCCCGCGCCCGCCAGCCTGGTCTCCGGCGGCACCTACTACATCACCAGCGCCAGCACGGACAACGCCAAGCCCACGGGCAACATGGAGAGCTTCTTCACGCCCGCGCGCGCCTCCACCTTCACCGTGGACCTCGACGCGCCCGCCTCCAGCTTCACGGCCCCGCTCAACGGCCAGGTCCTGCCCTCCCTGACGCAGCTCGCGGGCACGGCCTTCGACCCGCTCTCCGGCATCCCGGACAACACGCACATCTGGGTGGCCATGGAAGAGGTCTGGCCGGGCGGCGCCTGCTGGGATGGGAACGTCCAACCCGCCGGCACCTTCACCGTGGCCGGCTGTCCGGCCCTGTCCAACTGGTACCGCATCGACCAGGGCGGCCGCGGCGGCGCCTACAACCCGGTGTCCAAGGCCTGGACCGTCAACGCCCCGACGCTGTCGGCCCAGTACGTGTACCGCGTCTGGGTCAGGGCCTCGGACAGCGCGCTCCCGACGAACAAACTGCAGTCCGACGTGGCGGCCTCCTCCATCACCTTCACCTACGACCCCAACGTGCCGGGCGCGGGCCTCACCTATCCGGCCGCCGGCGGGACCTTCATCAAGGGCGCCTTCACCGTGACCGGCACGGCCTCCAACCTGGCCTTCGCCATCAAGTACGCCTCCGTGGCCTTCCAGGAGGCGGACACCGGCAACTACTACGACATCGGCAGCGGGACCTTCTCCGCGGTGTCCGCCGGCAAGCCCGGGCAGAACTCCTGGCTGGGCGCGGCCGTGACCCCGGGCGGCGGCGGGCCGCCGTACCTGGCGCCTTTCAACTGGAGCGTGGCCGCGCCCTGCAACTTCGGGCCCGTGGCCGCCTATCCCTGCGGCTATCAGACCACGGGCCGCCAGTACAAGGCCTACGTCACGGCCATCACCGAGGCGGGCAACGAGATCAACTGGATCTCCCCCAACGAGGCCTTCGTCTACGACACCATCGCCCCGGCCTCGCGGCCCGCCTATCCGGCCGACGGCTCCTTCCGCAACAACATCAGCTCCGTGACCGGCACGGCCGCGGACCCCGGAGCCGGGGCGTCGGGGATCGCCGCCCCGGGCGGCACCCAGATCCAGGTCCAGCGCAACCCCGCCGGCAGCGGTCCCTGCTGGGACGGGGCGGGCTGGAACGACGGCTCCTGCGGCCAGGCCAGCTGGCTCGGCGTGGTGGCGGGCACGCCCTGGAACAAGACCACGCAGCTGCCCCTGTCCAACAACAACCCCGTGACCGGCTTCGTGGACGGCCTGCAGTACAAGGTCTTCTCCCGGGCCTACGACGTGGCGCACAACACGGAGACCGTGACCGCGGGCAACCTGTTCACTTTCGACATCTCCTCGCCCACGGCCCTCATCCAGTCGCCGGCCGACGGGAGCATCCACAGTTCCCTGGCCCTCATCTCCGGCACGGCGAAGGACGCCTCCAACGCGAGGTTCCCGGATGTGCGCATCTACCGCTCCGGCTCCTACTGGAACAGCGTGAGCAAGCTCTTCGACATCAACGAGGCCCTGGCGGAGACGGCCTGGAACGTGGCGGCCGGCTCCTCCTCCGTCAACTCCCTGCCCGACGGGTTCACCTGGAGCTACGACGTCTCCTCCGTGACCCAGACCTGGGCCGGGGCCTACCAGGGCTTCCGCGTGGACGTGCGCGTGCGCGACGAGGCGGGCAACTACTCCATGACCACGGCCACCTTCACCTTCGACCGCTCGGCCCCGGTCTCCAACGTCACCTTCCCGCCCGCGCCGGACGGCCTGTTCTTCTCCTCCATGACCGCGCTCTGGGGAGACTCCCTGGACGACGCGGCGGGCGTAGCCCAGGTCCTGGTCAGGATGTGGTACCTCAGCGCCGGCACCACATACTATTGGAACAAGGACCTGCAGATGCCGGGCAACAAGCATTGGACCACCACGGACAGCGGCTTCTTCCTCATCAACAACTCGGCGGGCGGCCTGGGCACGGGCGGCGTGCCCAACACCTGGAGCTACAACAGCGTCCAGAACCCGGATTTCAACAACCCGGCCAGCAACTTCTATGCCTGGAAGCAGGCCACCCACGACGGCCTCACCGGCAAGACCTTCTACATCCAGACCGTGGCCTCGGACTACGCGGGCAACGTGGAGACCCACATCTCCACGCGCAGCTTCGTGTTCAACAACGTGCCGCCGACCTCCGGGCCCAGCCTGCCTTCGCCCTACCAGGCCTACACCAGCGGCCAGCTGGCGACCATCACGGGCACGGCCGCGCCGGCCACGGGCACCATCGCCGGCGTGGCGGTCTCCATCCTGAGCCTGGACGAACCCGGCGGGGCGCAGTGGCTCGACTTCGGCACGGGGCTCTTCAACAAGCCCTTCCAGGCCGGCGCCTGGCAGAACCTGCTGCCCGGCCAGGTCTTCCAGAGCTCCTGGTCCTTCAACCCGCCGCCCGCCATCTTCGTGGACGCCCGCCACTACGTGGTCTACTCCACGGCCACGGACAACATCGGCAACGTGCAGACCGGGGTGGGCGACGCCGAGATCCTGTTCGACAGCACCACGCCGACCTCGCAGGTCACCTGGCCGCCGACCGCGGGGACCAAGGACAACGGCCTGGTGCCCAGCGGCATCTCCTCGGACTGGGGCTACACGTCCTCGGCCCTCTGCGGCGCCCCGCAGGTCCAGGGGCAGTCCGGCTCGGGCGTGTATCCGGTCTGCGGCTGGCAGGACGGCAAGGTCGAGGTGGCCGTCTACCGCGACACCATGCCCATCACCGCGCCCGAACTCATCTTCCCCGGCCCCGCGGCCTACGGCGCCTGGGGCAATCAGGGCTTCTGGTGGGACTTCAACACCTCGACCTGGGTCCCGGCCTCGTCCGTGGGCTCCCCGCCCCTGTGGGCCCCGGCCGCGTTCAACAGTTCGGCGGGAGCCTGGCAGTTCGCCTCCTTGGTCTGCCCGAACCCCAACCCGCTCGACGTGCCCTGCTGGCACAACGGCAACCGCTACGCGGTCTGGTCGCGGGTGACGGATAACGCCGGCAACGCGCAGTCCGTCATGCTGCCCGCGCCCGTGTTCTTCATCGCGGCCCCGGCCGCCAGCTTCGCCCTGTCCATCGATTCCAACCCCAGCACCGCCGGCTCGGCGGGCATCGTGGACCTGACCGTGACCGCGGTGGACGGCCCCAACGGCACGGGCGGCACGGCTGCGGGCTACGCGCAGACCGTCAAGTTCTCCATCGATGGCGGCGGGCCGGAGACCATGGGCGACGGTCTGCCTCTGCAGCACACCTTCACGGTGGGAGCCCTCGGCGACAACGGCAGCCGCACCTTCCCCATCACCCTGCGCAAGGCCGGGGGCGCCCGCGTGCTGCGCGTCGCGCAGCTCGACGACTCCATCTCCGGGATGCTCCCCGGCGTGCAGGTCCAGCACGCCGCGCCGGCCAAGGTGCAGATCATCGCGGACGCCGACCCCCTGGGCCAGCAGCCAGGGCCGGGCGTGACCACCGCGGGCTCCGAGGGCCGCATCGGCGCGCCGCGCAACAACCTGAGTGACGGCGTGGCGGTCCAGTTCCTGGCCCAGGTGGTGGACGCCTATTGGAACCTGGTGGTGTCCTCGGCCGTGACCTTGACCGTGGACAACAGCGACCCCTACAGCTTCTGCATACCGGGCAACAACCCCAACCTGGCCTTCGTCGGCTCCACCACCTTCAACTGGGCCTTCGGCAGCGCCGGGCCGCAGAACCTCTGGGCCACGGGCGCGGGCATCTATCCCAACGCCTCCAATCCTTCCAGCGCGGTGGGCATCACGGGCCAGAGCGCCAGCCGGCTGGTGGTCACGCTGCCCGGCGAGATCCAGGTGCAGGGCAAGTCCTGCGGCGCGGGCGCTCCGGGCAAGACCGGGACCCCGGCCGACCTGCTGGCGGGCCAGGTCTATGTGGCCACGGTCACGGCCGTGGACGACTACTACAACACGGCCAACAGCGCCGGCTACAACGTCCAGGCGACGGTCTACACCGATCCCTACGCCCAGCCCGCGGTCCAGAGCAAGAACCTCTTCCAGGGGACCACCCAGTTCATCTTCACGCCCGTCACCGCCGCGCCCCTGGCCCTGGAGGCCAAGACCGGGTCCCTGCCCGCCGCCACTTCGGCGTACGACACCGCCGATTATGCCCCGCTCTCGCCGGTCTGGTGGGAGAAGCCCGCGGGCCTGCAGCTCATCGTGGAGGGCCAGCAGGCCGGCCCCGGCGTGCCGGGCGCGCCCGCCTACCAGTTCGGGCCGACCTCGGGCGGCCGGGCTGTGACCACTCCGGCCACCCTGGTCGCCGGGGTCACGAGCTACATCACGGTCAGCCTGGTGGACCAGTTCTACAACGTGGTGAAGAGCTCCACCGCAGGCACCGGCCGGCCCTCGCCGCCCTTCATGACCGCGTCCCAGCTCAACTCCTCGAACACGCTGGTGGCCCAGATCTCGTTCCCCAACGACGCCAACGTCCAGGCCTGGTATCCTGAGGGCGGGCGCTACAGCAAGGCCCTGGTCGCGGGGACCACCACCTTCGGGATCATCCCGGTCACGCGCAACCCCAACCCCGGCCTGACCATCCAGGCCGCGGACTCCAGCCTGGGGCAGTTCCCCATGGATGCGGTCTCCGGCATCCAGGTGGACGCCAACCCGACGCCCGCGGCCCTGCAGCTCCTGGTGCCCACCGAGGCCGCTGTGGAGGGCTCCACCTACGCCAAGACCGGCACGGCCGGGCCGCTCATCGCCGGCCAGCCTTACAGCATCGAGGTGCGCTCCGTGGACCGGTATTGGAACAAGACCACGGACGGCCGCTCCGTGGGCCTCTCCTGCAACGACGCCTACGCCACCTTGGGCGTCCTGCCTCTGCCGCAGGCCCAGCCTCTGGCCAACGGCACCACGGTCTTCTCCAACTTCATCCCGAGCATCGCCACGGGCAACCTGGTGGTCACGGCCTACGACAACAGCGGCGGCGGCCTGCCCGGCCAGGCCGATTCCGATGTCGACGTGGTGCCCGGCCAGCCGGCGCGCTTCATGGTGGTGCTGCCCGGACAGAGCCTCTCCGGCGGCAAGACCACGCCGCCCGTGGGCGTCAGCGGGCCGGCCGCGCCGCAGAAGCCGGGCCCGTCCAACGCCTTCTCCGTCTCGGTCTACGCCACGGACCTGCGCTACAACTGGACCCCCAGCGGCGCCGGCGGCGAGGTCACCAACTCCTTCCAATTGACCTCCAACGACCCCAACTCGGGCAATCCCTTCGCTCCGGCCTCCAACATCTTCTCTTTGGCCAACGGCAGCGCGGCCCTGACCGGGGTCACCCTCTACACGGCCTCCACCGTCACCCTGACCGCGACGAACCAGGGCGGGCCCTATGTCCTGGCCGCGGGCGCCTCCGGCGGCGTGGTGGTGGACCCCTTCATCGTCAACAAGCTGCGCGTGCTGCTGCCGCAGTGCGCCTCGGACACGGTGTGCCCGCCTGGGACCGCGCACGAGCTCCGCATCCCCGGTGACCATACCTCCGGCCCGGCCCTGCGCGGCCGCGTGGCCGCTCCCCTGATCATCCGGGCGGGCGTGGACATCCCGGTGACCGTGGACATCACGGACGCCTACTGGAACCTGGTCCCGGGCGCCACCCAGGAGGTCCGCCTCACCGTGCCCAGCGACCCCTACGCCGAGATCACCCCGCCCTTCCAGGAGATCTCCACCTCGGGGGTCTTCACCGTGAAGTTCCACCGCGCCCTGCCGCAGACCATCCACGCGGAGATCACGGGCAACCCGCTCTATCCCGGCAACCCCTCCGCGGACGATTCCACGCAGGTCACCGTCAACGCCGGCGCGCCCCAGAAGTTCCTGGCGGTCGTCGCTCCCGAGACCTTCGACCAGGGCTCGGTGACCAACGGCAAGACCGGCACCCCGGCCCAGCAGACCGCGGGCCAGGCCGCGCTGGTCACGGCGGGCATCGTGGACTCCTACTTCAACTTGGTGCCGGGCGTGGCGTCCGACGTGGAGACCCTGCCGTCCGACAACTTCGCGCTGCACGTGGACACGCTGCCCATCAACACGGTCACGGGCAAGACCGTGCAGTTCTCCGTCACCCTCCTGCACGCGGCCACGGGCCACTTCCTGCGCGCGCGGGACTACACCGGCGCCTCGGGACTCACGGACGACGTCTCCTCGACCTTCACGGTCCGGGCCGCGCCGCCGGTCGGCTTCCAGCTGGTCCTGCCCGGCCAGACCGTGGTGGGCGGGGCGGGCGACTACTTCAACGGCCAGTACTGGTACAACCGGGCCGCGGCCACGCCCACCGCCGGCGT
>JACRDS010000074.1 GCA_016212825.1 Elusimicrobiota bacterium | reverse complement strand
GCGTGGACTCGCCCTGCGTCCTCATCCAGGACTACCACTTCGCGCTCCTGCCCCGGCTCATCAAGGCCGAACGGCCCGACGCCCGCATCGCGGTGTTCTGGCACATCCCCTGGCCCAACCCCGAGGCCTTCGGCATCTGCCCTTGGCAGAAGGAGCTGCTGGGCGGCATGCTGGGCGCGGACCTCATCGGGTTCCACACCCAGTTCCACTGCAACAACTTCCTCGACACCGTGGACCGGGTGCTGGAGTCCCGCATCGACTGGGAGCGCTTCTCGGTCGTCAAGGAAGGGCACTCCACATTGGTCAAGCCCTTCCCCATCAGCGTGGCCTTCCCCGCGGCCTTCCAGGACGTCCCCGCCGCCGGGACCGTCATGGACCGGACCGCCTTGCTCAAGGAGCTGGGCACCAAGGCCCGGTACCTGGGCGTGGGCGTGGAGCGCATGGACTACACCAAGGGGGTGCTGGAGCGCCTGCGCGCCATCGAGCGCTTCCTGGAGAAGTACCCGCAGTACCAGGGGCAGTTCTCCTTCGCCCAGATCGGGGCGCCGAGCCGCGCGCACATCAAGCGCTACCACGACTTCCTGGCCGAGGTGGACGCGGAGGTGGAGCGCATCAACTGGAAGTTCAAGGCCCGGGACTGGAAGCCGGTGGTCTACCTCAAGAAGCACCACAGCCACCAGGAGATCCTGCCCTTCTACCGCAACGCGGACCTGTGCATGGTCACCTCTTTGCACGACGGCATGAACCTGGTGGCCAAGGAGTTCGTGGCCTCGCGCGACGACGAGGGCGGGGCGCTGATCCTGAGCCGCTTCGCCGGCGCCTCCCGGGAGCTGCGCGACGCGCTGGTGGTCAACCCCTACGACATCGAGCAGACCGCGGAGGCCATCCGCTTCGCTTTGGAGATGGACCCCGAGGACCGCGCGGCGCGCATGCGGCGCATGCGCGAGACCCTCAAGGAGAACAACATCTACCGCTGGGCCGGCAACCACATCACGGAGCTCAGCGGCATCCGCCGGGAGCCCAAGGTCCCGGCCGGGAGCGCCTGAGATGCCCGCCGTCCTCTTCGTCTGCCGGCACAACGCCTGCCGCAGCCAGATCGCCGAGGCCCTGGGCCGCAAGCTGGCGCCGGCCTCCTGGGTCATAGACAGCGCGGGCTCGCATCCTACGGCGCGGACCGATCCCAAGGCCCGGGCCATCCTGCGCAGGCACGGCCTGGGCATGCGCCGCCGCAAGCCGCAGGGCTTCGCGGCCCTGGGGCCCAGAATCTGGGACTTCGTGGTGGACATCAGCTGCGAAGGAGCCGGGCGGCAGGTCCCGGCCAAGAACTGCCTCGAGTGGGACCTCGCGGACCCTTTGGACGGCCCCATGGACCTCTACAAGCGCCTTTATGAAGAGCTGGAGTCCAGGATCCGCGACCTGTTCCGCGGCATCCAGGCGGGCCTCGATGATACCTAGAGCCAAGGAACCCTTCCGCTTCTGCAGCCGGCTGAGCCTGACGGTCCTGACCGGCATCAAGGCCGAGGGCCTCGCGGAGCTCCTCGCCCATCTGCGGACCGTGCCGGAACCCGTCATCTACCACCACACGCACCGCTTCCTCCAGCAGCACCAGCACCTGGTCCCCGAGCCCCCCAACGACTTCGCCTACTGGGTGACCAACATGCTCGGCGACGAGGAACTGGGCGAGCGCCTGGCCGCCATAGACACGGTGCGCTTCGATTCCCTCGACGGCCTGCGCCAGGCCATCATCGCGACGGTCGAGGACCGCGCGGGAGCCGCCGCCCGAGGCCGCGTGGTCCCGCCCGGCAAGGAGTTCCATTTCATGAGCGCCATCAGGTTCTCCCTGCTCACCTCCTACCAGGCCGAAGACCTCCCGGGGTTCGCGCAGTGCCTGCAGAAGGTCAGCATCTCCAGCCTCTACCTCCACGTCTTCGAGGCCCGGCTGCGCCCCCCCCTGGGGGTCAACGACTTCTCGCACTGGTTCAAGAACCAGCTCGGCGACGAGGCGCTGGCCGCCAAGGTCGCGAACCTCGACCCCTACACCCAGACCCTGGAAGGCCTGCGCCGCAGGATCCTGGGCATCATCGCGGCCCGGCTGCAGGAGGCTCCCTATGCCGAGGCTTGAGGAGTACCGGAGCCTCGTGGGCGAGGACACCCTGGAGGAGTTGCGCATGCTCGCCCGGCACCTTGAGGGCCGCAGCGTCCTGCACGTCAACTCCACGGCCGTAGGCGGCGGGGTCGCGGAGATCCTCAACCGCATGGTCCCCTTGATGCAGGAGCTCGGGATCGCGGCCCGCTGGGAGGTCATCAAGG
>JACRDS010000075.1 GCA_016212825.1 Elusimicrobiota bacterium | reverse complement strand
CCATAAGCGACCCGAAGCTGCGCTGGCTTGACCAGCTACAGCGCGGCCGCTAATCCGGGGACACCATACTCATTTCCTAGATTCGGACACATCTGTCCGGGGAAACCCAAAAGATTGCTCCATGCGGAGGAAACCTCCCGCCCTAGGGACGGGTCTCCTCCCTATGGTTTGTCGCTTGCGTGCAACGGACGGGCCCAACGGAGCGATTAAAGGCAGCCATTCGGCGAGGTGTTGCTTCAAAGCGGCGGACCGCGACTGACCCTATGGACGCGGCCCCGATGTCCGCGTCAACCGGACATGGTCTGAGGCTGGGCCGTTCACCCGATTCCGGACAGCAAGACCGGACGGGCCGGCGGCGGTCGACTTCGTCGAGCTCACGCGGCATCGGCGGGCACTCGCCAGCCAGCGGGCGCTGGCCGGGCGGCTTTCCCCGGACAGCTCTGAGATTCGGAATTGAGTAAGGTGTCCCCATAATTTCTTAGAATAGCCGCAGTGGACGAACTCCGGGACATCCGCCGCCGCCTCTATTCCATCGCCGGCCTCATCGCCGCGGTCCTCCTCTTCGGCACCATCGGCTACCGCGTGGTCGAAGGCTGGTCCTTCTTCGACGGCCTCTACATGACCGTCATCACCTTGGCCACCGTCGGCTACGGCGAGACCAACCCCCTGACCCACGCCGGCCGCCTCTTCACCGTCTTCCTCATCATGGGCGGCATCGGCGTCATGACCTACGCTTTCTCGGCCATCACATCCGTGATAGTGGACGGCCACCTCTCGGCCGCGCTCAGGAGAAGACGAATGGAAAAAGAGATCGCCAAGCTCTCCGGACACTACGTCGTCTGCGGAGGGGGGCACGCCGGCGGCGTCATCATCGCCGAGCTGCGCCGCATCGGCAGGCCCTTCGTCCTCGTCGAGCGCCACGCCGAGATCATCCAGAAGATGCGCGAGCGCCAGAACGCCGAGATCCCCCACGTCGTGGGAGACGCCACGGACGACGACGCCCTCAAGGCCGCCGGGGTCGAGCGCGCCGCCGGGGTCTTCGCGGTGCTGGCCACGGACCAGGACAACGCCTTCGTCGTGCTCAGCGCCAAAGGCCTCAACCCCAGCCTGCGCGTGGTCTGCTGCCAGAAGGAGCTCGGCGTGCGCGCCAAACTCCTGCGCAGCGGCGCCGACAACGTGGTCAACCCCGAGTTCATCGGCGGCCTGCGCATGGCCTCGGAGATGGTCCGCCCCGCCACGGTCGGCTTCCTCGACGCCATGATGCGCCAGGGCGAGACCGTGGAGCGCTTCGACGAGATCGTCGTGCCCGAAGGCTCCCCCTACGTGGGCAAGCCCGTGCGCGAGGTCAAGGGCAGCGAAGGCAACGGCCCCCTGCTCATCGCGGTGCTCGACGGCAGGACCAAGAAGTACGTCATCAACCCCGACTCCGGCCGCCCCATCCAGGCCGGCGACCACCTGGTCATGGTGGGCGAGGTCGAGCGCATCGGCCAGCTGCGCGGGCGCTTCGCCGCGTGAGGCCCTAGGTGGGCAGGCCCCGGCGCATCCAGTTCCCCGGCGCCTGCTACCTCATCACCCTGCAGGGCGGCAGGAGTGGCGACCTCTTCATCACGCACCAGGACCGCAGGCAGTTCCTCACCGCGCTGGCTTCGGCCAAGGAGCGCTTCGGGCTCAAGGTCTACGCCTACTGCCTCCTGCCCGGCCGGGCGCTGGTCCTCCTGCAGACCGGCCAGGCCAACCTCTCCCGGGTCATGCAGTCCGTGGGCACCTCCTACACCAAGTCCTTCAACTCCGCGCACGGCTCCTCCGGCAAGGTGTTCCGGGGCCGTTTCCAGGCCCTGGTGGTGGACCAGGAGAGGTACCTCGTGGAGATGACCCGCTACGTGCACCTGGAGCCCGTGCGCGCCAAGCTCACCGACCGCCCCTGGCGCTACCACTGGTCGAGCTGCCGGCACTACGTCCAGCTGCTGGAGAAGAAGACCCTGGTCGCGGCCGAGGAGGTCCTCTTCACTTTGGGCCGCAACCGCCTCACCGCCTCGGTGCGCTATCTCAAGACCCTCAGGGAGCGCATGAAGGCGGCCGCGGACACAGTCATCCCTGTGGCGCGGGGCCGGGTCGTGGGGCACGAGTCCTTCCTGGAGCGCGTCGAAGGACGCCACGAGGAGAGCCGCAGGCCGGCCGGGGAACGCGGCCCCGGCCTGGTCCTGGCCAGGCGGATCCTGGCCGAGGTGGCGCAGGACCGCGGGCTGCCCGAAGAGCGGCTCCTGGGCCGCGCGCGCTGGCGGGACGTGTCCGCCGCCCGGCGCGAGGCCGTCCACCGCATCTGGAAGGAGGCCGGGATCGGGGTCACGGAGATCAGCCGCCTCTTCAACCGCACGCCCAGCGCCATCAGCCAGATGATCCGGGCCGTGGAGGCCGGGGTCAAGTCTTAGATATCAATAATTATCTTAAATAATTAAGTCTGGCACTTAAGTTTGGCACCTTGGGTCGTTAGTCCCACCCTGCCCGCCCCCTTGACCTAAGGTTTCCTGGGCCGAAATCCAGCCCTTCCTGGGACCGTAAGACACTCAAAAAAACAGCGTTTTCCTGGTATTTTGTATTCAATGCGAGGGAAACACCTGACCGACCTATCGGCCAAGGCTCTCACGGTCTTCCTGGTCCTCGCGCTCGTCCTCTCCTCCCCTGGCGCCGCCTCCTACGCCGTGGCCGCGGAAGTCATCGGCGCCTCGGCCAAGGCCGTCCCTTCCCCGGGCGGGCTGGCCGTTCTTCCCGGCTTCAGGAACCCAGTCTCTCCCGTCCTCTCCGGCTCCCTGAGCGCCCCCGCCCTCAAGGGCAGCCTCTCCGGCATCCCCAGCCAGGTCCCCAGCGTCATCCCGAACGCCGTCCTCTCCGCTCCCCAACTGGCTGCTCCGGCAGACCCAGAAGCCCCGATCTCGGTCCAGGCTCAGGAAGTCCCTGCCCCCAAGCTCATCGCCCCGCAGACCGTCCCGGCTCCGGAGGTTGATCAGCCTGCGGTCACGGCTCTGGACCAGCTCCAGAACGCGGCCGAGTCTTTGGCCCCGGCCGCCCAGGGCAAGGGCTCGGACAGCGAGGCCAAGACCGACTCCGGCGCTTCTTTCGACGACTCCCGCTACATCCATGAAGGCTTCTTCGGCTGGCGCAAGGTCAAGGGCGTGGCGCTCGACCCCAGCCTCAAGCCCCTGGCCGCCGACGCCAGCGTGGACCAGGTCATCGACCAGATCTCCCGCCAGTTCGGATTCCGCAAGGCTGACATCGTCAGCCTTGCGGCACAGTACCGCCTGCGCCCCGAGAGCTCCGCCGCGGACTGGCTCAGCGTCTACGACCGGCTCCAGAAGATCAACCGCGAGCAGTTCAAGATCCTCGACCACAAGAAGTACGAGGGCTTCCGCAGCCTGGCCAACCGCACCTATGAGAAAGGCTGGAAGGGCGTGCTGCAGCGGAGCTTGGAGTCCCACAAGCACGTCCTGGGCTTCCTGATCCGCTTCCCCTACCACCTCTTCGACACCTTCATCTTCGGCTACTTCCGCCAGAACATCAGCTTCGAGTTCTTCCACTCCACCGAGAACTTCCTCGACCTCAAGGCGCCGGACGCCAAGAAGGACAAGAGCCGCGTCACCGGCGTCAAGGACCCCGAGGCCGACAAGCGCCAGACCCTCAAGTGGCTGGAAGAATCCCTGCGGCAGTACGCCTTCAAGGGCCCCGGCATGCTGGCCGGCCTCAGAGCCAAGCCCTTCGTCCGAGTTCTGGAGCGCTACTTCATCACGCCGGTCGGGGCGCCTTTGGTCACCTTCGTGCTGCGCCGCCTGGCTCTGGCCGCGGCCAGCGCCGTGGCCATGGGCGTGCTGGGCGCCTTCGCCCCGGTCCTGCCCCTGTCTTTCGCCCTGACCTCCATCCCGGTCCTAGGCCCCGCGGTCGTGGCCATCGCCGCCGGCGCCCCCGCCTTCCTGGGCATGGTCCCGGTCATCGGCCCTTTCCTGGCCCCCATCATCACCACGGCCCTCAACGCTTTGGTCAAGGACCTCGTGCTCGGGCCCCTGCTCAACACACTGATCCTCTCCACTATGATGACTTTGCCGCGCTCGGTCCAGGAGAAGGCCTTCGACCTGCGCAAGATCAACCCCACCTCTCCCATAGGGCCTTTGGGCTGGCTCAAGGCCGTGGGCCAAGCCCTGGCCTCCGGCTCGTTCTGGAAGGCCAACCTCAAGTCCTTCCTGGGCATGATGACCGTGGGCGCGGAGATCGAAGGCGTCATGGGCTATGCCGGCGCCATCGACGGGCTCGTCGACCCCGCCTTCCAGAGCCTGACCGGGCATCACTTCAAGGTCTTCGAGACCATCGGCGCGGCCGTGGAGCGGCCGCAGGGCCAGAGCCCCATCCCCTTCGGCGGCGCCATCACCTGGGGCAACGTCCTGCTGGTCAAGCTCCAGGACGCCACCGGCATCCAGCTCACCCAGTGGACCATGCACGCGGTGCTCAGCCTGCGCGGAGTGCTTCACGACTCGGCCCAGAACGCGGCCCTGGCCGGCGCCTCGGCCCAGGCCGCGGTCGGTGCCGCCTCCCACCGGGAGGGCGCCGCCGAGTACAAGTTCGACCCCGAGCTCTACAAGCAGGGCCCCGAGGCCGTGGCCGCGCGCATCCGGGAACTGGCCGGCCAGGCCGGGCACCTCGGCCAGGAGATCGCCGCGGTCAAGGACCACATGGCCAAGCTCGATGCCGAGCTCCTGGCGGTCGAAGGCCGGGCCCGCGAGCTCCAGGCCCAGAGCCGGCCCATCAGCCCGGAGGAGGCTGCCGAGTACGAGCGCCTGATGGGCGAGCTCTCCGCCAAGCGCGACGAGAACTACATCCAGTCCAAGCTCTCCGAGCTCCACGACCTGCGCAACCCCAAGCCCGACGACCTGGAGCGCCTGCGCGAGCTCAAGAAGCTCCAGGAGTACTACGACGCGCTCCTGCTGCCCCCGCCGCAGGGCGAGCACGCCATGACCGCGGACCTGGCGGTCAAGGAGGCGGCGCTCAAGGCCCTCTCCGAGCACCTCGGCGCCATCGCCGAGAGCCGGGCCGTGCGCGGCGCCGAGGGGGCGGCGGGGCGCCTGGACGAGGCGACCCTCGGCCGGCTCTCCGCCATGGTGGCCGAGATCGAGCAGCTGCGCGGCGAGGCCAAGGGCGAGGTGGCCAACCGCGACGCGGCCCAGGGCCTGCTGGCCGTGGCCAACAAGTCCCGCAACCTGGCCCTGCGCGACCGCCGCAGCGGCAAGGAGATGCTGGAGTTCCACAAGAACCTCTCGCGCCTGGCCACGGTCATGGACCTGGCCCTCTCCCTCAACGAGATCGCCGCGGCCCAGGCCGCCATCAAGCAGATGCTGGCCCTGCTCGACGCCAAGCTGGCCAAGATCAACGCCTCCTCGTCGAGCAACGCGCAGGGCACGGCGGCCAACGACGAGATGAAGGCCCAGATCGAGAAGTGGCGCAAGGAGATCGAGGCCGCTGTGGCGGAGGACGACTCCACCAAGGCCCGCATCGTCACCTACGAGGGCAAGTCCAACCTGGCCGCGGCCCGCCTGCAGTCCTACCGCGACGACACCGCGGCCCTCATCGCCAAGATCAACGGCGAGGACGGCGGGTCAGCGGGCGACGCCCTGCGCGAGTACGAGCGGCGCCTCGCCCTGCTGCCCCAGGTCCGCGCCTGGCGCACGGACGGCAATCCCTCCAACCCCGACGCCTTCAGCCTCAAGGGCTTCCAGAACTACCTGACCGAGGTCGAGGACTGCCTGCGCAAGGCCGAGGACGGGGTCTCCCAGCTGCAGACCATGCCCGTGGAGTTCGCCGGCGTGGCCATCGTGGCGGTCCCCGGCCCCGAGGTGAGCGTGCGCAACCCCAGCCGGGAGCAGGTCCTGCAGATCCTCTCCGACCGCAAGACCTACTGGCAGGCCAAGCGGGCCGACTACGCCAAGAACCTCGACACCGTCAACCGGTACCTGGACCCCAACAATTCGCGCACCTCGGTCGACGAGTTCGGGGTCGCCTCGCCCGAGTCCCTGCCGCGCTGGCGTTCCCAGCAGGCCGAGGTCCTCTCCCAGTCGCAGAGCGAGGCCCAGCAGTACCTGGCCCAGATCGACGCCATGGCCGCCCAGATCAACTCCGTGGCCGGCTCGGACATCCCCATGCTCTCCGGCCGCTCGGTCGACGACCTGCGCAAGGCCATCCCGTCCTACGGCGACAAGCTGCGCGCCGTCAAGTTCCCGACCGGCGCCGACCCCAACATATTCCTGGCCCAGATGAACCTGGTCTCCATCGCCAAGCTCGTGCCCTACGCGGCCCGCGACGTCGTGCTCTGGGCCAGGGCCGACGCCACCATCAAGGCCATCGACAAGGCCATGAGCACCACGCTGCCCGCGGCGCAGGCCAAGCTGGGCGCCGTGGTGGGGATGCTCGACTCCGTGCTCGAGGACGTGGAGGCCGACCGCGCCTACATGACCGGCGGCGGAGACGGCCAGGCGCTGATCAACCGCAAGGTCGCGCTGCTGCAGGTCAAGGTCATCCCGGCCCTGCGCGACGCCAAGTCCCTGCTGCAGGACACTTTGATCCCGTACCAGCAGGAGTCCATCGACGCGGCCAAGCCCGACGGCGACTACTTCACCCTCTTCGACGCCCAGAAGACGCTGATGACCTCGGTCAAGGACCTCTACGGCAAGACCCTGCCCTGGGCCTTCTCCACCTACGGCGCGGCCGAGGGCGACCGGGGCGCGGCCAAGGCCTCCATCGCGGAGTTCCGCAAGACCCTGCAGGACAACCTCAACGGCTACGACGACGCCCAGGGCCACAACAAGGGCGTCAAGGAATACCAGGTCGAGGTGGCCAACCGCAAGGACCCCAACTTCGCGGGCGAGGAGGTCCGCTACGGCGAGACCATGTTCGTCAGCATGCCCCGCAACATCGCCAAGTACACGGCGGAGCGCGCCCAGCGCGCCGGGGAGATCAACACCCAGGCGGCCCAGATCAACGAGATCCTGGGCAAGATTGAGGCGCTCTCCAAGGGCAAGTACAACCTGCAGACCTACCGCATCCCCGCGGACGTCACCGCGGACAAGGCCGGCGTGGCCCGCATCCAGGCCCTGGTGGACAACGGCAGCCTGCGCGGGCTGGGCGACCGGCTCGCCGAGATCGGCCGCGAGGCCAACGCGGCGGCCGCCGGCGGCATCGACATGGGCATGGGCGGCGACGGCACCGTGCCCTCCGGCACCCAGCCCCAGATCACGGTCTCCGACAACCAGCAGATCGCCCTGCTGGCCCTGGAGGCGGCCAAGCGCCTGGTCCCGTCCTCGGCCCAGGCCCAGAGCTCGGCGGCGGCCTATTACGCCGTGGCGCGCTTCCTGTTCTCGGACGGCATCATCAACGCCTCCCAGGACGTCCTCAACGACCAACTCCCCGCGGCCGAGGCCTTCCTCGGCCGCCTGGCCAAGGTCCTGGCCGACGCGGTCGACGACACGGCCCGGGACGACGCCTACGCCGATTCCGGCGGCGCCAACGAGTCTCCGGAGCAGACCTACCGGCGCAAGGTCGCCACCTTCTCCGCCCTGGCCGCGGTCCTCAAGGAAGGCGCGGCCTTCTTCGACGTCAAGAAGACCTGGGACCAGGCCTCGTTCAAGACCCTCGACGGGGTGAGCTCCTACTACAACTCGGTGGGCGACGTGTACAGCGGCGGCAGCACGGTCAACGCCTCCGAGGTGGAAGCCCAGCAGGCGATGCGCGCCTCTTTGCAGAAGACGTTCGACGACCTGGAGGCCACGCGCAAGAAGGTCGCCACCTGGATGAGCCAGCTCAACCGGCCGGAGGAGAGCGCCCTGCGCCGCGTCAGCGAGAGCGTCTCCGAGCTCCAGGAGAAGACCCGCGCGGTCCTGGAGACCAACATCGAGTACCACAAGCTCACGGACCAGGTCGGGCGCAGCCAGACCATCCTGCAGTCCCTGCTCTCCCGCATCGACGACAAGCAGGAGGCGCTCAAGCGCGAGCTGGCTAAGCCCGAGATCCAGGGCGCCCTGCCCGCCGACCTGGTCAACCGCATCGAGGACCTGCGCCTGGGCCGCGGGGCCTGGGCCTTCGGCGACGGCTCCCGCAAAGGCACGGGAGCCGTCGTGGTGCGCAAGGCCGAGTTCGCGGCCTTCCTGGACTCGGTCATGGCCATGTTCCAGGCCCAGAGCCCGGGCATGGACCTCTCCGCCATCAAGGCCGAGATGCTCAAGAACCCGGCCAGCCTGGCCAGCCTCATCCCCAACTCCGCGGTCATGGATTTCGGCGACACGGCCGACGGCTTCTACCTGGTCTACCAGACCCGCTTCGCCGTGCCCTACGGACTGGAGACCAGCAACTGGGTGACCTTGGGCAACATCGCCCAGGCCTGGGGCAACAACATCAGCGTCTCCGGCTACCAGTTCTCCAGCCCGCCCAACGAGGTCAACGCGCCCTACGGCGACAAGGGCGTGGAGGTCCAGGTCGAGTCCCTGCAGGGCGCCAACTGGGTCAACTACCTCAACGTGGCCTTCCACCGCGGCGGCTTGGACGTGCCCAAGGACATGAAGCTGGAGTCCCAGGCCGAGCAGAGCCGCATCATGATCTTCGACGACTTCGCCATGATGCTGATGGGGGACCGGCTCTACGTGGGCCTGGCCGGCTTCGGCGACTTCGCGGCCCAGGACGCGGCCAACAAGCCGGTCTACTACGGCGGCAACCTCAAGACCTCCCTGAAGCTCACCGAGGTCATGAGGCTCAACGCGAAGATGCAGAAGCTCTTCGCCGAGGACCCGCGTGAGTTCCGGCAGCAGGTCAACCTGGATTTCACCGGCTACGACCCCGACCTCGACCGGGACTTCGACATCTACGCGAAGGGGGCGAAGAAGGACTACTCGCGCGTCGAGCTGGGTCCCTCGTTCGACGTCGGCCGCATGCTGAACTCCCGCGAGAGCTTCACGGTGGACCTCTTCTACGCCGACACCCGCGGCACCGACGACATCAACCAGAAGTCCGTGGGCGCCACCATCCTCAAGGGCTTCACCATCCGCGGCGCGGACGACAAGCCCGCGGCCCAGATCACCAACAGCCTCACCGGCGAGCTGGGCGAGCAGTACAACAGCGTCAAGGACCGCCTCTCCGTGTCCTTCCCGGACTACGGCATCGTGGTCAGCGGCGAAGGCAAGCTGCTGGGCACGGCCAAGGCCTACTACGGGGAGGTGGCCAAGAAGTTCGGGGAGCGGACCACCGTCTCCGTGGGCTACGGCTCTCCTTATGTGGGCATGAACAACCGGCTCTCCCTCCAGATGAACACCTCCTTCACCTTGGGCGAGCTCTGGCAGGGCGTGGTCGGCAACGCCGGGACGGACCTCAAGGGCGGCGAGACCCTCAAGAAGTTCAACAAGGACATGGACGACTTCTTCAAGGGCGGCGGGGATGGGCAGGCCGCCCCCACCGTGGCCGCCCTGCGCCAGGTCTTCGAGGCCGACGTGGCGCGCCAGCTCATCAGCCAGGACATCGGCCAGCTCACGCGCGACATCAACGACCTGCGCAAGGCCGGCGCCATCCTGGACAACACGCGCGTGCGCGGCATGGTCGGCTTCGTGACCAACCCCATCTCCAACGACACCACGGACCGGGCCGTGGGCGGCGGCTTCGTGGCCGGGACCTACACCGAGCTGAGCATGACCAAGTCGCAGAAGGCCCTGGTCGCGGCCAAGTCCGAGTCCCTCTTCCGCGAGGGACTGAGGCTGCAGGCTCGGTTCGTGGAGCTGACCAAGCAGTGGCAGGGCGCGGTGACCGAGATGGCCCAGACCCAGTGGGAGCTCAAGATGGCGGAGTTCGCGGTGCAGAACTCGCCCTCCCCGGCCTCCCGCGCCGAGGCCGAGGTGCGCCGCAGCCAGGCCACGGCCCGCCTGCATGAGGCCCTGGTGCGCTACAACATCCTCTCCGGCCGCGACCCCGAGGCCGCGGCGCCCTTCCAGAACCTCAACGCCGCGGACCTGGAGGCCCTGCTCGCCGAGATCCGCAAGACCATCGCGGCGCCGGACCGGCTCTCCCAAGTCCTGCACTCCCTGGACCGGGACCAGATGCGCGCCAAGCTGGGCGACGAGCCCTTCAACCTGATGGACTGGATCCCCGTCATCGAGAAGTTCTCCGTGGGCGTGGGCGTGCAGTTCCAGGACCTGATGGCCAACCAGATCCTGACCGTGGGCGCCTCGGTGCGCCTGCCCGTCTACGACCCCGCCTCGAAGGCCCGCGACCACGCCTACGTCCTGGAGCAGCGGGCCACCCTGGAGGAGATGGCCCAGGCCTACGCGGACTGGCGCCTGCTGGCCGCCCAGGAGGTGGCGAGCGCCCGGGCCTGGGCCGCCAGCGGCGAGGCCTCCAAGCCGGGGCTGGTCAAGGCGGCCGACGACCTGAGCCTGGCCATCCGGGCCTACCGCAACGGCCTCATCCCGGCCGGCGAGCTGCGCCAGGCCTTCGCCTCCTGGCATTGGTACATGAGCACGGTGCTCGAGTCCCAGAGCCGGGCCGCCCTGGCCGAGGCCTGGGCCGCCATGGACCAGGACTTCGCTCCGCTGGCCGCTCCCGCCGGCTCCCTGCGGCTGGCCGCGCTCGACGATGCCTTCGCCGAGGTCTCGCGCAACGCGCACAGCCTGCGCGAGGTCGCCCAGCGGGTCCAGGCGGCCGCGGCCATGACCGAGGCCAACGACCACCGCATCCAGAAGGCGGCCCTGGACATCGTGTTCGGCACGGGCCTGACCGCCACCGGCGTGGCCTGGATCCCCCAGATGGCCCTGACCGGCTTCCCGGTCATGCCCGTCCTGCAGTTCGAGCTCAAGCCCGAGGAACTGCGCGAGCTGCAGACCGCCCAGGGCGCCGGGCAGACCGAGTACTTCAGCCGGCTCAAGACCCGGCTCGAGGCGGACCTAGCCGTGCGCTTCACGCAGAACCTGCTGGCCTACCAGACCGCCCTGCGCGCCCAGGGCGTCCTGGAAGGCCGGCTCATCCCCCACCTGGAGGCCGCGCTGGCGGCCGAGCAGGCCCGCGCCGTGCCCGGCGGCGCCTCCGTGGCCGCGACCGCCGCGGCGCGGCGCCTCGACGAGGCCAGGGGCCGCTTGGAGCAGTCCCGCCTGGCCGCCCGGCAGGCCCAGGCCGCGATGAACTACCTGATGGGCCGCCCCGAGGGCTCCGAACTCCAGATCGCGGTGGACGGCGAGGCCGCCCTGGCCGCCCTGGACCGCATCCTGCAGGCCAAGGACCCCGTGGCGGCGCAGCGCGCCGTGCTGGCCTCCCGGGTCGAGGTGGCCCGCGCGGTCGAGACCATGGTGGACAAGGACCTCAAGGTGGAGCAGCTCACCATCGAGCCGGTGGGCTTGGTGGTGCGGACCCTGGGCCGCCTGTTCACGGCCATCGGCTCGGAGACCATCGGCAACCCGGACCTGGTGGCCGCGGCGCGGGTGCAGACCCTGACCGAGGAGCGCGCCCAGGCCGCCTTCGACAAGGACCGCCTGGTCCAGGCCGCGCGGGCGCGCACGGAGCTCGTCGCGGTCCGCTCCCGCCTGGGAGCCCTGCACGCGGGGGACCCGGCCGACGACCTGGAGCGCGAGGTCCTGCGGGGCCGCGAACTGGCCCTGCGCGCGAGCCTGGCCGCCCTGGGCGAGCGCGCGGGCTCCGCCGGGGGATACTCCTCCCTGCCCGCGAGTTTCGCGGAGCTGCAGGACCGTCTGGGCGAGGCCCGGCGCGGCCTGACCGGGCAGGTCCCCGAGACGCCGGTGGAGCTCATCGCGCCGGAGCTGCTGCAGCACCGCTCCGCGGCCTTCCTGCGCTACTACCACGCCCGCTCCACTTTGGACCAGAAGGTGCGCATCGACAAGGACTTCGCCGAAGGCTGGATCGAGGTTCGCCTGCGCAGCCCCGACACCCCGCCCGAGGTCCTGGTGGCCCTGGCCCGCCTGCGCCAGGAGAAGGCCGACCGCCTCTTCCGCAACCAGCAGACCGCGGCCACGGCCCAGGCCTCCTTGCTGGCGGCCCGGTTCGAGGCGGACGTGCGCCTCTGGCGCTGGGCCGAGGAGCGGATGGACTCCGGCGGCTCCTCCGACCTGGTCAGATACAAGGCCGAGCTGCGCGAGCGGCTGCTGGCCGGGTCCGGCGAGATGGCCGCCCTGCTCAACCTCGACCCGGGCCTGGACCCGCAGGCCCTGCTCAAACATCTCATGGACATGGTCCCCCGGGACGCGGCGGGCTCCGACCTGGCCGCCCTGGGCGACGCCTTCATCGCGCAGACCCGCAGCCGCGGGCTCGACGAGATCCGGAGCACCCTCTTCGACGGCGGCCTGCCCGCGGGCCTGGGCGACCAGGACAACCTCATCAACCAGCTGCGCGCCGACACCATCGCCGAGCGCATGAGCTACAAGGGCTTCACCCCGGTGGCGGCCTTCGGCGTGTTCCGCGGGCAGATGGTGGGCGGGGCCTTCCTGGAGGCCCCGGACCCGCAGGCCATCGAGCGCGGCCTGACCAACATCCTCTCCGACGTGCTGCGCAAGGAGCTGATCTCCAACGGGCGGATGAAGGAACTCTCCCTGCGTCTCAGCGAGCTCATGGTGCGGGTCCAGGACGGCGCGCGCATCGTCGAGGCCCGCCGCCGGCTCATCCAGGCCGCGGAGTCCGAGGTCCGCGCCCAGTTGGCCCAGGGGCATCTGGAGGAGGCGGGCCTGGCCC
Organism: Elusimicrobiota bacterium; assembly: GCA_016212825.1. Taxonomy (GTDB): domain Bacteria; phylum Elusimicrobiota; class Elusimicrobia; order UBA1565; family UBA9628; genus UBA9628. The sequence continues at coordinate 40,303 of JACRDS010000075.1, read as the reverse complement.
GGGAGCGGCTCTTCGCCGCCTGGCTCGAGTTCAGCCGGTCGCTCTCCGAGACCAAGTCCGCGTTCATCGCCCTGGTCAGCGAGCTCGAGGCCGTGGGCCAGGGCCGCGCCACGGGCCTGCGGGCCGCGGCCGGTCCGTTCTCCAGCGACATGCCCGAGCTGCGCAAGGACCCGCGCGCGGAGCTGGTGGACTACGTGGCCGGGCGCAGCCTCGACGCGGACTTCGCGGCCCGGCTCGACGCGCTCCTCGCCGGCCTGGGGCCGGGAGTGACGGCGGAGCAGCGCCAGCGCCTGGCCAGGCGCGCCCAGCTCTATCGCGACGCGGTGGACGCCGGCGACGCCGTCATGATCCGGGAGTTCGCCCCGGCCGAGCGCCTGCGCCTGCTGACCCTCAACGACAAGGAAGGCAAGCGGCAGGCCGCGGCGGCCGAGTTCGCCTCCGTCCTCGACGCCCTGGGCCGGCTCGACCCCCAGTCCAACCCGGGCTGGGCGCGGCTGCTGGGATTCTTGCGCGAGGACCTCTCGGCGCGGGCCGGGCGCGCCGGCCAGCAGCGCGTCGACGAGGTCGCGCTGGAGGCGGCCATGCGCGACGCCTACTGGCAGGCGGTGCCCGCGCCCTTCGCCGTGCAGGGCGCCTTCCAGCGCCTGGAGAAGCTCCGCAGCGAGCTCGTCGCCGCCCAGCAGGACCTGCTGGAGAGCTATCTCACCGACCTCTCCGCCGACCCCAACCATTTCGTCCTCAAGGACATCAACCTCGACCGCTACCTCAAGGCCGAGCAGGCCTTCGACGCGGAGCTCATCAAGACCTTCGACTCCGCCGAGGTCCGCGGCGACGGCACCCTGGCCCGGGGGCTCGACCGGATCTACCTGCTGCAGCGCAGCCTGCAGCGCACCGCCGACGACATCCGCTCCGGCCGCGGCCTGCGGGCCCTGGACGCGCTGATCATGCTCGAGGAGACGCGCCTGGCCGCCGAGCGCTGGCGCGGGGCCGGGCCCGAGGGACTCGACCGCACCGCCGCGGCCCTGCAGAGCCTGCGCGAGATGAAGGCCCGCTGGGTCGCGGGCCGAGCGGAGCTGGCGCCCCTCTTCAGCCTCACCCAGAACGCGGCGGACGGCCGGCGTCTGTGGACCATCGACGGCTGGCTCACGGCCGAGCAGGTCGCGGATATGCGCGCCAAGGGCCTCATCGCCGTGCGGGACGGCCGGCTCTTCCTCAAGGACAAGGGCCTGGAAGTCCTGGGCGGGGCGGACGTCCGCGAGGGCATCCGCGACCAGGCCGCGGCCGCCTCCAAGTCCAACCAGGAGGCCCTGGACCTCCACGGCGACATGCAGGAGGGCGATTTCCTGGCGACCTCGGCCGGCGGCCGGAACCAGGCCCTGAGCTTCGCCGAGGTCTTCGGGCCGCAGGGCCTGGCCTCCCGGGGCCGCCTCTTCTTCTTCGACGCCAGGAAGCCGGGGGAGAGGGCAGGGGCTCTGCACCCGGCCGCGCATCCTCTGACCGCCCTGGCGCGCGCCCCGGAGGAGAGCGCCGTCTTCATCTACACCGGCGGTCAGGCGCTGGCCCGGGGCCTGTTCCCGACCCTGGAGAGCCTGCAGTCCTCTCCCGAGGCCAAGGATTTCAGCCGCCTCCTGGTGACCGCCAAGGGCGCGGAAAGGCTCATGGACTGGTCGCGCGGCCGCGGCGCCGAGGAGGCGCGGCGCGGCTGGCTGGAGGTCAAGCTCAACGGCTACGGCTTCGCGCGCGACGAGAGGGGCCAGGTCTCCGAACTCTACCAGACCGAGGATGATTTCCGGGCCGCGCTGAAGTCTTTCCAGAACGCGGACCGGGACCTGCGCTCGGCCCGGGACGAGCTGGCCGGGGCGCAGGGCCGCGAGGCCGGGCTGCAGAAGGCGGCGGACGAGAAGAAGGACGCGGCCGAGCGGGCCGGGCTCGACTACCAGCGCCTGCAGTCCGAGGCCCGGGCCGAACTGCGCGACGCGGCCTACGCCTCGGTGACGCGTCAGCGCGGCGAGTCCGACCAGGTCTTCGCGGCCCGGCAGAAGCTGGCCCTCGACCAGGCCGTGGCCCGGGACGGGGATTTCAAGGCCGCCCAGAAGCGCTTCGAGCCCGTGGCCAAGGCTGCGGCCGAGTCCGCGGACAGGCTCAAGGCCGCCAGAGCGGACGTCGAGAACAAGTCCAAGGCCGTGGCCCAGGCCGAGGCCATCCTGGAGCACTCGCGGACCTGGAGCCTCTACCGCAGCGCGGACCTGGAGCTGGGGCTCGATGCGGCGGACCGCGTGGCCGCAGCCCGGGCTCCGCCGGTCTACGGCGGCCTGGGGCTCGACGAGAGCCTGGGCGGGACGGCCGTGCGCTCGTTCACGGGCGAGCTCCTGGCCGCCATCGTCGACGAGCAGGGCGGCGTGCGCGCCATCACCGACCCCGAGGAGTTCGCCCGGGCCGCCGAGACCTGGACGCTGAAGTCCGTGGCCGCGGGCGGCGCGCAGGACGCGGCCAGCGCGGACGGCCGGACGGTCCGGCCGACCTACCGCATGAGCCACTATGAGGCCGGCGGGCTGCCGGTGCTGGTCAACAGCCGCTTCCTGGCCGAGAGCCTCGACACCGCCAAGTCCAAGGCCTGGAGGACCAAGTACTGGTCCGTCATGCCCTACAACTGGGGCAACATCGTCCTGGAGATCCCGCGCGGCATCGTGGGCGCCCCGGTGGAGCTCCTGACCGGCCGCGACCCGCGCCAGCACCACTACCTGGGCCGGGCCGCCATGTACAAGACCGAGGGCGGGGAGACCGAGCACTACGGCTTCTTCCGCAGGGTGGTCAACGTCGTCGACGTCCTCGACCTGCTCCCTGACCCCGTCGGGCGCTACTACGACCCCAGCCAGTTCCCCGCGACCGTTCAGGTGGACTCGCGCATCCTGCCCGGCGAGAACATCCTCGACAAGTCCGCGCGCGACCCGCGGCGCGGCAAGGACATCCACTTCGGGGTCAAGTCCGCGGCCCGCGTCGCGGACCATTCGGTGCAGGACCTCCTGGCCGCCCGGGAGCGCACGCTGGCGCGCTTCCACGGCGGCAGCGAGGAACTGCTGGTGGCGACGGTGCGCGGCCGCGCCGGGACCTACCTGGAGTCGCGCCGCGCCGGCAGCCACGGCCTGGAAGGCATGCGTCGGGCCCTGCGCGACCCCCTGGTGGCCCTGGACCCGGCCTCGGACGGCTCCGGCCGGGGCGAGGTGTCCTTGGCCGCGGAGCCGGACAACCTCGCGGTGGACCGCGTGGAGCGGCGCGTGCGCATCCTGGCCGGCGTCGGGCAGTACGCCTCCCAGGAAGAGGCCCTCAAGGGCTATGCCGGCCGGCTGGCGGAGCGCGCGGCGGCGGCGGCCGCGGCGGCGCCGGACCTGGCCGCCAAGCTCGAGGCGGCGCGCGCGGCCCTGTCGGAGGCTCTCGGCCTGCGCGAGCGGGTCCGCGGCGAGGAGGACGCCCTCTGGCAGAGGTATCACGAACTGGCCTGGCGCATCGCGGCGCAGAGGCTGCTCGAGGCCGAGCTCGCCAGGCTCGCGGCCCTGGCCGCGGACCTGCGCCAGCAGAAGGCTTGGTGGCAGGCTTATCTGGACCGGCTGCACGCGCCCGCGCCGCAGCCCGGACCCGACCCCGGCCCGCAGCCCGGCCCGGATCCCTCCCAGCCCTATGCGCACCTCTGGGTCTGGGTCGCGGTGCTCGCCGCCCTGGCGGCCGTGGTCAGCGCGGTCTGGCACTGGCTGAGAAAGCGGCGTCCGGCGGTCCCGGCCTAGGCAGGCCTTAGGGCCCAGTCCGGGGACATGCTTAAGGAAACTATCGGCCTGCCTGCTTCCCCCGTTATATACACAGACGGACGTCTATCCACAGGATCAACAACCCCATGTGCCATACTTTAGATGTCCGTTATCGGCCCGAGGCCTGTTTTTCGTGGGCCCTTTGTCCGGCGGGATCCTGCCCTGGAGGCCCATTGCCCGGCCGAGGTCAAGTGATACATTAGTCGCATGACGAGCCGCTCGTCGGCGGTTATGGCTTTGTTCCTGGGCGCTGCCCTCCTGCGCCCGGCTTCGGCCGCCAATGTGGGTTCGGTCCAGGCGCCCAAGGGCTCCGGCGTGACCAACACCATCGTCGTGGCTCCGGTCGGCTCCGGCGGCCAGTCCCTCAACAACGGGCTGGGCTCGGCCGACATGAAAGGCGCCCTCCAGGGCCTCACCGGCGTCCTTCCGGGACTGCGTCTGTCCAAGCCGGACATCCTCGGTTCGCTCGGGCTGCCCAACGCCAAGCTGGGCTTCCGGCCGGACGTCGCGCCTCCGGTCCTGCCCGGCTCCGCCATCCCCGGAGCCGAAGCCCCGCAGGCCTCCTACGGGACCTTCAACCCCGCGGCCCCGGCCGTCGTCGCGGTACAGACCATCTCCGACAGCGGCATCGCGCCGGGCCGCACCCAGCGCCTCGACCTGCCGGACGGCGGCTTCAAGCCCGGGCCGGGCGGCGGGATCAAGGCCCTGGACCGGCAGTCCGTGCGCCTGGCGGCCAAGGCCGAGGCGGTGCAGGACCAGCTCAAGGCCGTGGTCATGTCCGGCAAGGCGGCCGCGGAGGAAGGCGCGCAGGGCCTGGGCGTGCGCCTCATGGACATCCTCACGGATGAGCGCAACTGGGGAGGCTCCGGCAGCGCCAAGGCCCCGGCTCTCGGCGCCAACGCCGGGCTCTCCGGCGCGCCGACCCGCCCCGGCCCCCGGCTCCTGGCGCGCGGCTCGGCCGCGGACGGCTCCGGCGCGGCCTCCGCCTGGAGCTACACGGTGCCCGGCGTGGACGGCGGCTACTGGCTGGCCTTCCGTCGTCCGGCGGAGGAGGGTTCCGGCCTGCCGGCGGGCGGGCTCCCCGCCGGGGTCGCCCTCATCGCCCTGCAGGTCTCGCAGGAGAGCCTGATGCTTTCCGTGGTGGACGCGCCCGCGCGGCGCATCGCGCGGCGGCTGGCCGAGGATTCGGCTTGGGCCCTTGCCGAGGGCGTCCTGCCCGGCGCCGTCGTCGCCGTCTACGCCGCGGCTCCGGAGCTGCGCGACGCGGTGGCCTCCGTCCCGTCCGCGCCGGAGGCGGCCCCCGTCGTGCCTTCGGGCCAGCAGGTCCAGGCCGCGCAGACCGAGGTCTACGCCTTCCTGCAGTCCGCGGGCGCCGAGCCCGAGCCTGCGGCCGCGGCGGAGTCCCCGAGAGGGGACCTGGGCGGCGGCACCCCCGAACAGGCGCCCCTGACCTTGCCCGACCCCCTGGTGGCGGCGAGCCTGCTGCCCATCCTGAGCCTTCTCATCCTGCGTTCCCGCCTCTTCTCTTAACAAGACCGTAATTCTCGAGTATTGACAGGGCGGGATTGTTCCTCTATCCTATCCCCCATGCGTTGGCTCAAGTGGCTCCGTTCGGGCCTCTTCAGGAGGTTCGTCCTGGTCCTGGGAGCCCTGGCCCTGGCGCCCGCCGCCTTCCTGGCCTACAAGCTCGTGGACATCAGCCAGCAGGGCATCCAGGCCGCGGTGCTGGAGCTGCACACCAAGATGGCGGAGAAGCTCGCCGAGCAGGTGGACTCCTTCTTCAAGGTCAACGACGACAAGCTCTCCTTCGCGCTGGCCTCCCTGCAGAAGAAGATGGAGTGGAAGGACAAGCAGGAGCTGCTGCGCAGCCTCATCGAGACCCATTCCGACGTGGTGGAGATCGGCATCCTCAACACGGCGGGCCGCGAGATCATCAAGGTCTTCAACCCGGACCTCAACAGCGACGCCACCCTGCGCGACTTCCGCTCCGCGGAAGGCTTCCTCGACGCGGTCAAGAGCCGGCGGCGCGTGCGGCGCGTCTCCAGCTACCGGGGCGAGCCGGCCCTGGAGATGTACTATCCCATGGGGCCCCTGGTCTGGGCCCGCATCCTGGTCTCTTTGCGCAGCCTCGACGCCCACATCGTCTCCCAGCGGGTCGGGGGCACGGGCTTTGCCGTGCTCGTCGACAACAAAGGCAAGGCCCTCTTCTATCCCCGCGACCATCTCAGTCCTGCGGCCGCCGAGCGCCTCTCCGGCCGGCCCACGGTCAAGGCCGCGCTCCTCTCGCAGAGCGTGGGCTCGCGCGACGTGCCGGACTTCGAGGGCGTGGCCTGGGTGAGCGCCTACGCCCCGGTGGCCTCCATCGGCGGCGCGGTGATCATGCTGCAGCAGCGCCACGAGGCCTACTTCTCCGCCCTGCAGATGCAGCGCGCCGCGACCCTGGTGCTGATCGTCGTCAGCGCGCTCGCGGTCCTGGGGGCCACATTCCTGGCCCGCCGCCTGACCCTGCCCCTGCTGTCCTTGACCCGCGGCGCCGAGACCGTCTCCCGGGGCGATTTCCAGGCCCGCGTGGACGTGCGCACCGGCGACGAGCTGCAGGACCTGGCCGAGACCTTCAACAAGATGACGGCGGAACTGCACCGCTACTCGCTCATCCAGGTCGACCGGCTGGTGGCGGAACAGCGCAAGACCGAGGCCGTGCTTTACTCCACCACCGACGGCATCCTCATGTTCGACGGCGAGGGCCGCATCCAGCTGGCCAACCGGAGGGTGCGCGAGCTCCTCGGCCTCAACGCGGCCCTGCGCATCGAGGGCCAGAGCCTGCGCGAGGTCATGCCCGACTCCAAGCTGCGCGAGCTGGTCCTGCAGGCCTGCGTCGACCCCAAGCCCGACAAGTTCAAGGAGATCGACCTCTCCACCGAGGCCAACCGGCGCTACCTGCGCATCAGCGCCCTGCCGGTGGTGGCCCCGAGCACCCGCGCGGCCCTGGGAGTGGTCACCACCGTGCGCGACGTGAGCTTCGAGAAGGAGCTCGACAAGATGAAGGAGGAGTTCCTGCACTACATCACGCACGATCTGCGCAACCCCCTGGGCTCGGCCATGGGCTTCGTGGACGTGCTGCTCAAGGGCACGGTCGGGGTCCTCAACCCGGAGCAGCAGTCCATGGTCAACTCGGTCAAGCGCTCCTGCAGCCGCCTGATGGGCATGATCAACAACATCCTCGACATCGCCAAGATGGAGTCCGGCCGCATCCAGCCCTCCCTGCGCCCGACCTCTTTGGCGGGCATCGGCAGCCGCGCCATCGCGATCACGGAGGCCCTGGCGGCGCAGAAGAGCATCAAGCTCGTGCTCGACGCGGCCGAGGAGTTCACCGTGGAGGCCGACTCGGACCTGCTCGAGCGCGTGGTCACCAATCTGGTGGGCAACGCCATCAAGTTCACCCCGAAGCAGGGGACCATCACCATCGGCGTGCGCGACGCGGGGCCGGAGATCGAGATGAGCGTCACGGACACCGGAGAGGGCATCCCCCAGGAGTACCTGGACCGGATCTTCCAGAAGTTCGAGCAGGTGGCCGGCCAGAGGCGCGGCGGCACGGGGCTGGGCCTGACCATCTCCAGATTCTTCGTGGAGGCGCACCTCGGGCGCATCTGGGTGGAGTCCCAGGTGGGCAAGGGCTCGCGCTTCATCTTCACCATACCCAAAGGGCTGGGCGTGGACGCAGGGGGGGCTTTGGTCTCGAATCTCGCCGCCAAAGCTGACCACTCCTGACCGGTCCTGACACCATTCCTGTTGCCGAAGGCGTCTGTGCGTCTCATCCTATGACTATCGAGACTTGCGGCATCCGGTCTTCCCCTTTTCCCGAGGAGGTCCCTAGGTCTAGATGAGACGGCTCGTCTGCGCGGTCCTGGCCGGAGCGCTGTTCGCGCTGGATTCAGCAGGGACCGCCGCGGACCTCGCAGCGGAAAAGAAGTTCCAGAATGTGACGGTCAAGCCGGGCGACACCCTGTGGGGCATCTCCCACACCTGGCTCAAGGACCCGGCCAAATGGGACGAGATCCTCAAGCATAACCGGCTGCCTTCCTCCGACCCCACCGTGGCCCTGCCCGGCATGACCCTGCAGGTCCCCATCACGCTGATCAAGGAGGAGATGCGCGCCGCGACCCTCTTCTACCGGGTCAACCGCGTCGAGTTCCGGCGCCAGGACACCGCGCAGTGGAAATCCGCGGCGGAGGAGATGCAGCTGCTGCGCGGCGACTCCCTGCACACCTTCGACGACTCCAAGGCCAAGGTCCGGTTCGTCAACAAGCAGGTCCTCAGCCTCGACCCCAACTCCATGGCCATCATCAAGCCCGTGGCCAAGGACTACGACGTGGAGCTCAAGGGCGGCGGCGTGTTCGTGGGCCACTCCCGGGTGGTCACGGCCTCGGCGCGCATCACGCCCAAGACCATGGACACCGAGTATTCCGCCAAGGTCCGGCAGGACCTGAGCACGCTGGTCGAGGTGTACAAGGGCGCCGCCGACGTCGACGCCCAGGGCAAGACCGTGGAGGTCCCGGCCGGCATGAGCACCGAGGTCCAGCTGGGCATGTCCCCCGGGGTCCCCAAGCTCGTCGCGGACCTCCCGGTCTTCGAGGCGCGGGCCGCCGATTTCCGGGGCGAGACCATGCCCGGCCGCTCCCGCATCCAGGTGGGGGCCGGCGTCTCCCTGGCCGCCCAGGCCACGGCGGAGGACATCAACGCCTCGGGCGACATGGAGGCCCTGGGCGCGGACATGAAGACGCTCTCCATCGGCCAGCCCGTGTCGGGCTACCACGTGCAGGCCTCCCGCAACCGGGATTTCGCCACGATGGTCTTCGACAAGACCTACAGCCTCGACGAGAACATCCGCCTGGGCGACGAGAACATCCCGCCGGGGGTCTACTGGTGGCGGGTGGCCATCATCGACCTGCTGGGCGCCGAGCTCCCCTTCTCCGCGCCGCGCCTCTATTCGGTGGGCGTGACCCGCGCCGTGGGGCAGGCCATGGCCACGCACACCTCCTTCCGCCTGCTGCGGCCGGCGGCCGACGAGACCGTGTTCGAGGACACCTACCGGGTCACCGGCATCGTCAACGCCGAGAACCTCACCGTCCTGGTGGACGGCAAGCCCGTGCGCAGCGACGAATCCGGGAACTTCCTGGCCACGGTCAAGCTCAAGCCGGGGCCGAACGTGATCCGGGTCCAGGTCAGCGACGTCCTCGGCCAGTCGAAGACCGTGACCCGGCGCGTCACCTACACGCCCCCGGCGAAGAAGACGGACGACATCCCCATGCCGCCGAGCCTCCCTTAGCGCGCTAAGGCAGGCGCACTGCGGCCAGGCGCCCTCCGGAGGAGTGCGTCTGCTGCTCCACCGGCGCGAGCAGGCCCAGCGGCCCCCCCGGGATGACCTCGTCTGGCCCGGTCCCCTCCGGGAGAGGAGAACGCCTGCCCTCCGGGGACGGCGCGCCCTGGCGCGCCGCGAACGCGGCCGCGATGTAGCCCCAGCGCAGGGGGTTGCCGCGCAGCAGGGACCGGGGGACCTCGGCGCGGATGACCCGGTGGGACTCATCCACCCTCACCGGGACCCGCGCCAGGACGGCCGGGCCGGAGTCCGGCATGGCCCGCAGGAGGACCCCGCCGGAGGGACCGAGGCTCAGCGCGTACTCCCAGGAATCGCGGTTGGCGGCGAAGGCCCCCCGGCCTTCGAGGAGCCGCGGGCTCCCCGCTCCGGGGACGCCGTTGATGTCCACGTAGGCGTCGAGGACCAGGCGGCCGGCCGGGGCGGACGGGGTGGCGCTCGAGACGTCCAGGGCGGCCATGCGGAAGGAGAAGCCGACGGAGGCCGCGTCCCAGTCGAGACGCAGGTCGAGGAGGCGCCAGGGTTCGGCCGGGGCGCCCTTGTCCGGGCCTCGGCTGACGCTGCCGGCGGGGTTGCGCAGGACGAGCCAGCCGGGGCCCTGCTCCGCCTGGACGCCGGTGGGCACCTCGTCCGGCGCCGAGACCTCGGCCGTGGAGGACGCCGGCACCGTCTGCTTGAGGCGGCGGTACACCTCCCGCAGATGCCGGCGCAGCTCCTGGCGCGCGGCCTCGGCGTCGCCGGCCGCCGCTCCGGACAAGGCCCGGTAGTAGCGGCCGGCCTGCGCCGCGGCGAGGGCTTCTGCGGCATGTTCCAGCGCCTTGAGGTCCGCGAGGCCCGAGTTCTGATAGCGCCGCAGGGTCCCGGCCGCCTCGCCGTAGGCCTTGCCGGCGGACTGGACGGCGGGGTCGCCGAGCGCGGCCGGGGCCCAGCCGGGCCAGTCTCCCGGGCCGGAAGCGGCGGGCAGAGCCGACGCCTGGTACTCCGACGCGGTCTGCCAGGTCCAGACGGAGCTCCTGTCGGCCAGAACCTTGACCAGGGCCGTCAGCGAGCCGCGCGGCACCAGGCCAGAGGCTTCATCGAGCACGATGCTGGCGGGCCCGGCCGGCAGGGAGGGGTCCGGCTTGGCCGCCGCCTCGAACTCCTGCCAGGTGGGCGGCCGGCCTTCGCAGCGCAGGGGCGTGAAGGGCAGCCAGGGCCCTCCGGCCAGGGACCGCGGCCCTTGGCCCACCGCCCCTTCCGGGAGAGGAGCACGTCCGCCCTCCAGGGACGGTGGGCCCTTGCCCACCGCCACCCAGGAGATTCCGAGGGCGGGGAGGGCGGACGGCAGGGCCGCGACGGAGGAGCCTCCGCCCGGGACGAACCCGGCCGGAGCCGTGCTCAGGACGGAGCGGAACTTCTCCCGGGCCAGCGCGATGCTGGCCAGGATGTCGGGGAGCCCTCCGGAGGAGGGGCCCGCCGCCACCAGGGGCAGGATGGGGTCTCCGGGGATGCGCATGGCCAGCTCCAGGCGGCCGGTCCTCAGAGGCATGGAGAGGCTGTCGCGCACGGCCTCCGTGACCATGTCCGGGGTCAGGGCCAGGGTGAGCTTGAGCTCCGGAGTGGAGTTCACGGCGTCGGCCAGGGCCTTCCAGTCGGAGAAGTCCTCGGCCGGCACGGCCAGGAAGGCCAGGGGGGGTTTCTCTCCCCAGGCCGCGAGCCTGGCCGGGACCAGCAGGAGCGCCGCCAGGAGCAGCGCCCTCACGGCACGCTCCGCAGCGACGCCGTCCTGCCGTCCGGCGCGGCGGCGGGCCGGGCTCCGGGGTCGGCCTGCGGCTGCCCGTCGACGAGGAAGAGATAGCGGTAGTCCCCGGGAGGCAGGGGGAGCATGAGCTCCCAGGTCCCGGCCCCGGAGCGGGAGAGCGGGAGGGTCCCGGCCTTCCAGCCGTTGAAGTCCCCGAGGAGGTCCACGGCCTTGGCCTTGGGCGCGCGCAGGCGGAACTCGACGAACTGGATGTCCTTCTCCGGAGGGCTGCGCAGGTCGCCGCGGCGGTCGAGGAATCTGACCTGCATGGGCCGGATGGTGGAGGGCGCGTCCCCGCTCAGGAAGCCGACATACGACCGGAGCGCGTCGAGGAGCACGGCGGAAGGGATGATGGCGACCGCGGCCAGCATGGCGACGAAGAGCCAGAACGCCCACTTGCGGCGGCCGAAGCGGTCGTGCACGGCATCAATCTTATTACTTTGGGCGGAAGGCGGCAAATGCGGCTTCCAGGGCCGCGACGCGCGCTTCGAGGCGCGCCACCCGGTCCGGCTCCGCAGCCGGCGTCCCCTCCGGGAGAGGAGAACTCCCGCCCTCCGGGGACGGCGGGTCCATGCCCGCCGTGAAGAGCTGCTGGTAGCGGGCCTCCATCTGCCCCGGCTGGCGGGGCAGGCGTCTGACGATGGGCCCGTCCACGCGGCTGGAGAGCTCGGCCATGAGGGCTTCGACCTCCGCGGTGCTCTCGAACCGGCAGAGGCGTTCCGTGCGGCCTTTGAGTTCGCCCGGGGTCTGGGCGCCGCGCAGCAGGAGGATGCAGACGGCTCCGATGGCCTTCGGGTCCTCGGAGCCGAGCAGGATGTCGATGCGGTGAGTGTACTTGGCGGCGCGGGCGCCGGGCTCGTGGATGCGGGCCGCGAGCTTGCGTTCGACGAGGCCGTTGAGGGCATTCTCGACATCGTTGTGGCCAAGGGTCATGACCGGGTCGCGGCTGGTCTTCTGGTTGCAGGCGTTGACCAAAGAGTTGAGGGTCAGGGGATAGAGCTCGGGCGTGGTCAGGGACTTCTCCACCAGCGAGCCGAGGATACGCGCTTCCAGGGGGGTGAGTTGCTCGATCATGACTTGGATTGTAGCGCTTTTGAGGTCCCGGCGCGAAGCGCCGGGACCCGCCCAGATGCGCGCAGCGCATCTGGGCCATTCCTCGGCCAACCGCTGTCGTTTCTTGGGAAACCGTCTTTGGTATGATACTCGCCGTGAACTTGGCATGCCTCATCCTCGCCGCTTCTCTCGGCCGCGCCCAAGCCCCTGCCGTCTCCACCGGCGCCTTCTCGGAACCCGACCGCCTCTATTTCCACCGCCATCAGGGCCGGAACCTCGAGGATTCCATCAGCCTCTTGGGAGGGATGGATCAGGGCGATGCCGCGGTCCTCTGGCGGCTGGGACGCGGCCTCCTGCGCCTGGGCGAGCGTCGGCCGGCGAAGGCGGACAAGCTCGCCGAGTACACCCGCGCCGAGGGGCTGCTCAAGAAGGCCGTGGAGCTGGCGCCCAGCGACCCTCAGGCCCACTACTGGTACGGCATCTCCATGGGCCGGCGCGGGCAGGTCCGCGGGGTGCTCCGGTCGCTCTTCCTGGTCAAGCCCCTGCGGCGCGAGATGCGCGCCGTGCTCGAGCTCGACCCCAAGAGCGGCGCCGCGCACCACGTCCTGGGCGAAATGCTCATGGAGCTCCCGGCCATCGCCGGGGGCAGCAGGAAGGAGGGGGTGCGCGAGCTGGAGAAGGCGGCCGAACTGGAGCCCGACTACTCGCCCCACTTCACGGCCCTGGCCGAGGCTTACCTGGCCGTGGGCGAGAAGGCCAAGGCCGAGGCCGCCTTGAAGCACATCTTCGACATCAAGATTCCCGCCGATCCCGGGGAGTACGACGACAACGTCAAGGCGGCCCGGGAGCTGCTGGAGAAGCTCGGCGGCTAGGCCTTGGCCTTCTCCCGCTTCTCGAACGGCAGCGGCACCGGCGTCTCGACCCCGTCCTTGAACTGGACGCCGCGCTTGAGCTCCAGGGTCAGCGGCTTCTCCGCGCCGGGCTTGCGCACCGCCACCTTGAAGAGGCTGCCCGGCTTTCCGTAGAGCGCGGCCAGGGCGTCGCCGAAGTCCATGTCCGACGTGGAGCGCCCGGCGATCTCCCTGAGCAGGTCGCCCACGCGGACCCCGGCCTTCTCCGCGCTGCGTCCGGGGATGACGTGGGTCACCTCGAAGGCGCGGCCCGTCTCCGACTCGGCGGTGCGGATCCACAGGCCGGCCCCGGCCGGATAGAACCGGGGGGGCTCCATGACGGTCACCGGCTCGGCGAGTTCCAGGCGCAGGCGTACGTCCGGCCGCAGGATGAGCGAGCCGCGGCGCTTCTTCCTCTCGTCCAGAGAGACGGCTTCGCCCAGGACCAGCGTCCCGCCCGGGCTGACCTTGACCATGGGCTGGTCCCCGGCCGCGTCCAGGACGCGCGCCGAGAGGGGGACCGCGTGGCCTCCAGCCAGGGCGGCCTTGAAGAAATGGATGCGCAGCGCCCGCACCCCCTCGGTGGAGCTGGTCTGCAGGACCTTGCCCCACACCGTGCTGCGCGGCGGCAGGCACAGGTAGTCCAGGCTCGCGTCGCTGGCCACGGCCATGGTGACCTCGGCCTGGAGGACGTCGCCCGTGGCCACGGTGTCCGGCAGTCCCTTGGGGAAGCGGACCCAGAGGACCTGGCGGGCCGGGACCGAGATCGGCAGGGACGGCGCCTTGGCCAGCACGGCCTGCGCCGAGACGGCGCTGCGCTCCAGCAGGCCGTCCCGGAGCAGGCTCTCGCGGGGGGAGAGGTCCTTCGGGCCGCGCGCGAAGGCCGGCTCTTCGTCGGGGAACCGGGAGCGCAACTCCAGCACGCGCAGCCCGCGCCGGACCACGCCCCACAGCCGCAGGCCGCCGTCCCAGCGCCGCCAGGCGGCCCGGGCGTCGGAGCGGGAGCGGACGGGCGCGCCGTTGAGGGAGACGAGGCGGTCCTCGGGGGCGAGGCCGAGCTGGGCGGCCTCGGAGTCGGGCAGGACGGCTATAGCCTCGGCCGAGCCCTCGCCGTCGCGCAGGACCGCGCCGAAGTCCGCCAGGGAGCCGGCGGCCATGGGGCCGCCGTCCCTGGAGGGCTGGCGTTCTCCATTCTCGGACGGGACGGGGGCAGCCGGAGCCGCCGCCATCTCTTGTGTGGCCTTCACCGCGGGCCGCGCGGCGCGGGCGGGCCGCTTGCGGGCGGGCTTCGCGGCCGAGGCGGACCAGGAGGCGGAAGGCGCCGCGAGCAGGGCCGCGCAGAACAGGACGATGCTTCCGGAGCGGGTGATCATCGGGAGGCCTCCGTCTTGGCCGGAGTCTTGGCTTTTTTGGGCTTGGGCTTGGCCGCCTTGCGGCTCGGCGCGGCCGCGGGCTTCTTCTCGGCCGGAGGAGCTTTGGCCTCGCTCGCGGCGGCCTTCTCCGGGGCCGCGGCCTTCTTGGCCGGCGCCTGGGGGGCCGTGCTCGTCGGCGCCTGCTCCGCCTCCTGCTTGGTCTGCAGGACCTCGGCCTGGGCCATGAGCTTGCGCCTCTGCGCCGCCACGTCCGACACCACGGCGGAGGACCCTTCGTCCGTGCCCAGGGCTCCGGCCATGGCGTCGGGCATGACCAGGTCCTCGCCCGCGGCCTTGGCCAGCTTCTCGGCCTGGGCGAGCGGCGCGGAGAAGCAGGACGGGTCGTCCATGGAGCCGATGCGGGCGATGATGGCCGAGAGCTTGGCCAGGCGCGGCCCCGCGGACGTCTCGGCCTGGGCCGCGGCGAGGTCCGCCGCGAAGGCGGCGGCCCAGAGCTCGTCGGCGCGGACGGAGCGCAGCTCCGAACTGGCCCGCTCGGCGGCCTCGACCGACGCGCCGCAGCGCGCCTCGGGGTCGGCTTCCAGGACGGCCAGGCCCCGCGCCAGCTCCTCGGCGGCCGGACCGAACCGGCAGGAGCGCCGGTGCGCGGCCGCCTGCCGGACGGCCGCGTGGAAGGCCTGCTGGTCCGTCAGGCGCCGCGCGATGAAGGCGCGCTGGCGCCGCAGGTCGGCGAGGACCCGGTCGCAGCCGGGAGGCAGGGCTCGGGCCAAAGACAGGGCCGCTTCGGTCCGCTTGAGGTCGTAGCGGCAGGCCTCGGGGGCGGCGTCGTCCCGGGACGCCTGGGCCGCGGTCTCGAGCCGGGAGAGGACGGCCGCGTCGCGGCCAGCCGCTTCCCGGCGCTTGACCGCGGCGGCGAGGAGTTCGCGGTATTGGGGCTTCTCGCGGGCCGCCTCCGCGAGGGACTCCTCGAGCTTGGCGTAGGCCGCCGCGGCCTCCGGGAAGGCGCAGGCCAGAGCCTGGGCGTCGGCCGCGGCCAGCTTGAGCAGGGCCAGCTCGAAATCCTTGGCCACGGGCACCGCGGCGGCGTCCGCCACGGGATTGCCCGTGGGCGCGGAAACGACGGAATGGAAGGTGAACGGCGTCGAATCATTCAGCACGAGGCGCCGCGCGAAGGTGTAGGGGCCGCCGTTGCCGCGCTTGACCGTGCGGGTCTCCACGTCGCGCAGGCCGGCCGGGGTCTCCCGGTAGGTCGTCTCCTCGATCTCGACGCTCTGCTTCTCGGGGAGCCCGTCCACCCAGTAGGCGCCGCTGAGGACCACGGAGTCGCCGAGCTCGTTCTGGCCCAGGCGGATGGGCTTGGCGAGGTGCAGGCCCGCCGAGGCCAGCTCCGGCGCGGCGGCGGCCGGAGGCGCGGCCTGGACCACGCCCTCGAGCTCCGCCAGCAGGCCGGGGCGTCCGCGCAGGACCGCGGCCACGGTCTCCAGCGCGCGCAGGTCCTTGGCCAAAGAGGTCTTCTTCTCTAGCTCGGCGACCTGCCGGCGGATGCGGGCCAAAGCGTGGAGGCGGCGCTGGTCCTCCAGGTAGCGGGTCAGGTCCGCGCGCAGCCCCGGCGAGAGGGTCCCCGCCCGGGCGTCTTCGGCCAGGCGCGCCGCGACGTCGGTCTGGGTGCGGCCCTTCATGTGGGCCGCGAAGCGGTCGGCGGCCTGCCGGTCGGCGCGGACCCCGGCCAGGGAGGAGAAGAAGAAGTCATCGGCCGATGCGGCCGGGTCGGAGACGACGTCAGCCCGGGTGCGGCCGGCGAAGGCCTTCCCCCAGGAGGTCTCGAAGAGGTCCGGCCCCGCCGGCGCGGGCCGGGCCGCCGCGGCGGGGGACTCATCAGCCGGGGGCAGCAGGGCCGTCCAGGCGGAGTGGTAGGCGGCCATGGCCTCGAGCAGGGCGTGCAGGGGCGCGGTCATGAGGCCTTCGGGCGGCAAGTCGCCGAGGGCCAGGAACGGCAGCGGGCCGGCGGGGGCCAGCCCCTGGCCGGCCTTGAGCCGCTGGAACGACTCGAAGAACTGCTGGACGTTCTTCGTGCTGCGCACCAGGGACTCCAGGGGCTTCCAGGCCACCTTCTGCAGGCGGTAGGCGCCGGGCCGGCCCTGCAGGATGACGATGCCGCGCGAGCGCAAGGCGTCGGTCCCCTCCGCTCCGAAGACCTCGGCAAGCCACTGGCCGGGCCAGGGCGATGCCGGCTTGGCGGTCTCGGCGGCGGCCGGAGCCGGTTCGCCGGCCAGGGCCGGGACGCCGGCCAGGACGATGGAGAGGATCGGGACGGCGAAAGTTCTGGTCATAGCTGGTAGTGCGAGGCGGCGGCCTCGATCTCCTTGAGCAGGGCTTGGGCGCAATGCTGGGCAGGCTTGCGGTCCCCGAGCTCCGGCAGGGCGGCCTTGAGCAGCTCGGCCGCCGAATGCAGGCCGCGCAGGTCGGCGCTGAGGCGCTCGCGCAGCCTCTCCTGGGCCTGCGCGAAATCGTGGACGAGATCCTGGTGGGTGTCGTATTTGCGCACGCGCACCGGGACCGAGAGGTTCCCGTGCCCGATGCGGCCCATGGCCGCGGAGAGCACCCTCAGGGGGCCGGCGTAGCGGTGCGACCAGATGAGGGCGATGAGGGCGCTGGCCAGGACGGCGATCAGGGAGCTGACCACGATGGGGCCGCGGATGGTCTCCCAGACCCAGTCCAGGGAATGGAAGACCTGATGCGAGGTCTGGGAGGCTTCGTTGAGCCCGTGGAACACGCTGTAGGTCACCAGGAAGATGCTGGCTATCACGAGGAGCAGGACCGTGGCCACCATCTGCAGCTGGAGGGGGGGATCGATCCAGAACCGCCGCCGCTTTTGACTCGTCATGAAGCGTATCCTAACATAAAATGGTGCCGCCGACTGAGGGGCTAGAGCGTCCTGGCGAAGAACTCTGTGATCCGCCGGTCGTAGTCGGTCCCGGCCAGCTCCCGGCACTTCCCGTGCGAGGCGCCGGGGATGAGCCAGAGCTCCTTGGGCTCCCGCGCGGCGGAGAAGAGGGCGCGCACGTCGCTCGGGGGCATCAGGCGGTCCTCGGCCCCGCTGATGAAGAGGACCGGGCGGGGAGCCACGCGGGAGATGAAGCGGATGGGGCTGTATTCGTCCACGTCCTCGCGCCCCACGCGCAGGCGCAGCATCCAGAGCACGATCATCATCAGCGGGAAATAGGGGATGCGCAGGTTGTTCCAGGCCCAGCGCCTGGTCACCTGCCGGTAGGTGGTGAAGGGGCTCTCCATCACCACCGCCTTGACCTCCGGATGCGCGGGCACGGCCATGGCCGCCACGGCCGCGCCCATGGAAAGGCCGAACACGCCCAGGCGCTCGAGGCACTGGGGCTTCTGCGAGCGCAGGAAGGCCATGGCCGCATGGAAGTCCATGACCTCCAGGCAGCCGATGGTGGTGATGTCGCCGCCGCTCTCTCCGTGGGAGCGGTTGTCGAAGTAGAGCAGGTTGAAGCCGCAGGCCGAGTTCAGGAAATGGGTCCCGGACAGGAGTTCGCCCTTGTTGTCGCCCCAGCCGTGGCACATGAGCAAGGTCCGTCCGTCGCCCGTGGGCGAGGGCAGGAACCAGCCTTTCAAGGTCAGGCCGTCCGAGGTCTGGAAGGAGACCTTCTCGTAGGCGAGCCCGAACTGCTCCGGGAAGACCGCCAGGGCGCTCATCTTCGGGGGATGGAGTATGATGCCGGCGCCCCACCAGCCGATCCCGAGCGCGATGACGGCCAGCGAGAGCGCGACCACGGCGAGCATCCAGGGGATCACGGCAGGCGCCGCACCTCCCGGGCGGAGGGAGCCAGGCGCTCCAGCAGGCGCGCGGCCGCGATCCGGCCGTCCGGCCGCCAGCGCGGCGCGACGTCGCAGACCGGGGCCAAAGCGAAGGCGCGCTCCGCGGCCCGGGGATGGGGAAGGGTGAGCCAGCGGTTCTTGAGGCGGCGGCCCGCGTAGTCCAGGATGTCCACGTCGAGCGGCCGCGGGCCCCAACGGCGGCCGGGGCGCCTGCCGGCCAGGGCTTCCAGCCGCTTGAGCTCGACGAGCAGGCCCATGGGGGAGAGCGCCGTGCGGTAGCGCACGGCCAAGTTGAGGTAGCGCCGGCGGC
The DNA here is from genome assembly GCA_016212825.1 of Elusimicrobiota bacterium. Taxonomy (GTDB): domain Bacteria; phylum Elusimicrobiota; class Elusimicrobia; order UBA1565; family UBA9628; genus UBA9628. Next base: position 21,886 of record JACRDS010000075.1, on the reverse strand, counting down.
CGGGCCCGACCGGGGCCGTCTCATAGAGGCGCGAACGGGCCAGGACGCGGCCTCCCGGGAGGCGGGCGAGGCGGAGCACGGCGCGGCGCAGGTTCTCCCGGCGCCGGCCCAGGTTGGCTCCCAGGAGGAGCAGGCAGTCAGGCATCGGCCTTGCGGGAGGCCCGGGCGCCGCCCCGCGCCGCGGTGCGGTAGAGGTGGAGCAGGGCCCAGAGGACCAGGACGGACAGGGCCAGGGCCGTCAGGTTGCCCAGCCAACCCTCGAAGGCCCCTTGGGCGTAAGGAGTCCCCTCGTAGCCGAAGTCCCTGAGGCTTCGCTCGGTCAGGAGCACGGCCAGGGCCGCGCGCAGCTTGATGAAGAGGCCGCCTTCGTAGACCAGCAGCGTCCAAAGCAGCCAGTAGAGGGCGCCGACGACGGTCAGGCAGACGATGCACACCGCTCCGAGGTGGACAGGGTCGAAGAACGGCTCCCGGTCATCCTCCTCATCGTCCGTGAAGAGGTCGAGCAGCCCCTCCCGGAGCAGAGTGCCGAGCCGGCGGAGCTTCCTCATGGCCTCAGCCGCCCGGGAACATGTCGGGCATGTCGTAGAGCCCCGGCTTGCGGCCGGCCACCCAGAGGGCCGCGCGCAGGGCGCCCCCGGCGAACACGTCGCGGGAGTGGGCGCGGTGGGTGAGTTCCAGGCGCTCGAAGGGGCCGGCGAAGGTCACGGTGTGCTCGCCCACCACGTCGCCCAGGCGCTGCGAGACCACGGCCGGATCGCCGCCGCGGCGGGACTCCATGATGATGCGGGCCAGGCGCAGGGCGGTGCCGGAGGGGGCGTCCTTCTTCTTGCTGTGGTGGGTCTCGCTGATGCCCGCCTCGAAATCCTTGAGCAGGGCGGCGGCGGCCCTGAGCAGGATGCCCAGGGCGTGCACGCCCGGGCTGAAGTTCGGGGAGAGGAAGACCGGGACGCGCCGGCTGGAGGCCTTGAGCTGCGCGAGTTGGACCGGGTTGAAGCCGGTGGCGCCGATGACCGCGGGCCGCCGCGCCGCCGCGGCCGCGGCGGCGAAGCGCACCGCTGATTCGGGCGCGGAGAAATCGATGAGGACATCGGCCGAGGAGAGGGCTTCCGGCAGCTCTTCGGGCTTGGTCAGGCCCGGCCCCGGGCTGCGGTCCACCAGGGCCGCCACCTGGAAGCGGGCGTCCTCGGCGGCCAGGGCGGCCACGCGCCGGCCCATGCGGCCGGCGGCGCCGGTCACCACGATCCGGAGGGCTTTCTTCATGCTGGCGCCCATTATAGCAAAGCCGCGGAATTCCGGGACACAATACCTATTCTCTGAAGGACATTCATAAACGGAGCGACGGAAGCGGCCAGCTCACACGAGAACTAGGCTGTCCATCTCTCCCATTTTCGAAAAGATAGAGACGGGCGGTGTAATTCTCGGGTGAGCCAACCCCTTTCGTCCTTCCGTTTTATCAGGGAATAGGTATTGTGTCCCGAATTTTCCACCCGTTTTAGTAGAATAACCCCGTGAAAGTTCCGTTCTACGACGCCTGGGAGTCCGCTTCCGAGAGGCAGCGCCGGCGCCTCATCAAGGAGCGCTTGAGCGCCTACCTGCGCCAGGCGCGCCGACTGCCCTTCTACGCCGACCGCTTGGCGCGCTTCCGGCCCGGCTGCGAGCATCCCCTGGCCGAGGTCCCGGTCCTCACCCCGGACGCCAGCCGCGCGCTCCTGCCGCCCAGGAGCCGCCGGCTGCTGGCGCGGGGCGCCGCGGGCTGGACCGTGTTCCAGAGCGGGGGTACCACGGGCGCTCCCAAGACCTCGCTCTTCAGCCACGAGGAGATGGAGGCCCTCTGCCTGCCCAACGCGCGCGGCTACCACGCCGTGGGCCTGCGCCGCGGCGACCGGGTGGCCAACCTCTTCGCCGCGGGCGGGCTCTACATGAGCTTCCTGCACGTGCATCGGGCCCTGGAGGCCTTCGGCTGCGTCAACTTCCCTTTCTCCAACCACGCCGCTCCTGAGTCCGTGAGGAACTGCGCCCGGCTCTTCGGCATCAACTGCCTCACCGGCGTGGCCAGCGTGGCGCTCAACTGCCTGCGGGAGATGGAGAAGCTCGACCTGCGCGGGGTGCGCATCGAGAAGTTCTTCTACAGCGCCGAGCACCTCTACGACGCGGACAAGACGGAGCTCAGGGAGCGCTTCGGCGTCAGGCGCGTCGCCACGCACGGCTACGGCACGGTGGACACCTGGTACCTGGGCTATCAGTGCGCGGCCTGCCCCACCGGCGTCTTCCACGCGCACGACGACCAGGTCTTCCTGGAGGTCTGGGACGAGGACGGCCGGCGTCCCTGCTCCCCCGGACAGGCCGGCATGCTCTACGCCACGGTCTGGTCCCGCCGCCTGACGCCCTTGGTGCGCTACCGGGTGGGCGACCGCGCCCGCTGGCTGGGCGCACGCTGCTCCTGCGGCCGCACCACGCCGCTCTTCGAACTCTTGGGCCGCGGCGACGACGTCCTGCGCATCGGCTTCGATTCCATCGACTACCGCTATGTGCAGGACTGCGTGGGGCGGGTGCGAGGCCTGCTGGGCTCGGTCCAGATGCAGAAGGAGCGCGAGACCGGCCGCGACCGGCTCGTGGTGCGGGCGGAGACGCGGGCCCCGGCCCCGGCCCGGCGCGCCCTGGCCGCGGCCCTCTCGCGCGAGCTCCTCTCGCGCCGGCCGACCCTGCGGGACGGGGTGGAGCAGAAGGCCGTCTGGCCCGTGCGCGTGGAACTCCTGGACCAGGGGGGCCTGCCTCGCAACCCGCGCACGGGCAAGCTCATCCGGGTGAAGGACGACCGATGACGGCCAGGCTGGAGGTCCCGCCCGAGAGCGCCTTCCTGGAGCCGGCCTTGGGCTTCGTCATGGCCTTCTCCGCGCGCTTCGCCTGGGGGGACGCGCAGCGGACCGGCCTCAAGGCCGCGGTCCGCGCCATACTGGAGATGGTCATGGCCAACAGCGCGCGCTCCGGGGGCCAGCCCGTGGCCGTGGAGGTGGGCGAGTCCGGGGGCCGGCTCAAGGTCTCGGTGATCAACCGCGGCGCGCCCATCCTGCTCAAGGGCGGCTCCAGCCGCATCCACGCGGAGTCCATGGCCAAGTTCCAGGAGGCCTCCCGGCTCTCGGACGCCGTGGCCTTCGAGAACCTCGGCCGCGGCGGGCAGGCCGTGTCCGTCGAGATCGCCCTGGGCCCGCAGGCCGCGGCCAAGGCGGCGAAGGCGGAGGCCGGCCCTCCGGTCATCCCGGCCGACGAGGTGATGACCGTGCGCGGCCTGCAGCCCGGCGAGGAGGAGGCGCTCTGCCGGCTCTTCTACCTGGTCTACGGCTACGACTACATCAACGAGGCGGTCTACTATCCCGAGAAGCTCAAGGCCATGGTCGAGTCCGGCGACCTCCTCTCCATCGTGGCCGCGCGGCCCAACGGCCGGCTGGTGGGCCACGTGGGCCTGGTGCGCCGCCACCGCGACCCTGCGGTCTACGAGGCGGCCATGGGCGCGGTGGACCCCATGGTCAAGTCCCGCGGGCTCTTCGGCGACCTCTTCACCCAGGCCATGGCGGTGGTGAGGAAGACGCCCATGCAGTACTGCCTCTGCGACTGCGTCACCAACCACTCCTTCAGCCAGCGCCACGTGGCCAAGTTCGGGGGCACGGAGCTGGCCCTCTACGCGGGCTGCCAGTCGCGCGAGACCCAGGCGCGGCTGGAGCGCCTGGGTCTGGGCAAGGACCCGGAGGGCATGCTGCGCTACAGCCTGCTGGTCTCGGTCATCCCGCGCGTGGAGCACCCCTTCGGCGAGCGTATCGTCCTCCCCGAGAACGTCGGCGAGCGTTTCGGCTTCCTGCTCAAGCCCGTGGGACTGGCCTGGTCCCCGGCCCCGCGCTTCCAGGTCCTGCCCGCGGCGGGCGCCTTCTCGCGCACCACGGCGCGGGCCCAGGGCGCGGCGCTCTTCACCATGGCCGAGCCGGGCCGGCAGGCGGCCGAGGACATCGTGGCCGAGTGGCGCGAACTCCTGCGCGACGGCTTCGAGTACGCGGCCGTGGAGGTCCCGCTCGACGCGCCGGGCCTGGGCCAGCTCTACGACCTGTTCTCCTCCAGCGGCTTCTTCGCCTCCGGCTTCGTACCCTTCCAGTGCTCGGCGCGGCTGGGCTTCCGCTTCCAGGCCTTGGGTCCCACCAAGGTGGCCTTCGACCATATCAAGATCGCCACGGAGCACGGCCGGAAGCTCCTGGCCGCGGTGCATAAGGACTACGAGACCAACTGCCTGCTATGAGGTTCCCGAACGCCGAGGCCGTCTGCAGAGTCAAGGACCCCCAGGTCTGGACGCCGGCCCAGAGCCGGCTCATGGCCGCGGCCTGCCGCGAGATGGCCTGCTTCCACGCGCGCCGCTCGCCGGAGCTCGGCGCGCTCTACCGCCGCCGGGGCTTCCGCCCGGATTCCATCCGGAACGAGAAGGACCTGGCGCGCATCCCCATGCTGGGCGTCAGCGCCATGAAGAGCTTCCTGCTGACTTCCCTGCCGCACCGCCAGACCGTCCTGCGCCTGACCTCCTCCGGCACGCGCGGGCAGAAGACCCAGATCTGGTTCGACGCGGCGAGCCTGGAGCGCTGCCAGTCCCAGTTGAGCGTGCTCTGGGAGCAGGAGGGCCTGCGCTCGCATGAGCCCACCAACTACCTGATGTTCGTCTACGACCCCAAGGAGGCCAAGGACCTGGGCATCGCCTTCTCGGACACCAACCAGCAGCGCTTCGCGCCCGCGGCCCGGGTCTTCTACGCCGTGCGTAAAGGCCCGGGCGGCGGCTGGGAATTCCGCAAGGCGGAGACTCTGCAGGCCTTGCGCGAGTTCGCCGGCGCCGGCCTGCCCGTGCGCCTCTTCGGCATCCCCAGCTTCATTTACGAGTTCCTCTCCGAGATGGCCGAGCCGGTGCGCCTGCCGCCGGGGAGCTGGATGGTGACGGGCGGGGGCTGGAAGGCGGCCGAGGACAAGAAGGTCTCCCGCGAGTACTTCCGCGAGCTGGCCTCGAGGATGCTGGGCCTGCCGGTCGAGAACATCCGCGACGGCTACGGCATGGCCGAGCACTGCGCGCCCTACCTGGAGTGCCGCCGGCACCGCTTCCACGTGCCCGTCTACTGCCGGGTCTACGTCCGCGACCCCGTCACCCTCGCGGTCCTGCCCCCCGGACGGCCGGGGCTCCTGGAGCTGGTCACGCCGTGGAACGCCATGATGCCCAACCTGGCCATCCTCTCCACGGATATGGGAGCCATCTCCCCGCAGCGCTGTCCCTGCGGCTACGACTCCCCGACCTTCACCTTGCTGGGCCGGGGCGGCCTGACCAAGCACAAGGGCTGCGCCATCCACGCGGGCGAGATCGTGAGGAGGGCCTCATGAAGCCCCAGTACTGGTTCGGGGAGTGGAAGGACGGCGAACTCACCGCGGCTCAAGCGGCGGCGCTCTGCCGCAAGGCCGCCGGGCTGCGCCAGCAGGTCGCGGACTATCCGCTCGATAAAGTCCTGCGCCTGCTCTCCCGGACCGGCGAGCGCTGGGCCGACCCGTCCTATCGCCTGCGCCGGGCTGCGGAGAAGACCCTGCCCCGCGTCACCGGCTTCTCCCCGGCCATGGTGCGCCTGGGCCTGCGGGAGCTCTGCTGGACCTTCGAAGCGGACCTGCTGCGCCGGAAGATGGACGCGGAGCTGCCCGGCCACGAGGGCCTGGGCGCCAAGCGCTGGGAGCCGCTGGGCACGGTCCTGCACGTGCTGGCCGGCAACGTGTTCGTGGGCGCGGCCGGGTCCTTGGTCGAGGGTCTGCTCACGCGCAACGTGAACATCCTCAAGATGTCCTCATCCGAAGGGGCCTTCCTCCCGCTCTTGATCGAGTCCCTGCGCGAAAGCGACGAGGACGGCTTCATCTCGCGGTCCTTGGCCGTGGTGCAGTTCTCCCAGAAGCAGACGGACGTCATCGCGGAGTTCAAGCGCGAGGCCGACGGCATCGTGGTCTGGGGCGGGGAGTCCGCGGTGCGCGGCTGGCGCGACGGCCTGCCCGCGCGCTCGCGGCTCATCGTGTTCGGGCCCAAGCTCAGCGTCGCGGTCGCCACCAGAAGGGGTCTGGCCGAGCGCACGCCCGAGGACCTGGCCCGGCGCCTGGCGCGCGAGATGAGCATCTGGGACCAGAACGCCTGCACCGCTCCGCAGGCCTGCTATGTGGAAGGGGAGGCGCAGGCGCGGCGGCTCCTGGAAGCCCTGCCCAAGGCCCTGGACCAGACGGGCCGGGACATGCCTGCCGGCGGAGTGGACGCGGACGCGGCCGTGGAGATCCAGAAGCTGCGGGGCGTCGCGGAGGTGGCCGAGGTCCGGGGCGAGGGGGCCTTGCGCGCCTCCGCCCGGCGCCTCGATTGGACGGTCATCCTGGACCGGGACCTGACGCTCTCGCCCTCGCCCCTGCACCGGACCCTGCGCCTGGTCCCCTTCAAGAGGCTCCCGGACGTCCTGGAGCAGCTGGCGTCTTTGCGCGGCTACATCCAGACCGTGGGACTGGCCGCGGGCGAGGCCGAGGGAGAAGCCCTGGCGGACCGCTTCTCGGACGCGGGCGCCCTGAGGGTGCTCGAGCTTGGGCATATGGCCGAGGGGGAGATCGACGACCCGCACGACGGGGCCCAGGACCTGCCGCAGTTCATGCGCCTGGTCCTGCGCCGGCTGCCCGGCCGCGGGGACTGGACCAGCGCGGAGCGGCTCTCGCGCGAGAAGCGGCAGACGCTCGTCGACGCGCGCCTGCGCCGGCTCATGGACGCCGCGCGCCGTTCGCGCTTCTACGGCCGCCGGCTCAAGGGCCTGCGCGTCGAGACGGCCGCGGACCTGGTCCGCGTGCCGGAGCTGACCCGCGACCAGATGGAAGCCAACATGCCGCCCCAGGGCGAGGGCCTGGCCACGGGCGCCTGGAGCGGGGGCTATGTGTCGCGCAGCGGCGGCTCCACGGGCGCCCCGAAGTTCTCGGTCTACGACCAGCGCGACTGGGAGGCCATGATCGCGGGCGGGGCCGAGGTGTTCCGCGGCCTGGGTCTGGCGCCCTCGGACCGGCTGGCCAACTTCATGCTGGCCGGGGACCTCTACGGGAGCTTCGTATCCTTCGACCACGTCAACGACCGTCTGGGCTTGGCCACCTTCGCCTTCGCGGGCAACTCCAAGCCGGAGACCTTCGTCGAGGTCTGGCGCAAGTTCCGCCTCAACGCGGCGCAGGGCATCCCGACCTTCCTGGTGCCGTTCCTGCGCCAGGCCAAGGCGCTCGAGCCCAGGCTGGCCCTGGAGAAGGTGGTCTACGCCGGCTCGCCCATGAGCGCGTCGGACTACGACTGGCTCAAGTCCGCCCTGCGGGTCGAGCGCATCGCCTCGGTCATCGGCGCCAACGACGGCGGCCAGCTGGGCTATCAGTGCGCCTGCATGCGCGGCCCTCTGCACCACGCCATCGACGAGTTCAACTGGATCGAGGTCGTCGACGAGAAGGGGCGGCCGGTGCGCGACGGGGAGACGGGCCGCATCCTGATCACCAGCCTGCTCAAGTACGCCTTCCCCCTGATCCGCTACGCCATCGGCGACGCGGGCCGCATCGTGAATGGGCCTTGCGCCTGCGGCCGGCCGGCCCGGCGCTTCGAGCTGCTGGGGCGCTGCGACGACATGGTGGCCGTGGGCAACATGAACGTGCGCCACCGCGATTTCGTGGCGGCCCTCAAGGGCCTGCCGGTCTCGGCCGTGCAGGTCGCGGCTTTGGGCGGGGAGGAGGGGGAGTCCTTGGCCGTGCGCGTGGAGACGCCCGCCAAGGACGGCCCGGCCCTGGAGAAGAGGCTCCGACACGCCCTGCTGCACGGGCTGGAGAAGCTCCAGTCGCGCCTCGCCGACGGGAGCCTGCGCGAGCTGGCCCTGTCCCTGCACAAGCCGGGGGAGCTGCCGCGCAACCCGCGCACGGGCAAGCTCAAGAGCCCGGTGGACGAGCGGGCCTGAATCGCAGAGCGGGCGCCATGCCAGAACGGGATATGACGCCGATCCCGCTGGCCTGGCTGGCGGGATCCCTGTGTCTGGCCGTCTTCTACGCGCTCAGCGCCCCGCGGCCCTTCCCCGGTTATTTCAACGACGACGCCAGGCACGTGCTGGCGGCGCGCGCGATCCTCCACGGCAACTTCGACGACGAGACGCTTCCGTTCAAGAGTCCGGCGACCAACCTGCTTCCCGGGTATCCCCTGCTGCTGGCGCCGGTCCTGGCTCTGGGCGGCATCCCGGCGGGCTCCTGGCTCTCCGTGGTCTTCACGCTGCTGGCCGCGGCGTGCTTCTGGGCGCTGCCGCGCGGCCGGACGCGTTGGGCCGCGGTCTTGTTCGCGCTGCACCCGCTGCTCGTCAAGCACGCGGCTTCGCTGATGTCGGAGCCGGCGTACCTGTTCTGGAGCCTGGCCGCCTTGGCGTGGCTGGACAGGCTCGAGGCCAGGCCTCTTGCGGCGTTCGTCTGCTGGGTCTCTTTCGCCGCCTGGATACGGCCGCATGGGTTCCTCTTGGCCGTCGCGGTCCTGCCCTACGCCTTGCGCCGATTCCCGGGTCGCCGGGCCTGGGCGGCGGGGGCCTTGGCGGCGGGGATCATGGCGGCTCCCTACGCGAGGAACTTCCTGCTCTCGGGCGCTCCGGCGTCTTATTTCGGTGAGATCCCCGAGACCGGCGGCCTGCTGCCGGCTTTAGGGCTGCTGCTGGAGACCGTGAAGAGCAACCTGGGATATTACCTGGAGAACATCCCGCTCACGCTCGTCCCGTGGGAAGCCTTGCAGGGCCGCGTCCCGGCTTGGCTCGCGGGCTGCGCGATATGGCCGGCGCTGGCGTGCGGCTTTTGGCTGTGCTGGAGAAGCCCGGAGCGCGAGGGCCTTCGTCCGAGGCTGGCGTACTTGGTCCTTTACTCCGGCGCGAGCTTGGTCTGGGTCAACCACAGCGGCAGGTATCTCCTTCCGGTCCTGCCGCTCCTCTACGAGCTGCTGCTGGCCGCGGCCCTCAAGGCCTCCCGTCGCGGAGCCGCGGTCCTGGCCGCCGCGATCTGCGCGGCGGCGTTGAGCGGCAACGTCGTCCAGGCGCGGCGCGCCCCGTCCGGCGGCGACGCCTCGTCGCGGGGGCCCCAGCGCTTCTTCGCTTGGGTGCGAGCCGACACGTCTGCGGAAGATGTGTTCGTGGCGCCTTACCGGCAGTCCTTCTGCCTCAACACGGGGCGCAAGGCGTTCGACTATTTCTATTACGAGGACCCGGATGCCTTTTTCGAGTATCTCCAGTCACACGACGCCCGGTACGTCGTGGCGGATGAGTCGCGGCTGCGCGTGCCGACCGTCCCTTCGCGCGGCGCCCAGCTGGACCTGCACTCGGCCGTCATGACCGAGCGCCTGCGGGACTCCGCGCGCTTCGCGCGCGTCTACGCGGATGCGCAAGAGCGGATCGCCGTCTTCCGGGTCCTGCCTGCCCCCGGGTTCCTGGCGGCGCGGCGGCGCCTGGCGCAGATCGTGGGGCGGCTCGCCGAGCGTCGCCCGGAGGAGACTCTCAGGGACCTGAGGCGTCTGGAGCGCGACGGAGCCCCGCTGAAGCGTCTGGACTTCCTGATCGGGACCACCGCCCTGCTCGCGGGGCAGAGGAGCCAAGCCTGCCTGCGCCTGCAGCGGGCGTCCTCGGCCGAGCCGCGGTTCGCGCTGGCTCGCGCGAACATGTCGCGGGCTTGCGGCGATTAGAGCGCGACTGCCGATGCCGAGATCCTCCCTCGCCGACCTGACGCTAGCCGACCTCGAGGCGCTCCTGGCGCGCTGGGGCTGCAACCCCGCCAACGCGGTCCGGATCATGCGCAGCTTCTATCGCTGCCGGGAGCTGCCGGGCTCCCTGCCCAAAGGTCTCGCGGAGCGGCTCGAGCGCGAACTGCCGGGCGGCTCCACGAGCCTGGCGCAGCGCCGGGTCTCCGCGGACGGCACGGTCAAGCTGCTCCTGCGGCTGGCGGACGGGCGCGCCGTGGAGAGCGTGCTCATGCCGGACTACCGGGCGGACCGCGCCGCCGGCTGCCTCTCCTCCCAGGTCGGCTGCGCGCTGGGCTGCGGCTTCTGCGCCACGGGACGCTCCGGCTTCGAGCGGGACCTGACCGCCGGCGAGATGGTCGAGCAGTACCGGGCCCTGCGGCGCCAGGCCGCGGCCTTGGGCCGGCGCGTGCAGACGGCGGTGTTCATGGGCATGGGCGAGCCCCTGCTCAACCTCGAAGCCGTGCTCGCCGCCATCCGGCGGCTGACCGAGCCCTCCCTGGACGTGCTGGGCTGCCGGCAGATCATGGTCTCCACCGCGGGCATCGTGCCCGGCATCCACGCCCTGTTCGACTCCGGCCTGCCGGTCAAGCTCGCGGTCTCCCTGCACGCGCCCGACGACGAGACCCGCGCGCGCCTGCTGCCCCCGGCCAGGCGCTATCCCCTCCTGGACATCCTGGCCGCCGCCGGCCGCTTCCAGGCCCGCAACCGCCGCACGGTCACCGTCCAGTACTGCCTGCTCAAGGGCGTCAACGACTCTCCGGAGCACGCCCGGCGCCTGGCCGCTCTGCTCCGCGGCCGGCAGATGCACGTCAACCTGCTGCGCTACAGCTCCACCGGCGCGCCCTACGAGGCCTCGGACGACGCGGCGCAGGAGCGCTTCCTGGCCGAGCTCGCCGCGCGCGGAGTGGTGGCGCACGCGCGGCGCCAGCGCGGCGCGGACATCGACGCGGCCTGCGGGCAGCTCAGAGCCCGGCCTTGACCGCCACGCCGCAGGCGAAGATGGCGAAGCCGGCCAGGGCGTGCGCGTAGCGCTCCAGCCTCTGCGCCGGGACGGAGCTCAGGCCGCGCAGGAGCAGGAAGACGCAGACCAGCATGGCCGCCAGCGTCGCGGCCGAGAACACCGCCGCCGCGGCCATGGCCAGTCCCAGGCCCGTCTTCATGGCCGGATACATGAGTACCGGGATGAGCGGCTCGCAGGGGCCGAACACGAACACGATGAAGAGCGCCCACGGCGTGACGGACGACTCCTCTCCGTGCGGGTGCGCGTGCAGGGCTTGGTGGGCATGCTCGTGCGCGTGCGGGCCTTCGTCGGCGTGGCTGTGGACATGGGCGTGCCTGCGTCCCCTGAGCGCGTGCTTGACGCCCCAGAGCATGTAGGCCAGGCCGAAGCAGAGCAGCAGCCAGCCCGCCAGGTCGCCGCGCAGGCCTTCGAGCCATTCCAGGCGCGAGACGGCCGAGCCCAAAGCGATGCCGGCCAGCCCGATGAGCACGGAGCTGGCCACATGTCCGACCCCGCAGAGGACGGTGATGAGCGCGGTCTTGGAGTCGGACCAGCCTCGGGCTTGGGACAGGGCCGCGAAGGGGATGTAGTGGTCCGGCCCCAGCACGGTGTGGATGAGGCCCAAGGACGCCGCGGTCGCGAGTATGGCGGTGTTCTCCATGGCCTAGGGTATTGTAACATACCCGCCATGAGAAGACCCTTGCTCTTCGCCGCTTTCGTCCTGTGCGCCGCGCTCCCGGCCTCGGCCCAGACCTGGATGCCCAAGGTCCCGGAGACCCTCGACGCGCCTCTGCCGGCCGACCCCATGGCGGTCACCATCCACCGCCTGCCCAACGGCCTGACCGTCTATCTCTCCCCCTATCGCCAGGAGCCCCGCATCACGGCCTGGATCGCGACGCGCGCCGGCAGCCGTCAGGACCCGGCCGATTCCACGGGCATGGCCCACTACCTCGAGCACATGCTCTTCAAGGGCTCGGGCCGTCTGGGCACCGGCGCCTACGGCCAGGAGAAGCCCTCCCTCGACGCCATCTCCGCCCTCTACGAGAAGCTCTTCAGGACCGCGGACCCGGCGCAGCGCAAAGCCATCTATAAGGAGATCGACCGGTACAACGTGCAGGTCTCCACCTACGCCATCCCCAACGAGCTGGCCCAGGCCTACCGCCGGCTGGGCGCCCGCGGCCTCAACGCCTACACCTCCAACGAGAGCACCGTCTTCATCATCAGCATCCCCTCCAACCGCGCCGAGGCCTGGGCCCGGCTGGAGGCCGACCGCTTCGCGCAGCCCGTGTTCCGGCTCTTCCAGACCGAGATCGAGACGGTCTACGAGGAAAAGAACCGCTCCTTGGACAACCCGGAGCGCATCCTGGGCGAGGCCCTGGACCGGCAGGTCTGGAAGGAGCACCCCTACGGCCGCACCGTGCTGGGCTCGGTGGAGCACCTCAAGAACCCGTCCTTGGCCAAGATGTACGCCTACTACGGGGCCAACTACGTCCCCAACAACATGGCCGTCGCGCTCTCCGGGGACTTCGACCGCGAGGCCATGCTCCAGCTCATCTCGAAATACTTCGGCGTCTGGAAGCCCAAGCCCCTCCCCAAGCCGGAGCCTTACGCGATCGTCAAGCCCAAGGGCGTGGAGCGCGTGGAGGTCAAGTACGAGGCCGAGGAGAAGGCCGTGCTCGCCTGGCAGACGGTCCCGGCCTCCCATCCGGACGCCGACGCCCTGACCGTGATGGACATGCTCATGTCCAACTCCCGCACCGGCATCATCGACCTGGACCTGGTCCAGGCCCAGAAAGTGAAGGCCGCCAGCTCCGGCCCCGAGTTCCTCAACGAGGGCGGGGTCTGGCAGATGTGGGCCGTGCCCAAGAAGGACCAGAAGCTGGAGGAGGCCGAAGCCCTCCTGCTGGCCGCCGCGGCCAAGCTCAAGTCCGGGGCGTTCTCGGACGAGGATATCGCGGCCGTGATCACGAACTTCGAGGTCGGGCAGAAGGCCGGGCTCGAGAGCAACGAGAACCGGGCCTCCTTCATGGCGGAATCCTTCCTGCGCTTCGAGCCTTGGACCAAGAGCGCGGCCTGGCTGGAGCGCCTGCGCCGCGTGAGCAAGGCAGAGGTCCTAAGGGTGGCCAAGAAGTACCTGGGCGAGGACCGGGTCGCGGCCTACCGGCGCCAGGGCCAGCCGACGCTGGTGTCCATGGCCAAGCCGGAGTTCACCAAGCTCGACATCAAGCCCGGCCGCCAGTCCGCGTTCTTCGACGAGATCGTCAGCCTCCCCGCCGCGCCGGTGGAGCCGCGCTGGGTGGTGGCGGGCCGGGACTACACCTTGACCGAACTGCCCGAGGGCCGGCTCTACGCCGCGGCCAACCCGGTCAACGACCTTTTCTCCTTGACCTGGGACTTCGACCTGGGCCGCCGCAGCGAGCGGTCTTTGTGCTCGGCCCTGGACCTGCTGGACCTCGCGGGCGCGGGGAAGCTCTCCGCCGAGGAGTTCAAGAAGAGGCTCTACTCCCTGGGCACCAGCCTGCACGTCTCCTGCGCCGAGCAGGACTCCGGCGTCACCTTGAGCGGCCTGGAGAAGAACCTCTGGCCCTCCCTGCAGCTGCTCTGGGAGCACTTCGACTCGCCCGCCACCGAGCCGGACACGTTGGCCAAGATGGTCGAAGTCGAGATCGGGGCGCACGCGGACAACAAGAAGAACCCGGCCTACATCCATCACGCCCTCTCCGAGCTGGCCGAGCGCGGGCCGGAATCCACGGTCCTGCTGGAGCTCTCCGACGCGGAGCTCAAGACCCTCAAGGATGACGCCTTGAAGGCCCTGGCGCGGCGGCTCTGGGACTACAAGCGCCGCGTGTCCTACGTGGGGAGCCGCTCCCCCGGCGAGCTGGCGCGCCTCATCGACCGGGGGCCGCGCCGGTACCAGGACCCGCCGGCCTACCGCCAGGTGCGCTATCTCAAGCCCGCCGGGGACAAGGTCCTCTTCACGCACCGGGACATGCTGCAGTCGCAGATCGGCCTCTTCGCGGCCGACGAGGTGCTCGACCCCGCGCACGCGGTGGACTACCAGTTCCTCTCCGGCTACCTGGGCGGGGGCATGAGCTCTCTGATCTTCCAGGAGGTGCGCGAGGCCCGGGCCCTGGCCTACCAGGCCAGCGGCGGCTACCAGGGCGCGGCCCGGAAGGGCGACGAGAACCAGGTCTGGGGCTACCTCGGCACCCAGGCGGACAAGACCGTGGAGGCGACCGAGCTGCTGCGCCGCCTGCTCCGGGAGCCTCCGCTCTCCCCCCAGCGCCTCTCCGAGACGGCCAAGGGCATCGAGGAGGGCTACCGCACCAACCCCATCCAGTTCCGCTCCATCCCCGGAGCGGTCATGGGCTGGGAGGACCAGGGCCTCTCCGGCGACCCGCGGCCCGAGCGCTTCGCCCGGGTCCTGAAGTACCGGCTCGACGACCTGGCCGCGTTCTCCCGCCGCTTCAAGCAGCGGCCCATGACCGCCTACATCCTGGGCAACCGGGACCGGGTGGCGCTCGACGCGCTCAAGAAGCTGGGGGAGTTCGAGGAGAAGGGCCTGGACCAAGTCTTCCCGTATTGACCATGAAGCACGGCCGCGCGCCGCTGGCCCAGGTCATGGGCCTGATGTTCCTCTCGGGCGCCGCCGCGCTCTCCTACGAGGTCATCTGGATGCGGATGCTCTCCCGGGCCTTCGGCGTCACGGTGCACGCCGTGGCCGCCCTGGTGGCGCTCTACATGGGCGGGCTGGCCCTGGGCGCCTGGGCGGGGCCGCGGCTGCGCTGGCGCGGGGACTGGCTGCGCCTCTATGCCTGGCTGGAGGCCGCGGCCGGCCTGGCCGCCCTGGCCGGGACCTGGTGGATGCTGCGCCTGCCGGAGGCGGCGGCGGCCTGGTCGGCCAGCCGGCCCCTGCCGGCCCTGCCCCGCCTGCTGCTGGCGGCGCCGGCTTTGCTCCCGCCTACGATCCTGCTCGGCGCGACCCTGCCGGTCCTGACGCGTCACTCCGGCTCGCCGGGCCGGCTCTACGCCGCCAACACCTTGGGCGCCATGACGGGCCTGGCCCTGGTCTCCTTCTGGGCCATCGGCAGCCGGGGCGAGACCTTCAGCGTGGCCCTGGCCGCGGCCCTCAACCTGGCCGCGGCGGCCCTGGCCGCGGCGCTCTCCCGAGGCGGAGGGGGCGCGGCCGCCGCGGCCGCGGCGGACGGCGCGGCGCGGCCCTGGCGGCCCGCCTGGGCGTTCGCTCTGTTCGCGGTCTCGGGCTTCTGCGCCCTGGGCTATGAGATCATCTGGTCGCGCCAGCTAATCCTGCTCCTGGGCAACTCCACCTACGCCTTCGCGCTGCTGCTCATCGTCTACCTGGGCGGCATCGGTCTGGGCAGCCTGGTCCGGATCGACCGCCGGCAGAGCCCGGAGGCGGCTTTCGCCACCTTGCTGGCCGCCCTGGGCTGCGCCGCGGTGGTGAGCGTGGCCGCCTACCGCTTCATGGGGACGGGCCTCGACGCCCCGGAATTCCTCTATTCGCCGCTGCGGCGCTTCGGCGATCTCCCCCTGCTGCTGCTGGAGGCGGTAGTGGTCATCCTGCCCGTCTCCCTGATGCTGGGGCTGCTGTTCCCGGCCGCGGTGCGGCTCTGTTCCGAGTCCGGCGACGAGGCCCCGGCCGTGGGCCGGCTCTACGCCGTCAACACCCTGGGAGGGATCGCGGGCTCCCTGTGGGCCGGCTTCATCGGCGTGCGGTGGCTCGGGGCGCACCGCAGCTTCCTGGCCCTGGCCGGCCTGCAGCTGGCCGCGGGCCTGGCCGCGGCCTGCGCCGCCGGCCGCCGCGGCCAGCGGCGGGCCTGGCAGGCGCCCGCGGCCTTCGCCGCCGCGTCCCTGCTCCTGCTCCCTTACGTCTGGCGCGACCCCACGCTGAGCATCATGGGCAACCGCCTGCGGCACGGGGGGCCGTTCTCCGTGCTCTTCCACGACGAGTCTCCGGCCGCCACCATCACCGGCGTGGATGGGGCCAGCGGGCGCAACCTCTACATCACCGGCATCGAGACCTCGGGCAAGGGCTGGGCCGGGGACTGGATGGCCGTGCTGCCCGGTCTCCTGGTGGAGTCCCCGCGCTCCTCTTTGGTCATCTGCCTGGGGGTGGGCAACACCCTGCGGGCGGCGGCCGCCCTCTTCCGGGAGGTGGACGGCGTGGAGCTCATCGCGGACGTGGTCCGCCGCATCCCCGTCTTCCATCCTTCCGGAGACGCGCCGAAGGGGAGCGTCCAGCCCCGGGTCTTCATCGAGGACGGGCGCAACTACCTTTTGAGGACGCGCCGGCGCTACGACGTCATCATCGTGGACGCCGCGCCGCCGCTCTACAGCGCGGGCACCGTGAACCTCTACACCCGCGAGTTCATGGAGCTGGCGCTCTCCCGGCTGGAGGAGGGGGGCCTATTCACCCTGTGGCTGCCCGTCGAATCTTTCGAGAGCGACTACTGGCGGATCATGCGCGGCATGGCGGACGTCTTCCCGCATGTGGCGGTGTGGGCCGCCCCTAACTGGAAGGGGTTCTTGGTGCTGGGGGCCAGGCAGCCGCTGGCCTGGCCGCCGGGAGTCATCGCCCGGCGCATCCGCCAGCGGGCCAAGGACTGGGGCTGGCTGGCGATGGGGGAGAGGAACGTGCGCGCGGGATTCATCCTGACCGAGGACCAGCTCCGGGCCTACCTCCGGCGCTTCGCCCCGGTCACCGACGACCGCCCTTCCGTGGAGTTCCCCCTGCCGCGGTTCTGGCGGGGCGAGCCGCTGTGGGACTGGCCGACCTTCCTGTGGAAGGCGAGGCCCAGCCGCCCTGGGACTTCCGTCCCCGGGAGGTCCCGCGCTCGGGGCCCTTCCGCCGGGGCACAAAGACCGGCCGGTCTTGGGCCCTAGGTCTCTGACCGCAGGCCCGGCGGCTTTGCCATCATGGGGGCATGGCCGCCTCACGCTCCCTGCGCCGGCTCCTGGCGTGGCTTACGGGCGTCGTGCTCGTCTGCTGCGGCCTGGCCGCCGCGGCCCAGGCGCAGAGCGTCCTGGGCGCCCGCTCCCAGGCCCGGCCGGCCCCGCCCGCCGTGAGGCTCGCCCCGGAGCGCCTGCTCCAGCAGGTCCGCCTCCTGGCGCCCGAGCTCCCCGTCCTCTCGCCCCTCTCC
This sequence comes from Elusimicrobiota bacterium, assembly GCA_016212825.1. Taxonomy (GTDB): domain Bacteria; phylum Elusimicrobiota; class Elusimicrobia; order UBA1565; family UBA9628; genus UBA9628. Next base: position 4,926 of record JACRDS010000075.1, on the reverse strand, counting down.
TGGCTGCAGGTCCCGGCCGCGGCCCCGGCTCCCGCGGCCGAGACTCCGGCCCCGGCCGACCCGAAGGCGGTCTACGACCGCATCGCCGGCTCCCCGGCGCGGCTCAAGGCTCTCGACGCGCGCCGGCGCCAGGAGCTCTGGGACGCGGCCTTCCGGCATCCGGTGGCCGGGCTCGATGACGAAAGAAAGCTCGCCAAATACGATCCCCAGGGCTTCATCGGCTTCTGCTTCGGCCGCGCCATGGCCGCGCATCTGCTGGCCCGGCAGATGGGGCTGGCCGAGAGCTCCGTGCGCAAGCTCTTCGCCGTGGGCGACCTGCGCGAGGGCGAGGAGCCGCAGTGGCGCTTCCACGTGGCGGCCCTGGTCAGGGGCGACGACGGGGCCTGGTACGCCATCGACCCCATCATGGAGGGGCCCATGACCGCGGTTGCTTGGCTCTCCGAGGTGCGCAGGGCCTGGGACAAGACGGGCAAGGCCCGCTTCTATCTGACCGAGGCTTCGGCGGTGCTGCCGGACGTGACCACGGTCCCGGAGCCCGGCCAGGAGACGGGCGAGCGCCTCATCGAGCTCTCCTTCGACCCGGCCGGCAAGGAGGGCTTCTCGCCGGCGGCCGGCCTGGGCGCGGGGGTCTTCTCCGTCTCGCCGTCCGCTTCGGCCCGATATCTCAAGACCGCGCCCGAGGCCTTCGATTTCGACGGCATCGCCATCAACGGCCAGCGCATCTCCTACAACGGCTACTTCTTCGACCTGCTGCGCGCGCTGGCGGCTCCGATCCAGCGCTCCCTGGAGCCTTTCTTCCAGAAGCCGGCCGGGCCCAAGGCGCGGCCTTTGGGCTTGGACCTGGGCAGGCTGGGCGGCGCCCGGTAGGCGCCGTCGCTCTCCTTCCGCCGCAAGGCGGCTCCTCCCGACTCCGTGTGTTGTATCATACCGATGGATGGGCGGAGGGCAAGGGAAGTGACTGTCAGGCTGGGGGTACGCTGGGCGACGCTGGCGGCCCTGCTCGCCTGCGCCGGGACGGCGGAGCTGGGCTGCCGCGCCTGGCAGTCCTGGGACGGCTTCCGGCACCGGGGCAGCGGCGGCGTCTTCGACCTCTACGTGGTGGGGGAGTCGACCGCCGTGGGGCTGCCCTACGACCCGGAGATGACGCCGGCGGCCTTGGTCGCCGACCGGTTCGCGGGCCGCATCGCAGGCCGGCCCATCCGGGTGACCACGATCGCCCGCGTGGGAGAGTCGATCTATCCTCAGTCCGTCGCCCTGGAGCGGAGCCTGCGGCGCCGCGGCCGGCGCGATCCCGGCGCCGTCCTCGTCTATTCAGGGCACAACGACGCGGGGGATGGCCGGCCGACCCCGGCTTTCGAGCGGTTCAAGCAGCGCGTCCTGTACCGCTCGGCCGCGCTCCGGGGACTCTTCTTCCTCGCCGAGAAGTCCCGTCTCCTGCCCCGGGTCCGGACGCTGGGGACCTGGCAGTACCACCTGCGCCGCGTCGTGGAGATGAGCCTGGACCGCGGCTTGACGCCCGTCCTGGCCACCGCGGCGTCCGATTCCGCCGATATCGACCCTGGCCTGGGCCTCGCGCCGGATGTATCCCGGGCCGAGGCCGTCGCCATCCTGGAGCGGGGCCGGACCCTGGAATCCCGGCGGCCGGAGGCGGCGCTCCGCTACTATCGCGCGCAGGCCTCGGCGCATCCCTGCCTTGGGAGATATCTGCAATACCGCATGGGCAAGTGCTATGAGGCTCTGGGCCGATACCAGGAGGCGGGGCGCCGCTTCCAGGAAGTCGCGGATCGCGACTCGCCGGACAGCTTCGGGCGCGCGACCCGCCGCCAGAACGATTTCATCCGCGCCTTGGGCCGGCAGTACCGCATCCCGGTGGCCGAGGTCGCGGAGGCCTTCGCGCGGCGCTCGCCGCACCGCCTGACCGGCGATGGGCTGTTCTTGGACGGACAGCACCCCAACGTGGCCGGCTATCTCCTGCTGGCCGGCGCTTATGCGCAGAGCCTGTCCGTCCGGTTCCGCGAGCCTCTGCGCAGGCCCGCGTACAGCCCGGCGAAGGCGGCGCGGAGGTTCTCCCTGGACCGGGAACGGCAGGCCGTCGCGCTCATATCGGGGGGCCGCGCCTTGTTCACCCATGCGGTCGGACATCCCTATCCGAGGCTGCGGCTGGACAAGGCGCGGAGACGCTTCCAGGACGCCATCGCCCTGAGTCCGGACAACTGGTCCGCCTGGCTGGGACTGGGCCTGACGGAGGCCGCCCAGAGGTCGGACCTCCTCTGGCGCCAGGAGGACATCGATTGGCTGGGCCGGCTGGGGCTGTTCTACGGCGGCGGGTACAGGCTCTCCGACAGCCAGGCCTCGGAAGTCGTCGGGAGGCTCGAAGCCCTCGGCATCCCCCGGCGCACGCTGCGCAACATCGACAGGACGTCCTGCTCGTCCGAGCGGGCCAGGCAAGCCGCCGGCTCCGGGCGGTTCGAGCGGGCCTTGCGGATATACAAGAGCTTGATCGAGGACCGCCGGCTCCAGAGCGCCGACGAGCTCCTGCGTCTGGCGGATGAGGCGCGCCGGGCCGGAGCGCGGCCGGCGGCGCTGGCCGCCCTGGAGCTGGCCGCGGGCGCGCGGCTCGACGCGGGGCAGGCCCGCCGCGCGGCCGACCTCTGTCGCGGGCTCGGTCAGGCGGACCGGGCGCTGCGGGCGGTCCGACGGGACGCCGACTATCTCCTGGCCTGGGCGGAGTCCGAGGTCCGCTCCGGCCGGCGGCCGCAGGCGCTGCGGCTGCTGGGAGCGCTCGGCCGGCTGAGGACGGACGGCACGCAGACGCTGCGGCTGGCGGAGCTGCATCGCGCGCTGGACGGGTTCGATGCGGCCCTGAGGATCCTGGGCGGAGCGCGGCGGCGCGGACCCGCGCAGGCCGCGGCCCTGCTCAACTGGGCCGGCGACGCGCAAAGGGACGGCCGTCCGGACCGCGCCGCGCGGGCGCTCCGGCTGGCCCAGACGCTGGGCCTGCAGGGCGTCCAGGCCTGCCGCGCCGCGCAGCTGCGGCGGGAACTGCCGGAGGGCGGGTCCGCCGCGGACGAGACGCACCGGCGGGCCCTGGCCTATCAGCGGGCCGGCGACCATCGGCGGGCGCTGGCGCTGCTGGACGGCCTGCTCCGCGAGCGGCCGGCGCAGGCGCGCTGGCTCAGCGACCGCGGCGTCATCAAGTCGATCCTGGGCCGGCGCGAGGACGCGGCGCGGGACCTGGAGGCCGCGCTGCGCCTGGACCCCGGCCTCCTGCCGGCCGCCATGAGCCTGGGCGCGCTCTACGCCGCCTCCGGGAGGAAGGCTGACGCCGCCAGGCTCTATGAGCGGGCCTTGGCCCAGCCGTCCTGCGGCGCGGGCGACGAACGGCTCCGCCGCCGGTTCTCCCGGCCCTGAAGGACCGGCGCAGGGCGGGCGATCCTCACCCCGGCAGGGCGCTGGTGATGAGGGCGCGCATCGGCGAGGGCGGGCAGCGCGGGGACCTGGTCTTCAGCGTCCTCGCGGTCGGTGATCCCGCAGATCTCGACCTTCAGAGGCTCCGCGTATCGTCCCGCCGGGCCGTCCGGAACAGGCGGGCGACGACGCCGCCGAGGGACCCGGCCCAGATGCCCCGGCGGACCTCGGCCAGGCCGCCGTTCATGATGACGATGAAGCCGCGCTTGAGCCCGAGATAGCCCATCACGCGCTCGAGGCTCCGGACGCCCGGCGCCCCGAGGCTGAGCTTTATCTCGATGGGGATCAGCTCTCCCCTGAGCTTGAGCAGGAGGTCCGCCTCGACGCCGGTCTGGGTCCGGAAGAAATAGGCCTCCGCCGCGGGGTCCTCGAGGCGGGCCAGATCGACGATCTGCTCGATGCAGAACGTCTCGAAGCTGGCCCCGGCCTTGGGATGCGAGAGCAGAGCGGTCTTCCGGAACGGGATGCCGAGGAGGTGGTGGAGTATCCCCGTGTCCCGGACATAGAGCTTGGGGCTCTTGACCAGCCTCTTGCCCAGGTTGGCGTGATAGGGGGCCAGCCTCCTGACCAGGAAGGTCCCCTCGAAGATGTCCAGGATGTGGGAGACCGAGTGGTAGTCGATCCCCAGGGAGCCCCCGAGCTGGCTCAGGTCGCTGATCGACCCTTGGGAATGCGCCAGCATCGAGAGCAGCCGCGTCATCTTCAGCGAGGACATCCGGAAGCCCAGCTGCGGGATGTCCTGCTCCAGGCAGGTGCGCAGGAAGGCCGGCAGCCAGTCCTGGGGGGCGGCGCGGGGCCGGCTCCAGTGGAGCCGGGGGAAGGCCCCCTTGATCCACAACCGCTCCAGGTCGTCCTCCAGGATGGAGATCCCGCCCAGCTCCAGGAACCCTGTCCGTCCGGCCAGGGACTCCGAGATGTCCCGGATCAGCTTCGGCGACGCCGAGCCCAGCAGGACGACCTTGTGGCTCGGGTGCCGGTCGATGTGGCTGCGCAGCAGCGGGAAGAGGGCGGGCAGGCGCTGCGCCTCATCGATGATGATCCTCCTGGACTGCTCCAGGATGAGCTGCCCGTCGGTCTCCAGGCGCAGCAGGGTGGAGGGGTCTTCCAGGTCGAACGCGTCGAATCCGGGCAGGGCCCAGCGCGCGAAGGTGGACTTGCCCACCTGGCGCAGGCCCAGGAGGGTCACGATGGGGAACTGCCTCAGGAGCGAATCCAGCCTGGCCCGGGCGATCCGCGGGTGGACCATATATGTATTTTAGCGTGTTATTTACTATTTTGCAAGCCTGCCCGGCGGCTGCGGGCCGCTTATTCGCCGAGGTCGTAGAGGCTGATGTCGAAGCGGTAGGTCTTGCCTTTGGCGCGGTAGCTGAAGCAGCCGTTCCGGTTGGCGCTGAAGTTGAAGCCGCCGCCCCGCCAGAAGTAGCCGGGAACCTCGTTGACGGTGTTGGCGTCGGACTT
>JACRDS010000073.1 GCA_016212825.1 Elusimicrobiota bacterium | reverse complement strand
CCGGTTAGAATTGATGGAAGGCGGCAGCAAGATGCCGCGCCAGCCTTAGAATACTCCGCCGTCGCGGGGCGGAAGCGGACCGGAAAAAGGATTTTTCTACAGCTACGTTAACTGTTTCCTTAAAAAACAGAAAGCCGCCACCCAAACAAGATCTTCCGCCCCGCTTCGCGGGTCGGTTGCGCCCGGCAAACGACCGCTGGGCGCTCGTTAACAACCTCAAGCTGACACCCCGCTCCAGATTTAGTCTAATATCACCCGTGCCGCACGCCTCGCATGGCTGACGCCAAGCAGCCCTTGCCGGCCGTAAGGAATTCCGTTCGGCCGGTACCTGCGGAACTTCCGATACCGCAGGTGCCGGCCCGCCTCGTCCTCTCCGACGGTACCACTTTCTCCGGCACCTCGTTCGGCTCCCCACAAACCGTTGACGGCGAAGTCGTCTTCAACACCGGCATGGTCGGCTACCCCCAAAGCCTCACCGACCCCTCCTACCGCGGCCAAATACTCGTCTGCACCACACCCATGGTCGGCAACTACGGCGTTCCACAACGCGGCCTCACAGATGAACACGGCATCCCAAAATATTTCGAATCCGAGCGCATCCAGGCCAGCGCTTTAGTCGTCGCCGACTACCAACCCCACTACTCCCACTGGAACGCCGCTTCTTCTCTCCACGATTGGCTACTCGAGCAGAACATCCCAGCCATCACCGGCGTAGACACCCGGGCGCTGACCAAGCACCTGCGCACCCAAGGCGTCATGCTGGGCCGGCTGACCACTGCACCCACCGATTCCGCCGACCCCCTCGTTGATCCTAATCGGCAAAACCTGGTGGCCCAGGTCTCAATTCGCCAACCCATGTCGCTAGGCTCCGGACCCATCACCATCTGCGCCGTAGACTGCGGCATGAAGGCCAACATCCTCCGTTCTTTCTTGAAGCGGGGTGTGAAGATCAACCGCGTCCCCTGGGACCACGACTTTACAAAGGAGAAGTGGGACGGCCTCTTCATCTCCAACGGCCCCGGCGACCCCGCCATGTGCGGCCCCCTCATCACGCATCTGCGTGCCGCCCTCAACTTCTGCCGCCCCATCTTCGGCATCTGCCTCGGCTCCCAGATCCTCGGCCTCTCAGCCGGCGCCCCGACCTACAAGCTCAAATACGGCCACCGCTCCCAGAACCAGCCCTGCACCGACGTCGAGACCAACCGCTGCCATATCACCAGCCAGAACCACGGCTACGCCGTGGCCGAGGACACCATGCCCAAAGACTGGAAAGTCTGGTTCACCAACGGCAACGACAAGACCGTCGAAGGCATACGCCATCGCGAGCTCCCCTTCCGCGCGGTGCAGTTCCACCCCGAAGCCTGCCCCGGCCCCACAGACACTGCCTGCCTGTTCGACGACTTCATAAAAGAGGTCTCCGCATGCCGAAGATGAAGCACGAGCATGATGGCAGAAGGAAAGTCCTGCTGTTAGGCTCCGGCGGCCTCTCCATCGGCCAGGCCGGCGAGTTCGACTACTCCGGCTCCCAGGCCATTAAGGCGCTCAAGGAGGAAGGCCACAAGGTCGTCCTCGTCAATCCCAACATCGCCACAGTCCAGACCTCCAAGGACATGGCAGACACCGTCTACTTCCTCCCAGTTACCCCCGTCTTCGTCGCCAAGGTCATCGAGAAGGAAAAGCCTGACTCCATCCTGCTCTCGTTCGGCGGCCAGACCGCGCTCAACTGCGGCATTGCCCTCCACGAAGCCGGGGTGTTGAAGGAACACGGAGTGGAGGTCCTCGGCACGCCCGTGGAGACCATCATCCTCACCGAAGACCGCGACCTCTTCGCGCGCAGGATGAAGGAGATCGGCGTCAAGATCCTCCAGAGCACAGCCGCCGCCAGCCTCGAAGAAGCCAAGGAAGCAGCCAGGAAGATCGGTTTCCCGGTCATCATCCGCTCCGGCTTCGCCCTCGGCGGCCAAGGCTCCGGCTTCGCCCACGACGAAAAGGAGCTCGAAGACACCGTCTCCAAGGCCCTGGCCTCCGCGCCCCAGGTCCTCATCGAGAAATCCGTGCAAGGCTGGAAGGAGATCGAATACGAGGTGGTGCGCGACGCCGACGACAACTGCGTCACCGTGTGCAACATGGAGAACTTCGACCCCATGGGCATACACACCGGGGAGAGCATCGTCGTCGCACCGTCCCAGACCTTGAGCAACGAGGAATATCACTTCTTAAGGGAAGTCGCTATCAAGGCCGTGCGCAGCCTCGGCGTGGTCGGAGAGTGCAACATCCAGTACGCCCTGGCCCCTGACCTCGAGTACCGGGTCATCGAGGTCAACGCCCGCCTCTCCCGCTCCAGCGCCTTGGCCTCGAAGGCTACGGGATATCCGCTCGCTTACATCGCCGCCAAACTGGCGCTCGGACAGACCTTGCCCGCCATCCAGAACCGCGTCACCCGGTCCACTTACAGCTGCTTCGAGCCCGCCTTGGACTACGTCGTGGTCAAGGTCCCAAAATGGGACCTGGCCAAGTTTCGCAAGGCCTCCCGTGGACTCGGCTCGAGCATGAAGAGCGTCGGCGAGGTCATGGCCATAGGCCGTACATTCGAGGAAGCCATCCAGAAAGCTTTGCGCATGATAGACCCCAGGCCGGGACAGCATCGCTTCGAGGACCTGGAAGGCGAGCTCAAGAACCCCTCGGACCTCCGCATCCATGCCATAAATGCGGCTTTGCGCCAGGGCCTGAACGTGGAGCGCATCGCGGAGCTCACCAGCATAGACCCCTGGTTCCTGCACCGTCTAAAGGCCGTCGTGGACGTCCTGCCCCAGTTAGCCCGCCACACCCTCTCGACCCTCCCAGCCGACCTCCTGCTCTACTCCAAGAAGATGGGCTATTCGGATGCGTCCATCTCTCAGTCTCTTTCAGCCAAGACGGACGCCGTTGCCGTTCGTTCCCGCCGCAAAGACCTGGGCATCACCCCGTTCGTCAAGCAGATCGACACTTTGGCCGGTGAATTCCCGGCCCAGACCAACTATTTCTACCTCACCTATCACGGCACCAGCCACGACCTGCCGCCCGCCGAGGAAGGCCAGGTCCTCATCCTCGGCTCCGGAGCCTACCGCATCGGCAGCTCCGTGGAGTTCGACTGGTGCTGCGTCTCCTGCGCCGGCGCCCTTGCCCAGTTGGGGCGCCGGACCGTGATGATCAACCACAACCCCGAGACCGTCAGCACCGACTACGACATCTGCGACAGGCTCTACTTCGAGGAGCTCTCCCTCGAGCGCGTGCTCGACATCGCGGAGCTCGAAAAGCCCGATGGCGTGGTGGTCTCCATGGGCGGCCAGATCCCCAACAACCTGGCCCTCAGCCTGCACAAAGCCGGCCTCAAGATCCTGGGCACCAGCCCGGAATCCATAGACCAGGCCGAGGACCGCCACAAGTTCTCGGCCCTGCTCGACAAGCTCGGCGTAGACCAGCCCATGTGGCAGGAGCTCACCAGCCTCGAGTCCGCCAAGGCGTTCGCCGCCAAGGCCGGCTACCCCGTGCTCGTGCGGCCCTCCTACGTGCTCAGCGGCGCGGCCATGAGCGTGGCCACCTCCGACCAAGACCTGGAGCGCACACTCGGCCGCGCGGCCGAGGTCTCCCGCGAGCATCCCGTGGTCATCTCCAAGTTCATCACCGAGGCCAAGGAGATCGAGATGGACGCGGTGGCCAGGGACGGCCGCATCCTGGCCTACGCCATCTCGGAGCACGTGGAGAACGCGGGCATCCACTCCGGCGACGCCACTTTGGTGTTCCCGGCCCAGAAGCTCTATCTCGAGACCGTCAGGCGCATCAAGGCCTGCACCCGGCAGATCGCCGGCGCGCTCAAGATCAACGGCCCCTTCAACGTCCAATACATCGCGAAGGAGAACAAGATCAAGGTCATCGAGTGCAACCTGCGGGTCTCCCGCAGCTTCCCGTTCGTCTCCAAGGTCTCGGGCGTGGACTTCATCGGGGTGGCCACCAAGGCGCTCATGGGCCTGTCCGTGGAGAAGGTGAACTCATCCGCCTTCGAGCTCGAGCACGTCGGGGTCAAAGCGCCGCAGTTCTCCTTCACCCAGTTGCGCGGGGCCGATCCGGTGCTGGGCGTGGAGATGGCCTCCACCGGCGAGGTCGGCTGCCTGGGCGACGACGTGCACGAGGCCATGCTCAAATCCCTGCTCTCCGCCGGCCTGCGCGTGCCGAGGAAGAACATCCTCATCTCCACCGGCCCTCTGGAGACCAAGGCGCGCTTCATGGCCGCGGCGCGCAAGCTCAAGGCCATGGGCCTCGACATCTACGCCACCCGGGGCACCTCCGAGTTCCTCAAGTGGAACGGGGTGGAGTCCACGGTCCTGCACTGGCCCACCTCCCAGAAGAAGCCCAACGTCCTGGATTTCCTCAGGAACCGCAAGATCGAGCTGGTCATCAACATCCCCAAGAACGACGAGCCCGAGGAACTCAACAACGACTACCTCATCCGCCGCACGGCCGCGGACTACAACATCCCGCTCATCACCAACCTGCCCGTGGCCGAGCTCCTCGTCGACGCCCTCCACGCCAAGGGGGAGGTCGAGGTCAGGAGCTGGGCCGAGTATTTCGAGACTCAGCCCTGCTAGAAGTGGCGTCAGGCCTTGACTTGTCGTACTTGTCGGAGGATATTCCGATAAGTCGAGGCCTGACACCGCAATCCCGTTAGGCTATAATACGCGCAAGCCGCAATTCGGAGGAGGGATAATGAAACGGACGATGATTTCCATCTCGGCAGTCGTCTTGTTGGCGACCGCTTCCGCGGTCCGGGCGCAGGATGAGGGCGTGCCGCAGGGAGGCATGCCGCCGCAGAGCCGGCCGCCCATGGGCATGGGTATGCCGCAGGAGCATCCCATGGTCTCCGGCCGGTATCTGGGCATCCTCAACGGGCGGCTTTCCCTGACCGCGGAGCAGAAGGGCAAGGTCGAGAAGATTCTGGCCGGGTCCAAGGAGGGGCTCCAGAAGAAGTTCGCGGAGATCCGCAAGCTCCATGAGGAGATGCAGGCCCTGGAGAAGCAGGTCAACGCGAAGATCCGCGAGACCTTGACCGAAGAGCAGCAGCAGGCCTTCGACGAGATGGGGCGCATGCGCCCGGGCGGCCCCGGCATGCGCGGCAACATGGGGCCCGGAGACCGCCAAGGCGGCATGGGTATCCCCGAACAGCAGGGCGGCATGGGCCAGGGCCGCAGAGGACGGCGTCCCATGGGCGCGGGCGGCGGGCAGGCTCCCCAGGAAAGGCCGGGACAGGACGAGTAGCCGACCCGGATGAGGTTCCCGGCCCGCGGCCAGCACTGGCCTTTGCTGGTCAGCCAGTGCGTGCTGGTCTCGGGCCTGGCCCTCTCCTTCCCCTTCTTCGCCCTCTACCTGCACGGCGTGCGCGGCCTGCCCATGAGCTTGGTGGGAGCGGCCCTGTGCGCCACGCTGACCATCACGGCGCTGACCCAGGTGGTCGGCGGCGAACTCTCCGACCTGCTCGGCTCCAAACCCGTCATGCAGGCCGCGGTCGGCGCCTACGCCCTGATGGCCGCGCTCATGGCCTGGGCCATGGCCCGGGAGGCGCCGGTCTGGCTGCTCATCGCCATCCACATCTTGGCCGGCTTCTGCGGCAGCTTCTTCAACTCCGCGGTGCGCTGCTGGGTCGCCGCCTCCTGCCCGGTCCGGGAGCGGCTGGTCAGCTACGGCAGGCTGCGCGTGGCCATCAACCTGGGCTGGGCCGTGGGCCCGGCCTTGGGCGGCGTCATGGCGCAGAAGTCCTACGCCTTGCTCTTCGCGGTCGCCAGCGCGGCCTGCCTGGCCTGCTTGGCGCTCGTGCATTGGACCGTGGCCAACCCGCCGCGCCTGCGCGCGGGGAGCCGCTTCTCCTGGCGCGAGACCTTCAGCGCGGCCTCGGACCGCAGGTTCCTGAGGTTCTGCGTCCTGGGTTTCCTGATATCGGTGGTCATCGCCCAGCTCGTGGTCAGCCTCTCCGTGCATTCCGTGCGCTACGTGGGCCTGACCGAGGCGCAGGTGGGCAGGCTCTTCACGCTCAACGGCATCCTGGTGGTGCTGGCCCAGTCCTTCATCTCCGCTCGCCTCAAGGGCCTCAGCCTCTGCTCCGGCCTGGCCGCGGGCTGCCTCTTCTATGCCGCCGGCTATGGCTGGGCGGGCTTCGCCTGGAGCTTCCCGCTCATGGCTCTGGCCGTGGCCGTGGTGACCTTGGGAGAGCTCGTGGTCTCGCCCGGCCTGCAGGCCCTGGCCGCCAACCTCGCTCCGGAGAAGTACCAGGGCCGCTACGTGGGCTTTCACGGGCTGGCCCTGCAGCTCGGAGGCGCCTGCGGACCGCTCTTCGGAGGCTTCGCCTTGCAGGCCTTGAGCCCGCGCTGGAGCCCGGCGCCGTGGCTGGCGGTGGCGGCTCTGGGCGTGCTCGCGGCCCTGGGCTTCCATCGCTTCAAGAGGGAGCTGCGGCCCGGCGAGGACGGCCTGCACGAGCCGGCCCTGCCGGGGCCGGAGCTGTCGCCCGTCTGAGGGCTCCCGGCTTTGCCCGAAAGGCCCAGACGCGGCTAGGTCCAAAGCCCTAATTCCGCTTGACATGCGCCGCGTCAGGACATAGAATACGCGTATGTCCGCAAGGCTGGCGCGCTGCCTTCTGGCCGCCGCGCTTCTTTGGACCGAAGCGCACATCTGCCTGATGCCCCAGGCGGAGTGCGAGGCCGAGGTCTCCCCGTCGTGTCCCTGCCATAGCCACAAGGACGGACTGCCGCGCTGCTGCACCGGCGTGCATCTCATCGAGGCCGGGATCGGGCCCGGCCCCTCCATCGCCGCCGCGCCGCAGCCCGTCCATCCTGCGGCGCTCTCCCCATCGGCGCCGCTGTTCGCCGATCTTTTCCTGTCAGCAGGACGGCTCGCAGCCGCCGGCCTGCCCGCGCCCCCGCATCCTCCTCCGCGGGAATGTCTCGGCCGTTCTCCGCCCGCGCTCGCCTGACGTCTGCGGTTTGATGTCACATCCGGATCCGCCAGGCGAAATCCATCCCGAAGCGGAACAGCTAGGCACCCAGACGAGCAACACGGAGGTAGCGTAACCATGCTGTATCAAGAGCACAACGAAGCCGAAGTCGTTGCCGTGACCCAGGCGCACTGCCCGGAGACAGGCTGCTAGCGTAACGCCGGCAGGGGCGGGGAAGTCCCCGCCCCTGCCGGCTCCTTTTCATGCGCCTCCAGGACACCGTCTTCAAGCGGCTCGGCCCGGACCTGTGGATGTACCACACGGCCAGCCCCTACAAGGTGCGCGTCAACGGCGAGACCATGGCCCGCCTGGAGTCCTTGCTCGCCAAGCGGCCGGGGGAGGCCTTGGCTCCGGAGGAGGAGTTCCTCTACGGCAAGCTCCAGTCCAAGGGGATGATCCTCCCGGAGCCCTGCTCGCAACGGCTGCGAGTCAAGCAGAAGAGCCTCTTGGACAGCATCGAGCTGGAATTCTCCGGCTCCTGCAACCTGGCCTGCCGCCATTGCTTCGCCGCCATGTCGGGGGGGATGATGCCGCCCGACACCTTCGCGAAGGTGCTGGACGGCGCCTCGGAGCTCGACGCCGTCACGCTCATCTTCAGCGGCGGGGAGCCGCTGCTCAACCCGTTCTTCCCGCAAGCCTGCCTCCGGGCCAGAGCGGCCGGTCTCAAGGTCATCGTCATGACCAACGCCGCGGCGGTCACCGACGGACTCGCCGGCGGGATGCAGAGCGCCGGCGTGGCCGAGGCCGTGGTGAGCCTCGACTCGTTCCAGGAGCACCACGACCGGCTCCGGGGCCGGGGGGCGTTCGACGCGGCGGTCAGGGGCATCCGGCTCTTGGTCGGACGGCGCATCCCTCTCTACATCACGGCCATGGTCACCGACCGGAGCATCGGCTCTCTTCCGGCGTTCAAGGAGTTCTGCCTGGCGGACCTCAAGGTCTCGGGCGTGAGGCTCTCCGCGGTCGTGCCCATGGGCAGGGCCGCGCAAGCCGGCGACGAGCTGGGCCTCTCGGCTGCGGACTTCGCCAAGGTCTTCCCAGCCGACTGTCCGGAGGCGGCCGGCGAGCCGGCGCAGGGCTTCAAGTGCAGCGCCGGCAGCCGGCAGGTCTTCGTGTCGGCCGATGGCGCGGTCTACGCCTGCCACTACTTCCAGAACCTCGGCGAGCCGATAGGGGACCTGGCGCGCGAGCCGCTGGCGGGCATCTACCGCCGCAACGCGCAGGACGGCCTCACCAGCAGATTCGACCGCAGCTCCCTCCATGAGTGCCGCGCCTGCTCCAAGTACGCGGCCTGCCTGGGCGGGTGCCGGGCCCGGGCCAAGATTCTGGAAGGGAGCATCTGCGCGCCGGACCCGGTCTCCTGCCGGATCCACGGGCTTGCCGTCAGAAGCTAGCGTCAGTGCCGGTGGTGGATGTCCGGCTGGTGCGGGTGCGAGTGGGTCGGGCCCTCGTGGCTGTGGCTGTGGGAGTGCTCTGCGCCGTGCTCGGCGCCGGAGTGCTCATGCCGGTGGTGCTCGTCGTGGCTGTGGAGGTGCTCGTGGCTCAGGCCTTCATGGCGGTGGGCATGCTCGTGGCGCTCCGTGCCCATGAGGTAGAGCCCCGCGGCCATGGCGGCCGCGGCAGCGGCCAGCCGGGCTGAGAATGGCTCGCCCAGGAACAGCACCCCGGCCGCGGCTCCGATGAAAGGCGCCAGCGAGAAGCAGGCGCCGGTGCGGGCCGCGCCGATGAGGCGCAAGGCGCGCAGGAAGCAGACCAGGCTCAGCCCGTAGCCGAGCAGGCCCACCAGCCCGATGAAGAGTAGGTCTTGGGCCTGCGGCAGGCGGGTTCCCAGAGAAGCGGCCAGGACCAGGTTGAACGTCCCGGCACACAGCCCTTTGACCGCGGCGACCGCTACCGGGTCCTTGGCCGATAGCTTCTGGGAGAAGTTGTTGTCGAGAGCCCAGGCCAGGCAGGCTCCGGCCACGGCCCAGGCGCCCCAGGACGAGCCCCAGGAGGGGCCCGCCTGCCAGGACAAGGCCGCGGCCCCGGCCACGATGCAGGCGATGCCGCCTGCGGACCGGGCGCCGAGGTTCTCGCGGAAGAAGGCCCAGGCCAGCAAAGCGGTCAGGGCGGCCTCCAGGTTGAGCAGCAGCGAGGCCGCATTGGCGGGCATGGCCTTGAGCCCCAGCATGAGGAGCACTGGTCCGATGATCCCGCCTGAGACCGCGACCGCGGCCAGCCAGGGCAGGTCCGGCTTGCGCAGGGGGGCTTCAGCGCCGCGCCTGAGCGCGGACCACGCAGCCAGCCCCAGCCCCGAGCACAGGTAAAGGCCTCCGGCCAGCAGGACCGGGTCTGCCTGCGCCAGAAGGGCCTTGGACGCGGCGATGCCCAGGCCGAAGAGCAGGGGCGCGGCCAGGGCCGGGACCATCCCCTGCGGAGTCATGCCAGGGCTTGCTTGAGGTCTTCTAGGAGGTCTTGCCGGTCCTCGATGCCCACGGAGAGCCGCACCAGGTTGTCCGTGATGCCCCGGCGCAGGCGTTCCTCGCGGGGCAAGGAGCCGTGGGTCATCTGGGGGGGATAGCAGACCAAGGACTCCACCCCGCCCAGGCTCTCGGCCAGGATGAATATCCTCAGGCGCGAGAAGAACCGGTCCAGGGCCTTGCGGCCGCCGGCGAGCTCCAGGCTGACCATGCCGCCGAAGCCGGGATAGTAGACCCGCTCGGCCCTGGGATGCCTCTTGAGGAACCTCGCCAGGTGCGAGGCGTTGGCCTGGTGCTGGCGCATGCGCACGGCCAAGGTCTTCAAGCCGCGTAGGACCAGCCAGCAGTCCCAGGGCCCGGGCACCGCCCCGGCCGCGTTCTGGTGGAACTTCATGAGCTCGTAGAGGGTCCGGTCCGAGGTGACCACGGCTCCGCCCACCAGGTCGCTGTGGCCGCCCAGGTACTTGGTCGTGCTGTGCACCACGATGTCGGCGCCCAGCTCCAGGGGCCGCTGCAGATAGGGGCTGGCGAAGGTGTTGTCAACGGCAAGGAGGATGCCGGCGCGGCGCGCGATCCTGGCGACGGCCCGTATGTCGCAGACCTTGAGCAGGGGATTGGTCGGGCTTTCCAGCCAGATGAGCCGGGTGCTGGGACCTATGGCGCGCTTGAAGGCGGCCGGCTCGTCGCAGCGCACATACGTCGTCTTGAGGCCCCATTTGCCGTAGACCTTCTCGAAGAGCCGGTAAGTGCCGCCGTAGAGGTCGTCGCCGGCGACCATGTGGTCTCCGGGCTTGAGCAGCTCCAGCACCGCCGCGGTCGCGGCCACCCCGGACGAGAATGCCAGGCCGTAGGTCCCGCTTTCCAGAGCCGCTAAAGCGGTCTCCAAGGCGGTCCGGGTCGGGTTGCCGGTGCGCGAGTACTCATAGCCGCGGGGCTTGCCGATCCCATCCTGCAGGTAGGTCGAGGTCTGGTAGACCGGCACGGTCACGGCTCCGGTCGTCTTGTCCGGCTCCTGGCCCTTGTGGATGGCCTTGGTCTCGAATCTCATGAGGCTCCTCCGAGGCGAAAGCGAGTGATTTT
>JACRDS010000072.1 GCA_016212825.1 Elusimicrobiota bacterium | reverse complement strand
CGGGCGACCTGCCTGCGGCTCACCGCGAGGAGCTGGCGGGTCATGGAGGAGCCCACCTCCACGGCCCGGCCGATCTCCCCGGCGAAGCCGCGCAGGGGGCTCCCCTCCTTGAGCCCCTCCATCAGGAGGTAGTTATAGCCCAAGATCAAGGTGAGCATGTTGTTGACGTCGTGGGCCACGCCGCCGGCCAGCAGACCGATGGCCTCCATCTTCTGGGCCTGGCGCAGCTGGCCCTCGCGCTCCACCTCGGCCGTCACGTCGTGGCGCACGGCCACGAAGTTGACGATGCGGCCGGAGGCGTCATGGACCGGGGAGATGGCGGTCTCGTCGAGGTAGAGCGAGCCGTCCTTCTTGCGGTTGGTGATGCGGCCGCGCCAGACCTGGCCGGCGGTGACGGTCTGCCAGAGCTGCTTGAAGAAGGCGTCGTCGTGCGCGCCGCTCTTGAGCAGGCGGGGCGTCTTGCCCACCGCCTCCTCGCGGCTGTAGCCCGTGACCTTCGTGAAGGCGGGGTTGACGTAGAGGATCCGGGAATCCGGGTCCGTGATGACCACGGTCTCGCCGGCCTGCTCGATGGTGGTGAAGAGCAGGGCCTGCTGCGCCTCGGCGCGCTTGCGCAGGATGAGGCCGGAGAAGATGTCGGCCACGGATCTGAGGAAGTCCTTCTCGCGCTCGTCGGCGGGATGCTCGGCCTTGATATAGAGGTTGAGCAGGCCCAAGGTCTGCTTGTTCGAGACGATGGGCACGCAGTAGTGCCCGTGCGGCGTGGAGCCGGCCAAGACCGTCTCGTGGCACTTGTCGTCCGAATCGGCGCAGACGCACTCCTGCGTGCGCGCGGCCCGGCCGCAGAGGCAGCGGCCGAAGGCGACCCGGCCGCAGCTCCGCATATGCTCCTCGCTGAGGCCGCGCTGGAGCTTGAGGACCAGGACCTCGGGCTCATCCTCCACCAGGAACAGCGCGCCCTTGGGCTCGATGGTCAGCCAGGGGATGCTGAAGAGCTCCGTGAAGGCGCGGTCGAGGACCTCGAGCAGGGCGCCCTTCTCCAGGGAGATGCGCAGGATGCGGTCCAGGACCTGGCGCGCCTCCAGGTTGCGCAGGAGCTCGCCCCTCTGGCGCTCCTGCTGCGAGATGTCCGTGAGCATGCCCATGAGCAGGCGCCCCTCTGCCGTCTCCAGCACCGAGCCCATGATGTCCACGAGCACGGGCGAGCCGTCGAAGCGCCGGCACACCGCGGTGTAGCGGGAGGCCCGGCGGCCGCCCTGCTGGCGCAGGCGGATCTGTTCCTGGACCTTGGCGCGATCCGCCTCGCTCACTAGGTCCAGGAAGTTGTTCAAAGCGAGCAGCTCATGCTGGGCGTAGCCGAAGATGGCGGCGAAGGCTTTATTGACGTAGACGAAGCGGCTGTCCTTGATGACGTAGACGCCGACGAGCTCATTGTCGAGCAAAGCCCGGAACCGGACATCCAGGTCCCGATGCGCCTGCCGCCAATCCGCCTTCTGGCGCGCTTCCCGGAATATCCAGAAATAGAAGAGCGGGGCGACTAGGACCGCCAAGACCAGGGCGTCGAGGACGTTGAGGCCCCAGCCCGAGGCCAGACCCAGCGCGGGCAGGGTGAACATCACCGCGGTCTCGGCGGCCACAATGACGGCGATGACCTTCAGCAGCAGGGGAGCCCTCTGCTTCATGTTAGGAGAGCGCTCATACTAATATGATAGTTCCCGGTCAAAGAAAGCTCAACCCGGCATCGGCCCGGGCCGCGTATGCTATCATATGCCGGCGCACGGAGGAATGCCCGATGACCCTCTACCAGGCCATGCTCGTCCTGCCGGCCCTGCTGCTCTCCCCGCTCTCGCCCAGCCGCCCCGCCCAGGGGCCGGGGGCCTGCGTCTTCTCGGGATCCAGCGCGCAGCCCGCCTCGCCCCGGGCCGTGGCCGAGGCGCTGGCGCGCAGCCGCGCGGTCTCCGTGGGCGAGACGCACGACCAGGCCAACGATCATCTGGCTCAGCTGGAGGTCCTCAAGGGCCTGACCGCGGCGCATGGGGGCAAGGTCGCGGTCGGATTCGAGATGCTCAACGAATCGCTCCAGAGCGTCCTTGACGACTACGCCTCAGGCAAGCTCTCGGAGAGCGAGTTCCTGCAGAAGGCCGACTGGCAGAAGGAGTGGGGCTTCCCCTTCCCCCTCTACAAGCCGCTCTTCGACTTCATCCGCGAACGCCGCCTCAAGGCCGTGGCCCTCAACGCGCCGAGGGGCCTGGTGACCAAGACCGCGCGGCTGGGCCTGGAAGGGCTCTCCGCAGAGGAACTGGCCCGCCTGCCCAAGGATATGAAGCTCTCCGACGACCCGCGCTACATGGAGTTCCTGAAGGCCGCCTTCGGAGGCCACGGGAAGGCGGCCCAGGCCTTCCGCCTGCTGGCCGCCATGCCCAACGTGACCTGGGAGCACTACCTGCAGGCCATGATGATCTGGAACGAGGTCATGGCCGCCAACGCCGCGGCCCACATCAACGCCCACGGGGATTCGGCCTTCCTGGTGATGGCCGGCAACGGCCACGTGATGTACGGGGCCGGGATCCCCTTCGGCATCGCCCGCCGGGCTCCGGGCGCGGCGCAGACGACCTTCTACACCGAAGGCGGCTCCGCCTGCCCGGCCTCCCTGCCGGAAGACCTCTCGGGCCTGGCGGACTTCGTCTGGCTGGTCCCCCACGCCGAGGCGCGGTAAGACCTCAGGACCCGGCCGGCCGCCGGCCGCGCCTCTCCCGCAGCCAGCGCCCCGCGTCGTCGAAGAGCGAGTAGGCCACGGGCACGATCAGGAGCGTGATCAGCAGGCACAGGGTCTGCCCGCCCACGATGACCACGGCCATGGTGGCGCGGTTGGCCGCGCCCGGGCCCCGGCCCAGGGCCACCGGGGTCATGGCCGCCACCAGCACCAAAGTGGTCATCAGGATGGGCCGCAGCCGGGTCTTGTTGGCTTCCAGGATGGCCCGGTCCCGCGATAGGCCCTCCCGGCGCAGGGTATTGGTGTAGTCCACCTGCAGGATGGCGTTCTTCTTGACGATGCCGAAGAGCATGAACAGGCCCATGATGGAGAAGATGGTCAGGTACTGCCCCAGCACGATGAGGGAGAGCACCGCGAAGGGGATGGCCAGGGGCAAAGAGAGCATGATGGTGACCGGGTGCAGGAAGTCCTCGAACTGCGAGGCCAGGATCATATACATGAAGATGGCGGCCAGCAGGAAGGCGATCATGAACTCCGTGAGCATGCGACCGAACTCCTTGGAGCGGCCCTGCATGCCGGTCTTGTAGCCTGGAGGCAGGCCCGCCTTCCGGATGGTCGCCTCGGCCTTGTCGATGGCGACGTTCAGCGGGGCGCCCTGCAGGTTGGCCACGATGCCCACCTGCCGCTGGCGGTTCATGCGGTCGATCTGGGAGGGGCCGGTCTCTTCGTCGAGCCTGGCCACGTTGTCGAGCCGCACCAGCCCCACCTTGGAGGAGGGCACGTAGAGAGCCCCCACCACCTCCTTGCGGTCGCGGAACTGCTTGTCCACCCGGACGCGGACCTCGTAGAGCTCGTCGCCCTCCTTGTACTTCGTGATCTTCTCGTCGCCGCTGACCATGGTGCGCAGGTTCAGGGCGATGTCCTCGATCTTGACGCCCAGGTCCTGGGCCCGGTCGCGGTTGATGCGGACCTTGACCTCGGGCTTGGCGAAGACCAGCGTGTTGTCCACGTCCACCACGCCGGGCGTGGCCTTGAGCGCCGAGACGACCTGGTCGGAGAGGGAGCGCAGGACGCCCAGGTCCGGGCCGGTGATGTAGTACTGGAACTGGGCGTCGCGCTGCTTGCCGCCGCCGAAGTGCGAGACCGGCGAGACGCTCAGGCGCAGGGCCGAATACTTGGACAGGGCCCGACGGGCCAGGTCCATGATCTCGAACTGCGTCATGCCGCGCTTCTCATCGGGCTCGAGCCGGACGTAGACGCGGGCGTCGTTGACGTTGGCGCCCTCGCCCTCGCCGACGGAGCTCAGGACGCCGGCCACGTGGGGCAGGCGCCGGACCTCGGCCTCGACCTGCCGCAGGATGCGGTCCGTGGCCGGCAGCGCCGTGCCTTCGGGCGCCACGAAATTGATCTCGAACTCCCCGGAGTCGTCGGGCGGCAGGAAGTCCTTGCCCACCATCTTCAGGAAAGGCAGGGCGGAGAGCGCGATGGCGACGGCGATGAGCACCACCTTCCAGCGGTTGGCCATGGCCCAGAGCACCAGCCGGCCGTAATGCTCCTTGAGGAAGTCGTTGAGACGGTCCACCCAGAGCTGGAAGCGGTTCTTCTCCTTCTCCACCTTCAGGAAGCGGGAACACAGCATGGGGGTCAAGGTGAAGGCCACGAACAGGCTGACCCCGACGGCGAAGGCCACGGTCAGCCCGTAGCTCCTGAGGAACCGCCCCACGATGCCTCCCATGTTGGCCAGGGGCAGGAAGATGATGATCAGGGACAAGGTCGTGGCCATGACCGCCAGGCCGATCTCCTTGGTCGCGACCGAGGCCGCCTCCAGGGCGGGAGTCCCCTTCTCCTCCATGTGCCGGAAGATGTTCTCCAGGACCACGATGGCGTCGTCGATGACGATGCCCACGGCCAGGGCCAGCCCCAGCAGGGTCATGTTGTTGAGGGTGAAGCCCGCCTTGTCGATGAGCAGGAAGGTCGAGACGATGGAGGTCGGGATGGCCACGGCCGCGATCAAGGTCGGGCGGAAGGCGCCCATGAACAACAGGACCGCTAGCGCGGCCAGGATGGAGCCCAGGACGAGGTGCTCCTCCACGGTGCGCACCGAGCCCAGGATGAAACCGGACATGTCGCGGATGACCTCGGCCCGGATGCCGCGCGGCAGCGCGGGCGCGATCTCGCCGAGGCGCTCCTTGACCCTGCGGATCACGTCCACGGTGTTGAGGCCGGACTGCTTCTGCACGATGAGCGAGACCGCCTCCCGGCCGTCGAGCCGGGCCAGGGAGCGCGCTTCCTGGGCGGTGTCCTCCACCCGGCCGATGTCCCGGATGCGCACCGGCACCCCGTTGACCGTCGCCACCACCACCTTCTCGAAGTCCGCGGGCTTCTCGAGGCGTCCCATGGTGCGCAGGACGAACTCGCGGCGGCCGCTCTCCACGCGCCCGCCGGGCACCTCGATGTTCTGCTCCTGAAGGGCGTCCTTGACCTTGTTGACCGTGAGCCGGAAGGAGGCCATCTTGAGCGGGTTGAGCACCACGTGGATCTCGCGCTCCCGGCCGCCCACCATGGTGATCTTGCCCACCCCGTTGACCGACTCCAGGCGCTCCTTGACCTGCTTCTTGGCGACCTGGGTCAGCTCCCGGATGGGGAGGTCGCCGCTGACCGCTATGGACATGACCGGCATGGCGCCGGGGTCGAACTTCTGCACCACGGGCGGGTCCGTGCCCTCCGGGAGGTCGCGCTGGACGCGCGCGATGGCGTCGCGGACCTCCTGCGAGGCCACGTCGATGTCCTTC
Source organism: Elusimicrobiota bacterium (assembly GCA_016212825.1). GTDB lineage: Bacteria > Elusimicrobiota > Elusimicrobia > UBA1565 > UBA9628 > UBA9628. Next base: position 34,414 of record JACRDS010000072.1, on the reverse strand, counting down.
TCCAGGACGAAGGTGATCATGATCTGGCTCATACCCTCGAAGCTCGTGGCCACGAGCTCGTCGATGCCCGAGATGGTGTTGACCGCCTCCTCGATGGGCTTGGTCACCGAGGTCTCCATCTCCTCCGGGCCGGAGCCCGCCAGGGTGGTGGTCACGATGACGAAGGGCAGGTCGATGTTGGGGAAGAGGTCCACGCCCAGGTTCCGGTAGGAGAAGGCCCCCACCACCAGGAGGGCGAGCATCATCATGGTGGTGAAGACCGGGCGCTTGATGCAGACGTCCGCGAGCTTCATATGGCGGGCTTCACCCCTGGAAGTCCCGGCGCGAAGCGCCGGGACTCGCGCGCGGCCGAAGGTCGCGCGCCATTCAACGGATGGGGGCTTTCCGTCCTCACTCCTGCTCCTCCCCCGTCGTCTCCCCGAGCACCTCCACCGAACTGCCGTCCTTGAGGCCGTAGAGCCCGAAGACCGCCACCTTCTCGCCCGGCTTGAGGCCCCGGCGGACCTCCAGGAAGCGGTCCCCCTGCAGCCCCAGTTCGACCTCGCGCTTGCGCGCCTTGCCCCCCTCGATCACGAACACCGCGGGGCCGCTGCCGTCCGTCAGGGCGTCCTTGGGCACCGCCAGCACGCCGGAGCGGCTGCCCGTGACCAGGGTGACCTCGCCGAACATGCCGGAGCGCAGCTTGCCCGCGGGGTTGTCGAGGCGGGCCTCGATGAACGTGCTGCGCGTGGCCGGGTCCACCACCGGGCTGACCTTCGAGACCCGGCCCGTGAAGGCCCGGTCCGGATACGCCTCCACCTGGACGCGCACGGCCTGGCCCGCGGCGGCCCGCGCCGCGTAGCGTTCCGGCACCTCGGCCTGCACGATGATCCCGCTGAGGTCCACGACCAGGGCGACCGGGGTCTGCAGGGTCACGTTCTCGCCGCGGTCGAGGTAGATGCGCGCCACGGTCCCGTCCAGTGTCGAGGGCACCGGGGCCGGCTCGAAGCGCACGCCCACCTCGTCGCGCTCCACCAGGGCCACGGCCTGTCCCTTGCGCACCGGTTCGCCCTCCTTGAGGAGGTTCTCCTGCAGCTTCCCGGGCACCCGGGAGAAGAGGGTCGCCTCAGCCTTGGCCTTGATGCTCCCGACCAGGATGATGGTCTCCTCCAGGTCGCGGACCTGCGCCGGAGCCGTCTTGACCGGGAACGTGTCGAGCCGCTCCGCGGCGTCCTTCTTCTTCCCGCAGCCGGACGCCAGCGGCAGGAGGGCGAGGATGACGGCGAGGATCTTTCGTTTCATCGTGCGGCCTCCTCCACGGGCGCGCCCACGGCGCGCTCCAGCGCCGTCAGGGCGGTCCGATAGTCGAAAAGGGCGTTGGCGTACAGAAGCCGGGTCTGCTGCAGGGCCAAAGTGGCATCGTTCTGCTCGAGCAGGCTGGCCTGGCCGGCCCGGTAGCGGACCTCGGTGGCCTCCAGGGCCCGGCGCGCCTGGCTGATGGCCGATTCCTGGCTCTGGGCGCGCTCCCAGGCCTCTCGGATCTTGAGCCATTCGCGCTTGACCTCGACCTTGAGGGAGCGCGCGGCCTTGTCCATGGCGGTGCGGGCCTGGTCGCGTTCCGATGCCGACTGCCGGATCTTGGCTTCGCCCTGGCCGCCGGTGAAGATGGGGTAGTTGAGGCGCAGGCCCACCACGGAGCTCGTCGCCCGCTCCTTGGTCCCGGGCCAGTTCGCGTTCGATTCCGAGTACCACTGGTAGTCCGCGTAGGCCAAGAGCCAGGGCCAGCGGAAGCCTTTGCGCACCGCCAGGATGGCCTCGGCCTGCTCGTACTGCTTGCGCGCGGCCTGATAGTCGGGGCTGCGCTCCAGGGCCGCGGCCTGCAGCGCGTCGTAGGAGACCAGCGCGGGAGGAGCCCCGTCGAGCCCCCCGGCGACGCGCACCGGAGCGTCGACGTCGAGGCCCAGGGAGTCCTTGAGCAGGGTCAGGGAGAGCTCCTCGTTGTTGCGCGCGGCCAGCAGCGCCGGCTGGGCGTTGGCCACCTCCACCTTCTGGCGCAGCACCACCAGGTCGCTGTCGAGCCCCTGCCGGTAGCGCTCCTGGATGGTGCGCAGGTGGTCTTCGGCCAGGGACAGGGATTCCTTCTGGATGGACGCAGTCTCGCTGGCCAGGCAGACCGCGTAGAAGAGGCGCTTGGCCGCCAGGACCACGTCGGCCCTGGCCGTCCGGACCTGGGCCTGCCCCCCCTCCACGCCCAGACGGGCGGCCTTCATCCCCTGGGAGACCATGCCGCCGGTGAACAGGTACTGCTGCAGGCTCGCGGCGTGGCGCATGCTGTTGTCCTGCCCGGACTTGAGCACCGCGCCGCCCAGGAAGAAGGAAGGCTTCTCCAGGTTGCGGTTGTAGAGGCCCGTGAGGGTCACGGTCGGGAGGGCCGCGCCGATGGCCTGCCGGCGCTGGGCCTCCAGGAAGGCGAGCCGGTGCTCGGCCAGGGCCACGTCGAGGTTCCGCTCCAGGCCCAGGGTCACGGCCCTCTCCAGGGTCAGCTCTAGGGGCGGCTCGTCCGCCCGGGCCGCCGCGGGCAAGCTCCAGAGGAGAAGGCTGAGGAGGCCGGCGGTCCTCATGTCTTCCTCCTCTGCCACCCCAGCTCCGCCAGGAGCCGGATGCGCCTGCGCAGGACGAGCACGGAGGGGCGGTCCGCCTGCAGACCCTTCACCGAGAGCACGATGAGCTCGGAGACCTCGCTGCCGCCCACGAACCGGGCCAAGGCGCGGACCAAGTATTCCTTGTACTTGACCCCGACCTCCTCCCAGGCCCGGGTGCCCTCGTCGAGGAGTTCGCCGCCGTGCGGGCTGTCCGCCCCCATGGCATAGAGCTCCACGCACCAGATCTCCATGACCTGCAGAAGCTTCTCCCGGTCCGGGGCCCGGGATCCCAGGACCACGTCGCTCCGGCGCCGCGCGTCATCCAGGCAGTCCTTGACCACGGACAAGAACAGGTCCTTCTTGTCCTTGAAGTAGGAGTAGAGCAGGGAGCGCGACACGCCGGCCTTGCGGGCCACGTCCTCGAAGACCGTCTTGGCGTAGCCATACTGGACGAAGCACCCGAAGGCTGCGGCCATAAGCTCGCGGCGGCGGCTGCTCTTGCGCTCCAGGGCAGGCCTGTTCATTACTACATTTTGACATTTTTGATTCATTTTGTCAATATGTCGATTGTCAGCGGATGTCGTCCGCAGGATAGGCGGAGAAAGGCCGCCTAGACGAGCCGGTTGATGCCGTTGAGGGCCGCGACCCGGTAGGCCTCGGCCATGGTGGGGTAGTTGAAGGTGGTGTTGATGAAGAAGCGCAGGTCGTTGCCGCCGCCCTTCTGCATCATGACCGCCTGGCCGATGTGGATGATCTCCGCGGCCTGCGCGCCGAAGCAGTGGATGCCCAGGATCTCGTAGGTCTTGCGGTGGAACAGGACCTTGAGCATCCCGACGGTGTGCCCGCTGATCTGGGCCCGGGCCAGGTTGCGGAACAGCGAATGACCGGCCTCGTAAGGGACCCCGGACGCGGCCAGCTCGCGCTCGGTGCGGCCCAGAGAGCTGATCTCGGGCGTGGTATAGATGCCGGTCGGGATGAAGCGCGCCAGGCGCTCGTCCGAGCGGCCCTGAACGATGTGGGTGGCGGCCAGGCGGCCCTGGTCGTAGGCGGCGCTGGCCAGGGCCGGCGGGCCGGTGATGTCGCCGACCGCGTAGATGTGCGGCACGGCGGTCTGATAGGACTCGTTGACCTTGAGGTTCCCCCTGGCGTCCGCGCTCAGTCCTACGGCCTCCAGGCCGAGCTTGTCGCTGTTGCCGGTGCGGCCGTTGGCCCAGAGGATGACGTCGGTCTTGAGCTTCTGGCCGGACTTGAGGTGCAGGATGACGCCGTCGCCGCTCGCCTCCACGCGCTCGTACGGCTCGTTGTGGCGGATGATGGCGCCCTGGTCGCGCAGGTGGTACTTGATGGCGTCGATGATCTCGTCGTCCAGGAAGCTCAGGAGCCTGTCCCGCGTGTTGACCAGATTGACCTTGAGCCCCAGGCCGCAGAACATGGATGCGTATTCGCAGCCCACCACGCCGGCACCGTAGATGGTGATGGAGCCGGGAGTGTGGTCCAGCGACAGGATGGTGTCGCTGTCGCGCACCCGGGGCTGGCTGAAATCGAGCTCCGGCGGCCGGTAGGGCCGCGAGCCGGCGGCGATGACCACGTGGGCCGCGGTGAAGCGCTCCACCTTGCCGGCAGGGTCCTCGACGGCGACGGTGTGCGGGTCGATGAAGGACGCCCGTCCGTGCAGGAGGCGCACCCCGTTGCGGTCGTGGAAGCCGCGGCGCATGGCGACCTGCTGATGGATGACCTCCTGGGCGTGCAGCACGAGGTCCGGGAAGCTGACCTTGAGGTCCTGCGCGCAGTCGGCCGTGAACGGGTGTGAGCGGAACTCCGCCAGGTGCGTGATGGTATGGCGCAGGGATTTCGAGGGGATGGTGGCCCAGTGGGTGCAGCCGCCTCCCACCTCGTGGTAGCTCTCGGCCAGGGCCACGCTCTTGCCCGCCTTGACCGCCTGCATGGCCGCGCCCTCGCCGCCCGGGCCGCTGCCTATGACGAAGACATCGAAATCCATAGCCGGCACATTCTACCTTTGTACGGTGTCAGGCCTCAACTTGTCGGAATTATTCTCCAAACAAGTGTAACAAGTTGAGGCCTGACACAGCCTACAGCCTAGAAGGGGAAGCCGCCCGACTCTTCGGAAGGGTCGGGCCGGCAGCGCCAGCAGGCCTGGCCGCCCTTGCCCGCGGCGCAGGCGCGGCAGTCGATCTTGCTGCCCCGCTTGGGCGGCGAGGCGAAGGCGTGGACCTCGACGGGGTCGACCACGATGGCCTTGCGCGGCCGCGTGGGGCAGGCGAACTGGCAGGCCCCGCAGCCAATGCAGTACTCCTCGTGCTGGACCGGGACGTACACGGACTTGTGCGGCTCCATGGTCAGGGCCCCGGTCGGACACTGCTCCTGGCAGGCGCCGCAGTCGCGCCCGAACTCGAAGGGGATGCAGAGCTTCTTGATGAGCCGGGACTTGCCGATGCGGATGCGCTTCTTGGCCGCCAGAGGGAAGTAGGAGATGGCCCCGGTGGGGCAGACGGCCAGGCAGGCGTTGCACTCGTAGGCGCAGTAGCTGACCTTGTAGTCGAGCCGCACCTTGGTCAGGGCCCCGAGGTCCAGCTCGCGGCCGGCCGGGACCAGGACGCGGCTGGGGCAGACCGAGACGCAGGTGTCGCAGCCCACGCAGCGCTCGAAGAAGGAGGCATGGGCCTTGCCCCCAGGCGGCACCACCGCGGCGGCCGGACCGATCCTCAGCAGCCCGCTCCTGAGCCAGCTCGCCCCGCTCCAGCCCGCGACCGAGAGTCCTGCCGAAGCCAGCAACTCCCGCCTCCTTAATGTGGGGACGCCACACTCATTCTGCGGCGGCAGGACCCGCCAGGGCTTATGAAAGGAATAGGCGAGAGCGCCGTCGGCGCAGATCGAGGTGCACTCCAGGCAGTCTACGCAGAGCTTGGCGTCGATGCCGCCCCGCGAGACGCACAGGGCCGGGCAGACCTCGGCGCAGCGGCCGCAGTCCGTGCCGCACAGGCCTCTGCGGACCTTGCCCGGGGCGAGCGCGCGCAGGAGCATGAACAGCGTTCCCGACGGGCACAGCGCCCCGCAGAACCAGCGCGGCCAGCGCAGCGGGACGATGAAGAGAACGGCCAGGAAGGCTAGGCCCAGGCCGAAGTTCGCGCCGAACGGGCCTCCAGCCAGCAGGGCGTGCGGCAGGCCGAAGACCCGGCCCAAAGCGCTGAAATGGTCGAAGACCATGTAGGTCGAAGAGCGGTGCGCCAGGAAGCCCAGGCACAGGACCAGGACGAAGAGGCGCGCCATAGTCCAGCCCCCCGCGGTCCGGCCCTCCAGGCCCAGCCTCCGGCCGAGACCGGCCGCCAGTTCCTGCAGGAAGCCCGCCGGGCAGAGCCAGCCGCAGTAGAGCCGCCCGAAGAGGAGCGCGGCCAGCAGCACGGCCCCGGCCACGGCCAGGGAAGCCAGCCCCCACGGGGGCAGCATGAACCAGGTCAGGGAGGCCAAAGACGGGAAGACATGGAACGCATGGTAGAATGCCGCGACTTTGCGGTCGCCCGGGACGCCGGAGAAGACGCACAGCCCCAGCAGGAGGAATGCGGTCTGGGTGAGGCGCCGGATCCTGTGCGCCACGGCCTAGGCCTTCAGGGAGATGCGCTTGATGGCCGCGCGCTTCAGGTCCATGCTGCCCAGGCCCAGTTCGGCCGCGCGCTTCAGATAGAGGACGCTCGCCGGCTCCCGTCCCAGCACCTTGGCGGCCGCGCTGTCGGCGAGCACCGGGTCCGCGGACAGGAGCTGCATCTTCTTCATGTCCAAGTCCTCGGTGGTGGCGCCGTAGGGGCCGTTCTCCATCATGACCAGGAAGGCATCGATCACGTTGAGGTCGGGCTTGCGCAAAAGCGGGAACTCGGCGATGCAGGCCTGCAGGTCCTCGCGGTGCCAGAATCGCCGGTCCCAGACCACGCCCATGAGGTTCTTGAGCGCCGCGGTCATGCGCCCCCCGCCGTGGCTCTTGAGTATGGGGACGTTGATGATCGCGCCGCAGTCCAGATAGAGCTCGTGCACCAGGGCTTCCTTCAGTATCCGGCCGCCCGGGATGGCGGCCTTGCGGTAGGCCTTCTCATCCTCCCCGGAGCGCATCTCGCCGCCATTCTTCCTGACCGCGTCGGCGATGCCGGACCTCCTGTGGCAGTCCGCCTCCCGGTTCACCGAGTGGTCGAAGCAGTAGACCTTCTTGGCCCCGGCCTCGTAGGCCGCGGCCACGATGCGCCCCACCAGGTCCGGGTTGGTGGTGGCGCCCTCGCTGGGCGTCTTGTCCCAGCCGATGTTGGGCTTGACCAGCACGGTCCCGCCCTTCTTCACGAAGCGCCCCAGGCCGCCGAGGGCCCGGATGCCCGCGTCGAACATCTGGGCCGGAGAGCCGTCGCGCACCGCGGCCAGGTCCGGAGGGACCGGGAGGGAAGGCCCCTTCTCCTTTCCCAGGAGCGGCCGGGAGAACAAAGGAGGGAGGAGCCCTCCGGCCGCGGCCGAGAGGCCGAGTCTGAGGAAGCCCTTCCGCGTGATCTCCATGCGGCCTATGATATGAAATCTGCCAGGGGGCGGGAGCCCCCTGGCACTGACAGCCCTCGGGAAATGCGTTGCTGTCATGTGCTAGGCTATGCCCATGAAGAACGCCATCATCGCCGTCATCCTGCTGGCCGTCCCGGCCGGCGCCGCCCCGCTCTCAGCGCCCAAGGAGGCCTCGGCGAACATCGCCGTCGCCTTCAAGCTCAAGAACGCCCTGCGCGAAGCTTCGGGGCGCTTCGTCGTGGGCAGCGGCAACCAGGCCAACTACGTGGTCGGGGGAGAGCTCACCCAGACCATCAAGAACTCCCAAGGCAAGGGGATCGAGTACAAGAAGCACGGCGTCATCATCAACTGCCTGCCCGCCCTCGCGGGAGACGGCAAGCGCGTGCGCGCCGAGTGCCAGTTCGAGATCTCCGGCCCGGGCCGCAAGAACGCCGATCTCGACGCCTGGGACGTGGACACCTTCCAGTATCAGACGAGCTTCACGGCGGAACTGGGGAAAGCCATCGTGCTCGTCGACGAGCCGGACCGGCGCGTCGAAGTCACCCTCAGCCTGGCGCCCTAGCCGCCTACTTCAGCCGCAGCCAGACCCGCTCTCCCTTAGACCCGAGCTTGTCGGCGGGCGGGGTCAGCGTGGGGGTCTGCGCCACGTGGCGCTTGCGTGCCTCGCGCTCGACTGCGGGCTGGAGGTAGGCGAAGAGCTCCCTGGTGGTGAGCCGGCTGTCGCCGTCGGCGTCGGCCTCCCCGCGCAGGCCCTTGAGCAGGAAATAGGTCAGCATGCCGTGCTGGGTCTCGGGCTCGCTGGTGCTGATCTGGTCCGGCCCGGCCGCGGCCAGCAGGACCATATTGGCGGCCAGGCGCGAGGTCTGGTCCACGGTGATGAGCGGCCGGGTCCCCTGGGCGATGAGCGAGCGGCCGCCCGCGCCCGAGAAGCAGGAGTCCAGGGCCACGAACACGTCGTCGGTGGGGAGCTTGCCCAGGGCCTCGTAGAGACGCTGCAGGGAGAAGGCCTTGCTGTCCGCGTAGGCCGGGTCGCCGTCGTAGGGGATGAGGTGCGCCTGCCCCGACTTGGGGTCCGGCGCCCCGTGCCCCGAGAAGTAGACGAAGACCCGGCTCTTGGCCGTGGCGTGATCCGCCAGCCAGGAGCCCAGGTAGGTGACCATGTCCGTCAAGGTGGCGCGCTCGTTCTGCAGCATGACCACGTTCTTGGGGTCGAAGCCCATGGCCTCGGTGAGGTAGGCGTAGACCGAGCGCGCGTCCCGGGCCGCGAACTCGGCGGCCGGGAGGTCCCGGTACTTCTCGATGCCGATGACCACGGCGTAGGCGTCGGGGTCGCGCGGGGTGCGCGCGGCCGGCGGCGCATCCACGTCCTCGACGACGGGCGCGGCCGCCGGCTCGGCCGGCTTGCCTTTGGACGCCACCACCGTGACCATGGGGGCGCTCTTGCCCACCACCAGCCGCAGGGGATAGGCCTCCAGGCCGTAGCGGCGCTTGGATTCGGTGACGGTCAGGCTCACGGGCAGGGTCTGGCCGTTCTTGAAGCGCTTGTTGGCGAAGAACTCGAAGGCGGCGGTCTTGACCTGGCCGGGCGACAGAGTGCCCAAAGCCGCCTTGGCCTCGCCGGACATGAAGATGTCCGCACTGCCCAGGTTCAAGACCGCCTCCACGCCTTCGGCCGGGCCGGCGCCCGCGTTGCGCACGCGCACCGAGACCTCGGTCGGCTCTCCGGCCTGCACCTGTCCGCCGCGCCCCACCCCGATGTCGGTGACCTCGAGCCGGGGCGGCTTGGCGGGGACGGTGCGCAGGTCGATGACCACGGGCTCGGTGTCGAAGCCGTTGCCCTCCCGGAGGGAGAGGCGCAGGCCGAGCTTCTGCTCCCCGACGCCCTCGGCGGCGCTCAAGGCCACCTCTTTCTCGACGGATTGGCCGGGCTTGAGGTCCCCGAACTCCGCACCCGGCGGGATCTCCAGCCCCGAGACCGGGGCCAGCGTCTCCAAAGCCAGGCGGATAGCGTAGGCCGGACCGGGCCCCGCGTTGCTGACCTTGACCGACAGACGCCCCGTGTCTCCGCCGGCGAGCACGCCGTCGCCGGTGAAATCCTTCAATGCCACCTCGGCCGAGAGGCGCGCCGGGGCCGAGGGCTTGGGCACGGAGGCGGAGGTCCGGGCCTTGGCCGGGGCGGCGGCCACGATCTGGTTGGATGAGTCGTAGGCGTAGCGCAGTTGGCCGTTGACCCCGTGGACCAGGATCTTCTTGACCTGCCAGCTCCAGTCTTCGGTGTCGTCGGACAGGAAGAAGTCCAGGTCGAGGGCCTGCTTGGGCTCGGAAGTGGTCTCGAAATCCGCGCAGCCCGCCATCTCCCCCGAGGGGAGCCGACGCACGCTGTCGGAGCGGACGTTGGTCAGCCGCAGCTGGTAGCGCCGGCCGGAGGCGGAGTCGTCCACGACGAAATCGCCCTGCGAATGGGCCTCCACATAGTCCTTGATGGCCTGGGCGTAGATGCCGTTGGAGTCGCTCATCTCCGGGGGCTTGGTGGGGCCGTGATACGGCGGCGGGCGCCGCGGCTCCGCGCCGGGCCGGGTCCCGGGGAAGACCGGCTGGACCTGGAGGCTCTGCCAGGTCGCCTGCGTGATGCGATCCTGCTCCCAGCGCTGCGCCTGCTGGTGCTGATACTGATAATCGCTCCAGCGCTGCTGCTGCTCGTAGTAGGTGGCCGGGGGCATCACGTAGACCCGCGTCTGCTGGGGACTGGAGTACGCCTGCCGGTATCTGTAGTCATCCCCGCGGGCTGGGGCCGCGGCCAGCAGCGCGGCCGCGAGGAAGAGGACGGAGGGATTCATATTCAGGAATATAACAGAAGCCGCAGGATTCGGCAAGGCCCGCGGCGCCTCAGCGCTGGAAGGGGTACTGCCGCAGGATGAAATAGCCGGAGGCCTTCTCCGCAGGGTCGATCCCGCCGACCTCCATCTGGAGGTACTTGGTCTTGAGGGTCAGACCGCCGAGGAAGCCGAACTCGAGATGGGTGATGTCGCGCCTCTCGATGATGAAGAACTCCTTGCAGGACGGGATGTCCGGAGCGTCGCCCAGAGCCCTCTGCACGGATTCCATGATCTCGTAGGCGGGCTTGAAGATCAGCTTGGGGGGGCGGAAGCGCTCGGCTTCGTTCATGTTGTCCACGGCCTCGTTGATGGCCGCGCCGATGAGGTGCCCCACCACGCCCCCCATCTGGCCGCCCACCGCGGTCCCGAGCCGGCCCTCCTGGATGCGCTCGCATTCCTTCAAGAAGAAATACAGGCCGTCCTCGCGGATGACCAGGGGTCCCGTGATGCGGAAGCCCTCCACGGTGCTGACCACGGAGGGGAAGGCCACGCAGGAACCGCCGCCGGCCTGCGCCGTCTTGGGCTTGGGCTTGAAGTTCTCATAGCACAGCGAGCAGAACACCGCGTCGTCCGGGTTGTTGGCCTTGCATTTCGGGCATTCCATGGCAGACATAGCGTACCGCATCGCGGCCGGGACTGCAAGCCTTGAGCGCTGTTGCGCGGACCTTCCAAAATTGATAAATTTTATCGGACTTCGATTCGCCGAGCCGCGCCACGGAGGTGCCGAGATGGCGTTCTTCATAGGCCGTGACCGGGAAGCCCGCAGGGTTTACGGATTCGACGAGATCGCGCTGGTCCCGGGCGATGTGACCGTCAATCCGGACGAAGTCGACATCAGCCTCGCCATCGGCGAGGTCAAGCTCCCCATCCCATTCCTGGCCTCGGCCATGGACGGCGTCGTGGACGCCCCCTTCGCCATCGCCATGGGCAAGGCCGGCGGCCTGGGGGTCCTCAACCTCGACGGCATCAACTCCCGCTACGAGAAGCCGCGCGAGGTCGTCACCGCCATCGCCTCCGCCTCCCCGGAAGAGGCCACCAAGCTCCTCCAGGAAGCCTACCGCAAGCCCGTCTCGGAGGACCTCATCGCGGAGCGGGTCAAGGAGATCAAGAAGGCCAAGGTCCCCTGCGCGGTGTCCTGCATCCCGCAGAACGCGGAGCGCTTCGGCCCCATCGCGGAAGATGCGGGCTGCGACATCTTCGTGGTCCAGTCCACGGTGGCCACGGTCCGGCACAAGGCATCGCGCTACAAGCCCTTCGACATCGCCCGCTTCATTAAGGAGAGGGACATCCCGGTCGTGGTCGGCAACGTGGTCACCTACTCGGTGGCCGTCGAGCTCATGGAAGCCGGCGCCTCCGCCCTGCTGGTGGGCGTGGGGCCGGGCGCCGCCTGCACCACCCGCGGCGTGCTGGGCCTGGGAGTCCCCCAGGTCACGGCCACGGTGGACTGCGCCGCCGCGCGCGACTTCCACTACAAGCGCACCGGCCGCTACGTCCCCATGATCACGGACGGCGGCATGTCCACGGGCGGCGACATCTGCAAGGCCGTCGCCTGCGGCTCGGACGGCGTCATGGTCGGCTCGGCCTTCGCCCGCACCAAGGAAGCCCCCGGCCAGGGCTACCACTGGGGCATGGCAACCCCGCACGCCAACCTGCCGCGCGGCACGCGCATCCAGGTGGGCGTCACCGGGACCCTGGAGGAGATCCTCTTCGGCCCCTCGCGGCTCGACGACGGGTCGCAGAACCTGGTCGGCGCCCTGCGCACCTGCATGGGCTCGGTCGGGGCCACCACCATCCGCGAGATGCAGACCACGGAGATCGTCATCGCGCCCTCCATCAAGACCGAGGGCAAGCTGTTCCAGAAGGCCCAGCGCATCGGGATGGGCAAGGGATGAGCGCGTCGCCTTCCACGGCGCGCGCTGACATCCTCATCCTGGACTTCGGGAGCCAGTACACCCAGCTCATCGCCCGGCGTCTGCGCGAACTCGAGGTCTACGCCGAGATACTCCCCTTCTCCGCCACGCCGGAGCAGATCCGCGGCCGCCACCCGGCCGGGATCATCCTCTCCGGCGGGCCGGACTCCGTGCACCGGCTGGGCTCCCCCCGGCCCCACCCCGAGGTCTTCGAGATGGGGCTGCCCATTTTGGGCATCTGCTACGGCATGCAGTTGCTGGTGTCTTTGCACGGCGGCCGCGTGGCCCCGGCGCGGCAGCGCGAATACGGCCACGCCGATGTGACGCTCACCGGAGCCACGCCGCTCTTCACCGGAGTCCCCAGGCGCCTGCAGGTCTGGATGAGCCACGGCGACGGCGCGCAGCGCCTGCACAACGGCTTCAAGGTCCTGGCCCGCACCGGGACCGCGCCCTACGCGGCCATCGGCGACGAGGCCCGGCGCTGGTACGGGGTCCAGTTCCACCCCGAGGTGGCGCACACGCCCCAGGGCGGCCGCATCCTGGAGAATTTCGCCCGCCGCATCTGCGGGCTGACCCAGCGCTGGACCATGGCGTCTTTGCTCAAGAGCCAAGTCGCCGAGATCCGCGCCCAGGTCGGCGGCGGCCAGGTGGTCTGCGGCCTCTCCGGCGGCGTGGACAGCTCGGTCGCCGCGACCCTGCTCCACCGGGCCATCGGCAAGCGCCTGCACTGCATATTCGTCGACACCGGCCTCCTGCGCCTGGACGACCGCCAGCGCGTGGAGAAGGTCCTGGGCAGGCAGCTCGGTCTCGACATCAAGACCGCGGACGCCTCCGCCCTCTTCCTCAAGCGCCTGGCCGGCGTCAGCGACCCGGAGCGCAAGCGCAAGATCATCGGCAAGACCTTCATCGAGGTCTTCGAGCGCGAGGCCAAGCGCCTCGAAGGCGTCTCCTTCCTGGCCCAGGGCACCCTCTACCCGGACGTCATCGAGTCGGTCTCCGTGCACGGCCCCTCGGCCGTCATCAAGAGCCACCACAACGTGGGCGGCTTGCCCAAGAAGATGAAGCTCAAGCTGGTGGAGCCCCTGCGCTATCTGTTCAAGGACGAGGTGCGGCGCCTGGGCCGCGAGATGGGCCTGTCCCATTCCATCCTCGGCTGCCACCCCTTCCCCGGCCCCGGTCTGGCCATCCGCGTGCTGGGCGCGGTGGACCGGCCGCGGCTCAAGGTCCTGGCCGAGGCCGACGCGATCCTGCGCGAGGAGCTGCACGCCTCGGGCTGGTACGACAAGGTCTGGCAGGCCTTCACCGTGCTCCTGCCCGTCTGCTCCGTGGGCGTGATGGGCGACTCGCGCACCTACGAGAACACCGTGGTCCTGCGCAGCGTCAACAGCCTCGACGGCATGACCGCGGACTGGTCGCGCCTGCCCAACGAGCTGGTGCAGAGGATCTCCAGCCGCATCGTCAGCGAGGTCAAGGGCGTCAACCGGGTGGTCTACGACGTCACCTCCAAACCCCCCGCCACCATCGAATGGGAATGAGCGCAGCCCCCGAAGCCGGGACCGTGGCAGGCCTCAAGCTCCTGCGCCGAGGCAAGGTCCGCGACGTCTACGACCTCGGGGAGCGGCTGCTCATCGTGGCCACGGACCGCATCTCGGCATTCGACCACATCCTGCCCACCCCCGTCCCGGGCAAGGGGAGGGTCCTCACCGAGGTCAGCTCCTTCTGGTTCCGCAAGACCGCCGGGATCCTCCCCAACCACTTCCTCTCCGCCGACCTGAGCGACGCGCGCCAGGCCCTTCCCGCCGGCGCCGCCCTGGGCGAGGGCTTCGCCGGCCGCGTCACTTTGGCCCACAAAGCCCGCCGCGTGGACGCCGAATGCGTGGTGCGCGGCTATCTGGCCGGCTCGGGGTGGAAGGAGTACCTCAAGACCGGGGCCGTGTGCGGCCACGAGCTCCCCCCCGGCCTGCGCGAGGCCGACCGGCTGCCCCAGCCCATCTTCACCCCCTCCACCAAGGCCGAGCAGGGGCACGACCAGAACATCAGCCGCGCCGAGCTGGCGGACCTGGTCGGGGCCGGCACGGCCCAGCGCCTCGAGGCCGCCTCCCTGGCCCTCTACTCCTTCGGGGCCGACTTCCTGGCCCAGCGCGGCGTCATCCTGGCCGACACCAAGTTCGAGTTCGGCTTCCTGGGAGAGCAGCTCATCGCCATCGACGAGATGCTGACCCCCGACTCCTCCCGCCTCTGGCCCGCGCGGAGCTACCGCCCGGGAAGCTCCCCGGAGAGCTTCGACAAGCAGTTCGTGCGCGACCATCTGGAACGCGTCCGATGGGACAAGACCTCGCCTCCTCCCGCCCTGCCGCCCGAAGTCGTGGCCGGCACGGCGCGGCGCTACGAGGAATTCCTCAGGATAGTGACAGGATGAAGCCCATGAGCGACAAGACCGCCGTCCTCGCCAAAGAGACCCCGGAGACGGCCGCCGTCAAGACCGCCGCAGCCGGGCCCGGGAGCTACCTCGTGGAGGTCTGCCTCAAGTCCGACTTCACCGACGCCGAAGGCCAGTCCGCCCAGTGGCTCCTCAACAGCGCCGGGCTGAGCGCCCGCGCCGTGCGCGTGGGACGGCTCTACGAGATGCGCGGAGCCCTCAACCTCGGCCATGTCCACGTGGCCGTGCGGGAGCTGCTCTGCGACTGCGTCACGCAGGAGTTCCGCGTCTGGCACGCCTCCTGCGCCGCCCCCGGCAACGGCTGCCTCTGGCGCGTGGAGGTCTGGCTCAAACCCACGGTGACGGACACGGTCGGCGAGAGCGTGCGCGACGCCCTGCGCGACCTGGGCATCCCCGACATAGCGGTGCGCTGCGGGCTCGCCTATCACATCGCCGGCCGCTGCAGCCGCCAGCAACTCGACCGCGCCGTGGCCCGCTCGCTGGCCAATCCCATCGTCCACCGCGTCAGCCTGCACGAAGCCTCATGACGGCGACCCGCACCGCCGCGCCAGCCCCCCGGACCGAGACCGTGGTCCTCGGCGGCCTGCGCCCCGCGGAGCTCCAGGCCCTCAGCGCCCGCCATGGCTGGTCCCTGAGCGCCGGGGAGCTCTGCGCCATCCAGTCCCATTTCCGGGGCCTCAAGCGCGAGCCCTCCCTGGCCGAGCTCGAGACCCTGGCGCAGACCTGGTCCGAGCACTGCAAGCACAAGACCTTCACCAGCCCCATCCGCTTCAGCGACGGCAGGAAGACCCGCCTCATCAAGAGCCTCATCGAGGAGACCATCTTCAAGGCCACCAAGCAGCTTAAGAAGCCCTGGTGCCTCTCCGTGTTCAAGGACAACGCCGGCTTCGTCTCCTTCGGCTCCAAGTGGTCCCTGGCCTTCAAGGTCGAGACGCACAACCATCCCTGCGCCATCGAGCCCTACGGCGGCGCCGAGACCGGGGTGGGCGGCGTCATCCGCGACGTCATGGGCGCCGGGCTGGGCGCCAAGCCGGTGCTCAACACCGACGTGTTCTGCTTCGCCGCTCCGGACTACGCCGGGCCCCTCCCGGAAGGCGCCCTGCACCCGCGCCGCATCCTCAACAGCGTGGTCTCGGGCGTGCGCGACTACGGCAACCGCATGGGCATCCCGACGGCCGCGGGCGGGCTCTGGTTCGACGACGCCTACCGCCTCAACCCCCTGGTCTTCTGCGGCACGGTCGGCCTGGCCCCGGCCTGGGCCGTGCGCAAGGAGGTCAAGCCCGGAGACCTCATCGTGGCCGCGGGCGGCCGCACCGGACGCGACGGCCTGCACGGCGCCACCTTCTCCTCCGCGGCCCTGGAAGGGGCCCAGCTCTCCGCCGTGCAGATCGGCCACGCCATCAACGAGAAGAAGATGCTCGACGCCCTCCTCGTCGCCCGCGACAAGAGGCTCTACCGGGGCCTCACGGACTGCGGCGCCGGAGGCTTCTCCTCGGCGATCGGGGAGCTGGCCGCCGACTGCGGGGCCCGCGTCCGTCTGGAAGCCGCCCTGCTCAAAGCCAGCGACCTGGCGCCCTGGGAGATCTGGCTCTCGGAGTCGCAGGAGCGCATGGTCTTCGCGGTCCCGCCCAAGAACCTCAAGGCTTTCAAGGAGGTCTTCGCCGCCGAGTCCTGCGAGACCGCGGTGCTAGGCGAGTTCACGTCCTCCGGCCGCCTCCAGGTGGCGCACGCCGGGACCCCGGTCGTGGACCTCGACATGCGCTTCCTGCACCACGGCCTGCCCCGCGCGGAAAGGACGGCCGTCTGGTCCCCGGCCAAGTCGGCCCCGGCCAAGTCCCCCGCGCACAAGAAGAGCCTCGCCCAGATCCTCACCGAATGCCTCGGACACCTCAACGTCTGCAGCCGCGAATGGGTCATCCGCCAGTACGACCACGAGGTCCAGGGCGGCACGGTCATCAAGCCCCTGCAGGGCATCCGCCACGACGGCCCCGGAGACGCCTGCGTCATCTGGCCCCACGCTGCCACCGGCGACGCCGCGGACTTCCAGGGCTTCGCGGTCAGCCACGGCATCAACCCGAACCACGGCAAGCTCGACCCCTACCGCATGGCCCTGGCCTGCGTGGACGAGGCGCTGCGCAACCTGCTCTGCGTGGGCGCCGATGTCTCGCGCGCCGCCCTGCTCGACAACTTCTGCTGGGGCAGCCCCGAGGACCCGGTCCAGCTCGGCGCGCTGGTGCGCGCGGCCGAGGGCTGCCGCGACGCGGCCCTGGGCTTCGGGACCCCCTTCATCTCGGGCAAGGACAGCCTCTACAACCAGACCAAGGACGTCGGCGGGAAGGACCTGGCCATCCCGGGCACGCTGCTCATCTCCGCCCTGGCCCCGGTCCCGGACGTGCGCAAAGCCCTGACCATGGACATCAAGGGCCCCGGCAACGCGCTCTACCTGGCGGGACTCACCGCCGAGGAACTCGGCGGATCCCTGTTCCACGAGGTCTGCGGCCGCTGTGCCAGCTGCACGGTCCCCAGCGCGGACCCCGCCGCGGCCCTGTCCCTCTTCAAGCTCCTGCAGGCGGCCCTCGGCAAGGGCCTGGTCCTCTCCGCCCACGACCTCTCGGAAGGCGGACTCGGCGTGGCCGCGGCCGAGATGTGCTTCACGGGCGAGTTCGGGGCCTGCCTCGACCTCGACGAGCTGCCCCGCCGCGCGCCCATCTACTCGGACGAGATCCTGCTGTTCTCCGAGAGCCCCAGCCGGCTGCTGCTCGAGGTGGCTCCGGACCGGGAGGCCGCCTTCCTCAAGACCATGCGCGGCGCACCGGTCAAGCGGGTGGGCACGACCATGGCCAACCCGGTCCTCAAGGTCACCGGCCTCGACGGGCGCGTGGCCCTGGAGGCCCAACTCTGCGACCTTAAGTGCGCCTGGCAAGGCGCCCTGCCCCGGAGGCTGGGAGCATGAAGAAGCCCAAGGTCCTGGTCCTGCGCGCGGCCGGCACGAACTGCGACCTGGAGACCGCGGCCGCCTTCGACGCCGTGGGCGGCGCCTCGGAGCGCGTGCACATCGACCGCGTCCGCACCGGCAAGACCAAGCTCATGGATTTCGACATCCTGATCCTGCCCGGCGGCTTCTCCTACTCCGACGACGTGGGCGCCGGGCGCATCCTGGCCAACCAGATTCGGCTCTATTTCAAGGAGCTGCGCAACTTCGTGCGCCTGGGCCGGCCGGTGCTGGGCATCTGCAACGGCTTCCAGGCCCTGGTCAAGGCCGGGGTGCTCCCGGCCTCGCACGGCGGCGAGCAGACGGCGGGCTTCACGGCCAACGACTCCGGCCGGTTCGAGGCGCGCTGGGTGCACCTGCGCCTCAACACCCAGAGTTCCTGCCTCTTCTTCAAAGGGCTGCCCGAGATGATCGAGCTGCCCGTGGCCCACGGGGAGGGCAAGCTGGTCCTCAAGTCCCCCCGCCAGCTCGAGGATCTCAAGAAGAACAAGTCGATCGCCATGCAGTACGTCAGCGACGACGGCAAGCTGGCGGGCTACCCCGCCAACCCCAACGGCTCCATCTTCAACATCGCGGCCCTGACCAATCCGGAGGGCAACTGCCTGGGCATGATGCCGCATCCGGAGCGCTACACCACGAGGTTCCAGCATCCCAACTGGACCAGGCAGACCTTCGTCAAGGAGGGCGTGGGCCTCGAGATGTTCCGCAACGCCGTGGAGTACTGCCGAGGCTAGAACCCATTGTGCGGGATAGTCGGGATCTCTGATTCGCCGCAGGCGGCCCAGCTCGCGCACCTGGGCCTCTTCGCGCTGCAGCACCGCGGGCAGGAGTCCGCGGGCATCGTCGCGGCCTGGCGCGGGGAACTGCGCCCGCACGTGGGCATGGGCCTGGTCTCCGAGGTCTTCACGCGGGCGGCCCTGCAGTCGCTGACCGGCGAGAGCGCCATCGGCCACGTGCGCTACTCGACCACCGGGGCCAGCCACGTCAAGAACGCCCAGCCCCTGCTCTTCAAGACCACGCACGGCCCGGTGGCCATCGCGCACAACGGCAACCTGACCAACGCCGCCCGCCTGCGCCGCAGCCTCGAGCACCGCGGCGCCATCTTCCAGTCCGACACGGACACCGAGATCATCGCGCACCTCCTGGCCCGCGAGCCGGGCCCCCTGGAGGAGGCCGTCATCGCGAGCCTGCGCCAGGTGGAGGGCTCCGGCTGCCTGCTGCTGCTGGCCCCGGACCAGCTCATCGCGGCCCGCGACCCCTACGGCTTCCGGCCCCTGGTCCTGGGCGAGCTCGGCGGCGCCTTCATCCTGGCCTCGGAGACCTCGGCCCTCAACCTCCTCAAGGCCCGCTACGTGCGCGAGATCGAGCCCGGCGAGGTCGTCGTGGTCAGGGGCGGCAAGGTCTCCAGCCGCAAGCCCTTCCCTCCCGCCCCCCTGACGCGCTGCGTCTTCGAGCAGATCTACCTGGCCCGGCCCGACTCCCTGATCTTCGGCCGCAACGTGCAGGCCGTGCGCCGGGAGATGGGCCGGGAGCTGGCCCGCCAGACCAAGGGCCTCAAGGCCGACGTGGTGGTGCCGGTGCCCGACTCCGGCGTCTCCGCGGCCCTGGGCTTCTCGGACGAGTCCGGCATCCCCTTCGAGATGGGCCTGGTGCGCAGCCACTACGTCAGCCGCACCTTCATCAAGCCCAGCCAGGAGCTGCGCGAGATCGCGGCGGAGCTCAAGCTGGCGCCGGTCCACGAGACCCTGCAGGGCAAGCGGGTGGTCCTGGTGGACGACTCCATCGTGCGCGGCACCACCTCCATGAAGATCGCCAAGAGCCTGCGCCGGGCCGGAGCCCGCGAGGTGCACATGGCGGTCTCCTGCCCGCCCATCGTCAGCCCCTGCCACTACGGCATCGACACCCCGCGCGACGAGGAGCTCATCGCGGCCCGGCACTCGGTGGCGGAGATCCAGCGCTTCCTGGAGGTGGACAGCCTCAACTACCTGGAGCTCGAGCGCCTGCTGCGCGCCGCCGGCGGCGGCGACCCGGCGGGCTTCTGCACGGCCTGCTACACCGGCAAGTACCCGACGCCCATCCCGGACTTCGAGCGGACGGCCAAGGTCCGGAAGGGGCGCAAGGCGGCCGCGGGATGAAGGTCTTGATCCTGGGCTCCGGCGGGCGCGAGCACGCCCTGGCCTGGAGGACGGCCCAGAGCCGCCTGGTCCAGAAGCTCTACTGCGCCCCGGGCTCCGACGCCATCGCCGCCCTGGCCGAATGCGTGGCGCTGGACCCCTGCGACGGCCTCTCGGTGGCGGGCTTTTGCGCCGAGAAAGGGGTGGACCTGGTCATCGTGGGTCCGGAGGGGCCCCTGGCCGCGGGCGTGGCCGACGTCCTGCGCAAGGCCGCGGTCCGCGTCTTCGGCCCGGGCCAAGCGGCGGCCCGGCTCGAATACTCCAAGTCCTTCGCAAAGCGCTTCCTGACCCGCCACCGCATCCCCACGGCGCGGGGCCGCTCCTGCGCCACGACCGCGGAGGCCGCCTCGGCCATCGACTCCATGAAGGGCCCCCTCGTGGTCAAGGCCGACGGCCTGGCCGCGGGCAAGGGCGTGCGGGTCTGCGCGGACCGGGAGGAGGCCAAGGAGACGGTCGAGGACTTCATGCGCCTCAAGACCCTGCAGGCCGCAGGCGAGACCGTGGTCATCGAGGAGTGCCTCTGCGGCCCTGAGCTCTCCGTCCTGGCCCTGGTGGACGGCCGGACCTACAAGCTCCTGCCCCACAGCCGCGACCACAAGCGGCTCCTCGACGGCGACAAAGGGCCCAACACCGGGGGGATGGGCGCCTTCGCCCCGGTGGAGACCTCTGCGGAGCTGGAAGCCTCCATCCGCGGGATCTTCGACGCGGTCCTGGCCGGCCTGCGCGCCGACGGGCTGGACTACCGCGGCGTGCTCTACGCCGGGCTCATGCTGACCGCCCAGGGCCCCAAGGTCCTGGAGTTCAACTGCCGCTTCGGCGACCCCGAGACGCAGGCCATCCTGCCCCTGCTGGACTGCGACCTCGCCGCCCTCTGCCTGGCCTGCGCCGAGGGGCGGCTCGGCCCGGCCGAGTTCAAGGTGCGCCCCGGGGCCTGCGTCTGCGTCACTCTGGCGTCCGAGAACTATCCGCGCGCGCCCATGACGGGGCGCCCCATCACCGGCATCGAGGAGTTCCCGGCCCGCGAAGACCTCATGCTCTTCCATGCCGGGACCGCGCGGCCAGGCGGCCTCTGGACCACGGCCGGCGGCCGGGTCGTCGGAGTCACGGCCCGGGCGGCGGACGCGGCCGCGGCCAAACGCCTGGCTTATGAAGGGGTGTCCCGTCTGAGCTTCGACGGCATGCACTACCGGCGCGACATCGCGGGGGAGATACTGGCGATCCGATGAAGAAGCCACTGGTCGGTATTTTGATGGGCAGCCGCAGCGACTGGGAGGCCATGAAGGCCGCCTCCGAGATCCTCAAGGGCTTCGCGGTGGAGCACGAATGCCGGGTCCTGTCGGCGCACCGGGCCCCGGACGCGGTGGCCCGCTACGCGGCCTCGGCGCAAGGCCGCGGCCTGCGGGTGGTCATCGCGGGCGCCGGGGGCGCCGCCCACCTGGCCGGCGTGGTCGCGGCCAAGACCGCCCTGCCGGTGCTGGGAGTGCCCATGGCCTCCAAGCACCTGGGCGGGCTCGACTCCCTGCTCTCCATCGTGCAGATGCCCAAGGGAGTGCCCGTGGGGACCTTTGCCATCGGCGAGGGCGGGGCGGCCAACGCGGCTCTGCTCGCGGTGGCCATCCTGGCGCTCTCGGACGCCGGCCTCAAGCGGCGTCTGGAAGCCTTCCGCCGCGGCCAGACCAAGAGCGTCCTGGCGCAGAAGCTCCCCTGAACTCCCAGGTCCTCGGGCTCAGCGCCCACGCTCCCGACGCCGCAGCCTGCCTCATGCAGGGCGGCCGGGTCATAGCCGCCGCCCAGGAAACCCGCTTCTCCCGCGGCGCCGGCTGCGCCGGACTGCCCTTGCGGGCCCTCAACTACTGCCTGCAGGCCGGCGGGATCACGGCGCTGGACCTCGACGCGGTCGTCTTCCACGAGAAGCCTTTCCTGAAGCTGGCCCGCGTCCTGGCCGGGCACCTGCGCTCCTGGCCCGGCTCGTTCGGCCGCTTCCGGGCCGAGATGCCCGGCTGGCTGAAGGACGGGCTCTGCCTGCCCATGACCGTGCGCGAGGAGACGGGCTTCGCGGGGCCGGTCTTCTTCGTCAAGCGCCATCTGGCCCAGGCCGCGGCGGCGTTCCTCCCCTCGCCCTTCGCGGAGGCGGCCATCCTCACCGTCGACGACGGCGGGGAGTGGGCGGTCGCGGCGCGCGGCCGCGGCGCGGGCCTGACCGTGCGCCTCTCGGAGGAGCTGCGCCGCCCCGCCCGGCACGACCTCGGCGAAGCAGCCGTGGCGGCCATGGCGCGCGAGCTGCGCCGCGACACCGGGCTCGACAGCCTGTGCCTGGCCGCGACCGCCGTGACCGACGAGGCGGCGGGCCAGCGCATCCTGGAGGACTCGGGCTTCAAGTCGATCTTCGTCCAGACGGCCGCGGGCGACGCGGCCGGAGCCCTGGGCGCCGCCGCCTTCGTGAGTCACTCCCTCTGGAGCCTCCCCCGGACCAGGCTCCTGGACCCGTACCTGGGCCCTGACTTCACGGCCGCGCGCATCCGCCGGGCCTTGAGCAACGCGGGCCTGCAGGGCCGCGAGCTTCCCGAAGACGAGCTCTTCCGGACGACCGCAGCGCTGCTTGCGGAGGGCAAGTCCGTAGGCTGGTTCCAAGGCCGCATGGAGTTCGGCCCCCGCAGCCGGGGCAATCGCAGCATCCTCAGGCGGCCCGATGCCGCGGCACCGCAGGCGCTCGACGAGGCCGCAGCCGGGCAGAACCCGCGCCTGCTCGGGCTGCTGCGGGCCTTCCGCGGCCTGACCGGCCTGCCGCGTCTCTCCGGCGCGGACCTGGGAGAGCCGCTGGCCTGCACGCCGGAAGACGCCATCGCCGCCTTCCGCTCCGCCCGGCTCAACGCCATGGTCCTGGGAGACCTGGTGGTGCTGCGATGAGCGCGGGGGGCCTGCGCCGGCTCTGGGCGCGGACCTGGAGCGAGGCCCGGGCCGCGACCGAGGCCGTGCTCCTGCCCGCCGGGCTCTTCCTGCTCTACTTCGTCGGGCTCGGTCTCACCGCGGCCCTCGCTAGGCTGCTCCGGGCCGAGGTCATGGGAGACGGGTCTTCCTGGTCGCCTGCGGCAGGCTACGAGCCTGGTGCAGAGGACTGTCTGAGGCAGTCATGAGCGCTGCAGCCTGAGTAACATCCATGTTATCCTGAGTTACACTGATGTGCATTGACGCAACAGCGTGTTCCTGCTATCAATCTCGTGAGGTCATCTTTAAGGAGGTGCGCGGCATGGGTTCGGGGGAACCAGACGGGGGCATCCTGCTCGTCGACGACGACGAGGAGGGACTGAGCTACGCCCGCTCCATCCTGGAGGGCGCCGGCCGGACGGTGACGGCCGTCCCGAGCGCCGAGGCCGCCTGCGCGGAGCTGCGCCGCCGGGACTTCTCCGTGATCGTCTCGGACCTGCGCCTGGCCTCCGGCTCCGGCCTGGACGTCGTCTCCTTCGCGCGCGAGCATCGCCCCCTCTGCGTGAGCATCATCATCACCGCCTACGGCTCGGTGGCCTCCGCCCTGCAGTCCCTGCGCGAAGGCGCCTTCGACTACGTGCTCAAGCCCTTCACGCCCGACGTGCTGCTCGCAGCCGTGCGCCGGGCCCTGGAGCATCACCGGCTCAAGACCGACCTGGTCAGCCAAAGCTCCCGCCTGGAGGCGGCCCAGGCGCGCCTGGGCCGGCATCTGCGCCTGCTGGAGAACATCTCGCACGAGTTCAAGAACCCCTTGTCCGTCGTCTACGGCTACTCCACGCACCTGCTGCGCCAGGAGCTCACCCCCGGCCGGGCCCCGGAGGTCCGCCAGGGCCTCTCCACCATCCGCAAGGGAGCGGAAAGGCTCACCGCCCTGCTCGGCGACCTCCTCGACGCCGTGAAGCTCAGCAATAGGAAGCTCGAGCTCCAGGTCGAGACGGTCGGCGCCTGGGCCCTCATCCAGGAGACCGCGGCGGAGCACCGCTTGGTTGCCGAGGCGAAATCCATCTCCCTGGAGTGCGAGGGCCCCGCGGACACCGGGCTGATGGTGCGGGCGGACGTCCTGCGCATCTACCAGGTCGTCTCCAACCTCGTCACCAACGCCCTGAAGTTCACCCGCTCCGGGGGCAGCGTGCGCCTCTCCATCGCACCGGAGGAGGGCTTCGTGCGCTTCTGCGTGCGGGACACGGGGCTGGGCATCGCGCCGCAGGACCTGGCCTTGATCTTCGAG
Source organism: Elusimicrobiota bacterium (assembly GCA_016212825.1). GTDB lineage: Bacteria > Elusimicrobiota > Elusimicrobia > UBA1565 > UBA9628 > UBA9628. The sequence continues at coordinate 10,640 of JACRDS010000072.1, read as the reverse complement.
CGCTTCTATCAGGCCGGCAAGCCGGCCGACCAGCAGCCGGGGCTGGGCCTGGGCCTGGAGATCTCGCGCGGTCTGGTGGAGCTGCACGGCGGCCGCATCTGGGCCGAGAGCGTGGTGGACCGGGGCTCTTCGTTCTACTTCACTTTGCCCCGGGCCTAGCGCGCTGCCGTGCGTTAAGGAGAACGCCATTGACGCACGGCACCTGCCCCGCTTTCCATACGGGCAGGTGACGCGCGCTAGAACATCTCGACCTGGGACGCGTCGAGCGCCCGGCGCACGAAGCCGAGCAACTGCTCCGGCGAGAACGGCTTCTCGATGAGCGGCGCCTCCTGCCCCAAGGTGCCCTGCGCCCCGACGCCGCCCGGATATCCGGACATGAAGAGCACCCGCAGCTCGGGGCGGGACGCCGCGAGGCGCTTGGCCAGCTCCGGCCCCTCCAGGTCGGGGAGCACCACGTCGGCGAGCAGGAGCTCGATGCGTTCCTTGAGCCGCCCGCTCAGCGCCACCGCGTCCTCCGCGCTGCGCGCGGAGAAGACCCGGTAGCCCTTCTCGCGCAGGGCCTTCTTGATGATGGCGCGCAGGGCGTCGTTGTCCTCCACCACCAGGATGGTCTCATGCCCGCCGCGCACGGCCTTGGGGACGTCTCCGGGCACCAAAGCCTGGACCCCGCCCTCGACCCGGGGCAGGTAGACCCGGAACACCGTCCCGTGGCCGGGAGCGCTCTGCAGCGAGATGAAGCCCCGGTAGTGCTTGACGATGCCCATGACCGTGGAGAGCCCCAGCCCGGTGCCCCGGCCCGGCTCCTTGGTCGTGAAGAAGGGCTCGAAGATGTGCGCCCGGGCGGCTTCGTCTATTCCCACCCCGGTGTCGCGCACCTCCAGGCAGACGTACTGCCCCGGGGGCAGGTCCACACCGGGGTCAGGGCTGCGGTCCTTGCGCGCGGTGAGGTTGCGGGTGGTCAAAGTCAGGCGGCCGCCCTTGGGCATGGCGTCGCGGGCGTTGATGACCAGGTTGAGCACCACCTGCTCGAGTTGTCCGGTGTCCATCTTCACAGGCCAGAGCGCGGGGTGGGTCTCCAGCTCCACTTCGATGTCCTCGCCCACCAGCCGGCGCAGCATCTTGCCCAAGGACATGATGACGCTGTTGGCGTCCATGACCCGCGGCTGGACGATCTGGTGGCGGCCCAGGGCCAGCAACTGGTGCGTGAGCGACCCGGCCAGCTCGGCGGAGCGCCGGATCTCCTGGCTGAAGGCGCGCAGGGGATGGCCGGGCTCCAGGGCCTCCATGATGAAGTAGTTGTAACCCACGATGGTGGTCAGGACGTTGTTGAAGTCGTGGGCGATGCCTCCGGCCAGCAGCCCGACCGCCTCCATCTTCTGGGACCGGCGCATCTGCTCCTCCAGGGCGGACAGGACCGTGATGTCGCGGCAGACCGCGACGTAGTTGACCAGGTTCCCGCCGTTCTCCTTGACCGGCGTGATGGTGATCTCGTTCTCGAAGAGGGCCCCGTCCTTCCTCCGGTCCGTCAGGCGGCCCTCCCAGATGTTGCCGCTGCGGATGGTCCGCCAAAGGGTCTCGTAGAGCTCCGGGCCGTGGCGCCCGCTCTTGAGCAGGCGGGGGGTCTGGCCCATCGCCTCGCTGCGGGCATAGCCGGTCGAGCGGGTGAAGGCCGGGTTGACGTACTGGATGAGCCCGCGCGGGTCCGTGATGATCACGCTCTCCGTGGCCTGCTCGATGGCCGTGGCCAGCCGGTTGCGCTCCTCCTCCGCCGCGCCGCGCGCCAGGATGCCCGCCACCAGGCCGGCGACGGCCTGCAGGAACGCGGCCGCCTCGGGCGGGCAGGGCTGGCCGGGCTTGAGATTCACCTGGAGCACGCCCAGGCAGAGGTCTCCCTGCAGGATGGGGACCGCGCAATGCCCGTGGGGGACGGCGCAGGGATGCCGGCGCCGGTGCTCGGGGTCGTCCTCCCCTCCCGTCACGACCGTCCGGCTGCCGGCGGCCCGGCCGCAGACGCATTCTCCGAAAGCGACGCGGGTGCACACGTCCGAATCAGCCTCCAGGCCGCGGCAAGCGCGCAGCAGCAGCGCCTGCTCCTTCTGGTCGGCCGAGAAGATCATCCCTTTGCGCCCCAGGCCCAGCCACTCCACGGCGAGGATCCGGTCGAGCGCCCGGCTGAGGAACTCCTCCAAAGGCAGATCCCCGAAGGAGAGTCGCGCGATTTCATGGAGGGCGGACTGCGATTCGGCCCGCCGCCGCAGTTCCGTCTCCGCTTCTGTCCGGCGCCTGATCTCGCGCCGGATCTGATGATAGAGGAGGGGGACGGCGAAGGCCAGAGCCAGGAGTATGCTCAGCAGATATTCCCCCCAGGCCGGGGGCAGAGGCAGGAAGTTGTCCAGGATCAGGCGCATCAGCACCTGCGCCAGGACGATGATGGCGACGATCCGGAGGAGGATGGCGGCTGCCGGGCTCATCACGCTCAGACCCCTGCGTCCCTGGCTGCTCATCGATGGAGATGGCGGACGACAGTCAGATCCGGGTCGGAGCCGGCGGCCCCAGGAAATCCACGGCCTCGATGCTGACCCGGGCGCCGCGCGGGCAGAGCACCAGCAGGCCGCCCGCATCGGAGCCGAGCAGGCCGCTCCCTTTTTCCGAGACCTCGGCCGAGATCATCAAGCACGCATCGGAGTCCAGCCCTATGGACCGGCACAGAGCCTTGGCCACTTCCTGGGCGACGCCGACATCCAGAGGGTCGAGGACCCACACCAGGACCGTACCCCCCACGCACTTCTCCGGAGTGTCAGCCAGAGCTATCCCGTCGCCGCATCTCTTCATCCGCACCCCCCTATCTCTAAAATATGATAGGAAGCGGACGTCAGAATTAGGTCAGAGCCGGGCGGGCGCGGCGCCTCAAGGGTTGAAGATGTAGCCCAGGCTCCTGCGGCATTCCAGGAGCTCCCCCTTCTTGGGGCCGAGGCTCTTCTTGAGGCTGGAGATGGTGGAGACCAGGATGTGCTCCCAGTTGTCGGAATCGAAGCCCCAACCGCGCTCCCACAAGGCGGCGGCCGTGTGCAGGACGCCCGGCCGCCGAAGGAACACCTCCAGGAGCAGCATCTCCTTGGGATGCAGATGCACCGGCTTGCCCGCCGCCGTCACCTCGCCGCGGGACGGGTCGAGCCGGATGCCGCAGCATTCGATGGGCGTGGCCGCCTGCCACGGCCGCTCCTGGCGCCGGGCCAGGCTGCGCAGGCGCGCCAGGAGCACGTCCACGTTGAACGGCTTGGAGAGGAAGTCGTCGGCGCCGGCGTCGAGGGCCTCGGCGCAGTCCTTGGCCATGCCCTTGGCCGTGACCACGATGACCAGGATGTCCTTATGCTCGTGCCGGCCGCGCACCTCCTTGAGCAGGTCCAGGCCGGAGGTCCCGGGCAGCATCCAGTCCAGGATGATGAGATCCACGGCCTGCTTCTCCATCAGCCGGCGCGCCTCGGGCACGCTCTTGGCCAGGAAGTACTCCAGAGGGGTCTTGCGGCCGAGCTGGCGCAGCAGGTTGTCGTAGAACCGGTTCATGTCCGGATGGTCTTCGACGACGAGTATCCTCTGCCTAGGCATCGAGCCTCCGCTCATATATATAGGAATTAAAATACCGGTATAGCAAGGGGTCCGGCCCGCGCCGTTTTGACGTTGCTCTGACCCAGCCTTCATAGAATAGTCGAGCATCCGGCCGCGCTCCGCGGCCGAGATCAGGAGGAGGTCAGATGAGACAGAAGAACGTCATGCAGAAGGAGTTCCGCCAGGAGACGGCCCGCCTGGCCAAGGCCAAGGAGACCGTCGCCATCGATTTCCCGCGGGAAGGCGAGGCCGTGGACGGGCCCCACTACTCTTTCCGCGTCAGCGCGCCGCAGGACACCGCCCGGGTGGAGTTCTGCGTCAACCAGGGGCCCTGGCTGCCCTGCCGCCAGGCCAGCGGCTATTGGTGGTTCGACAGCTCGGATATCACGCCGGGGCTCTACCAGATCCGGGCCCGCATGCTCGGCCAGGACGGGACGGTGCGGTTGACCATGCTGCGCCGGTTCACGACCGGCCGCTGAGGCCGGCGCCGGCTAACGGAGCGCGGGCTCCGGCGCGCGCCGGAGCTCGCACTTCATGCTCCAGGCCAGCCGGATGGCGTCGACCGTGTCCGTGCCCCCGGCCTCCTCGGTGTTGAGGGTCAGGTCGTAGGCCGTCGGGTCGGTCAGGTCCCGGTGGAAGTGCTTGAGGATGAAGGCCCGCCGGTCCGCCTCGACCTGCAGGATGCGCCGGCGGGCCTCCTCCGGGCCGAGGCCCAGGCGCCGGCTCAGGCTCGCCACCCGGGCCGGCAGGGGCGCCACCAGCAGGACGCGCAGGCAGGTCCGGGGCGGCAGGATGAAGCTCGCCCCCCGGCCCAGGATAACGGCCCGGCCGCGCTTGGCGATGGCCAGCACGGTGCGGCAGAGATGGCGGAAGTAGTCCTCCCCGGCGTAGCGCTGCCGGATCAGCGAGTCCACGAACTCCTCCAGCATGGACCGCCCCTTCTCGTCGAGGGCGCAGACCTCGTCGGCGCTCAGGTGCGCGCGCTCGGCGACGCGGTCGATGAGCTCCCGGTCGAAGAGCGCGAAGCCCATGAGCCGGGCCAGCTCCTCGGCGACGGCGCGGCCCGCGCAGCCCGGCAGGCGGGAGATGGCGATGACAGGCTGGGCCATGAAGGAGCGGGCGTGCGTCTCCCCCAAGGCCTCCCAGCGGCGGACCTGGTCCTCGATCATGCGGTGGATCGGCCGACAGGGCATATGCATGCTCGCGCTCCAGCGGCGCTGCCCATAGTATGGGCCCAGCCGGTCAAAACGAGGTCAAAGCCCCCCGGGGGCGCCTAGGCCGCGCGCGCCTTGGCGAGCAGGCCTTCGACGCGCCTGAGCAGGTCCTGGGGGTTCAAGGGCTTCTCCGCGAACTCGTCCACGGGCAGGAACTGCGGGTCCTTGTCCTTTCCCGGGAAGGAGAAGCCGGTCTGGCTGCGCATCCCGGTCAGCATGAGGATGGGGATGCCCTTGAAGCGCTCCATCTTGCGGACCTGGCGGGAGAACAGGAACCCCGCGCCCTTGCCCTCCATCATCATGTCCAGGATGATCAGGTCCGGGGCCTCGCGCTCCAGCACCTCGGTGCCGGTCTTGGTCCCCGACGCGGAGACCACCCGGTACTGCCGGCTCTCCAGGACGACGCGCAGCGCCGCCACCTGGTCGTCGTCGTCGTCCACGATCAGTATCTTCGCCTTCGACTCGCTCATACGATGCCTCCTCATGCGACCCTCGCCGCAAAGCTTATCTCGAACCTCGTGCCGACTCCGGCCTCGCTGTGGACGGAGAGGCTGCCCCCCTGCCTGTCGACGAGCTTCTTGACGATGGACAGCCCCAGGCCCGTGCCTTCCTTCTCATGCTTGCGGGCGGCCTCGCTGCGGAAGAACTCGTTGAAGAGCCGGGGCATATCCTCGCGGGCGATCCCGATCCCGGTATCCGCCACGGTCAGGCGCACGGCGCCGTCCCGGACGCCGAGGGCGGCCGTGGCCCGGCCGCCCCGGCGGTTGTACTTGATGGCGTTGTCCAGGAGATTGGTCACCAGCATCTCCAGGTCGCGCGGATCGGCGTCGACCGGCGGCACGCCCGGGGCGAGCTCCAGCTCCAGGCGCACGCCCCGCTCGGCCGCCTTGGCCTGGAAGAGCTCCCCGGCGCGGCCCAGCAGGGCCGCGAGGTCCACGGACTCGCGGCTGCACGGCTGGCCGGACTCCCCCAGCCGGGCCAGGTCCAGCAGGTCGCGCACCATCTGGGTGAGCGCCTCGGTCTTGCGGCAGGCCCGCTCCAGCAGCTCCTGGCGGGTGCGCTCGTCCGCCGCGTAGCCGCCCAGCACGGCGTGCAGACAGCTCGCGATGCTGCCCAGGGGCGCGCGCAGCTCGTGCGAGACGTCCCGCACGAAATCGGACTTGAGGCGGCTGGCGGCCTCCAGGCGCCGGTTGGACTCCCGCAGCTCCCCCGTGGCGCGCGCCACCTGCGCGGAAAGCTCGTCGGTCCAATGGTCGAGCCGGGCCTTGGCTTCCTGCAGCTGCCCGGTGAGGCAGTTGAAAGCCCGGGACAGCGCGGCCAGCTCGCCCGAGCCGGCGGCGTCCACGCGGGAGGCCAGGTCCCCCGCGGCCACGCGGTCGAAGCCCGCGTGCAGGCGGCCCACGGGCAGCGTGACCTCGTGCAGGGTGAGCAGGCCCTGGGCCGCGGCGACGAGCACGACCAGGACGACCAGCAGGACGAGGGACCGGCGGCGGTTGGCCGCGATCTGCCGGGCCAGCTCGTCGACGGTCTGGATGACCTCGAGGCTGCCCAGGACCTTGCGGCGCGCGGGGTGGCAACCGTGGCAGGCGGGCTCGTTGCGGATCGGGGCCATGACCGCGATCTGGCGGCTGCCGGCGCCGGAGGTGACCAGGCGCGCCGCGTCCAAGGTCGTGGTCTCGGGCGCCAGCCGGGCCCCGGGGGCGTGGCAGTAGGCGCAGCGCTCGGAGGCGATGTCCTCGCGCCCGCCGATGTCCTGCCGGCGCGAGGCGTAGGCGACTGCGCCCTTGTCGTTGAAGACCCGGATGTCGAAGAGGCCTTCCCGCCGCCCCACCGTCTCGATGATCCACTGCACGTCGTCGCGCCGGTTCTTGAGCATGTGGTAGCGCACGCTCTTGGCGATGACGTCGGCGTGCTGCAGGGCCTGCCCCTTGGCCAGCCGCACCTGGAAGTCCTCGTAGGCGCGCATGGCCAGGAAGCCCCCGCAGCCGAGCACGGCGATGACGATCGCCGAGGAGACCAGGATCAGCTTGTCGCCCAGACGCATACCGGTGTCTATGATACTACAACGGCCCCTGGCACGGAAGCCGTTTGACCGCTATACTTTTCCCATGCGCCGCGCGCCCCGCCGACCCCTCATCCTCCTCGCGCTCGCCCTGGCCGCGCTCCCGGCCCGGGCGCAGACCCAGGGCGCCAAGTCCGCGGCCGTGGAGCGCGTCGAGCTCTCCGGCGCCGGCGGGGTCCGCTCCGGGCTCGGCTCCGCCCCGACGCTGACGCCGGGACTCTCGGCGGCCTCGCTCTCTGGGTCCCTGAGCCCGACCCTCTCACCCCAGGCCGTGGCGGGCCCGAAAGTCTCCCCCGCCGCGATCGTCGCGGCCCCTGCCCCGGTCCTCCCAGCTCCCGCCGTCCCGCCTCCGGCCGTGGTCCCGGTCCCGGCGGCGCAGGCCGGGGAAGAGACGGAGACGACCCTGGAGACGGTCCAGGGCCGGCCCAACCGGCTGGGCCGCCGCTTCGACGAGGCCAAGCGCCTCTGGGCGGCCCCGCAGGAGACCACGGACGTCTCGGTCGACGCGTACAGTCCGGCCGTGGCGCGGGTCAGCCTCAGCATCGAGTCCCAGCTCGCGGCCATGGCGGCCCTACCCGGCCACTCGAGCGACCCGCTCTTCGCCACCATCGCCCGCAACGCCCAGGGCTTCCTCAAGGCCATCGACGCCCACATCAAGGCCGGGGTCATCGACCCGCGCGCCTCCATCCGCACCTCGGAGTCGGACGGGGCCAAGCCCGTGGTCGGCCGCCAGCTGCGCGTGGGCATCTACCCGGTGGCCGGAGACCCCCTGCACTGGGCGCACCTGCTCATTGGCCTGCAGGCCATCGCCCAGCTCAAGCTCGACAAGGTGGTCTTCGTGATGGCCGGCGACGACCCGCGCAAGCCGGACATGACCAAGGCCGCGGTGCGCCATCCCCTGGGCCGCGCGGTGCTGGAGACCTTCGCCCCCTTCTTCGACTACTCCGCCGTCGCCGTGGGCACGGACTACGACGGGGAGACCAACATCTTCCGCCTGCTGGCCCTCAACCCGGCCCAGAAGCTGGACGCCTATTACCTGGTGGGCGACGACCACTACAAGCTCAAGAACGCCTCAGGCGGCGACGACACCATACCCAAGCTGGAGAAGAACCGGCTCAAACCCGGGCTGGGCTTCGACCCGGACCTCCACGAAGTGAGCGCGGCCTTCATCCAGCGAGAGGGGCACACCGAAGAGGTGCCCACAGAGCTGGACGTGCAGTTCCTGCCCCAGATCGAGTTCGAGGCCTCCTCGACCGCGGTGCGCAAGCACGGCCGGTACGCCCTGATGCCGTATTCCGCCTACGACTACGTCAGGCGCCACAAGCTGGGGCTCTACGGCATCCCCGCCGACTAGGCGCCCGGAGGGAGCATGCACTGCCCGAAATGCCTGACCGCCGAGTTGGAGAGCGTGAGCGTGCCGGTCAAGGACCGCAGCATCCCGGGCCCGGACCAGACCATGGGCCAGGTGGAGGTGGACATGTGCGCCTCCTGCGGCGGGGTCTGGTTCGACAAGGACGAGCTCGACCGCTACCTGGACGCGGCCGCCAAGCCCCTGCCCCCCATGGCCAAGGCCGTGGACCCGGCGCAAGACCGCAAGGCCGGGCTGTGCCCCCGCTGCTGCGCCAAGCCCCTGCACAAGACCCCGGCCCCAAGCAACCCCCGGCTCACCGCGGATTCCTGCCCGCAGTGCGGCGGGCTCTGGCTCGACGCCGGGGAGCTGGAGCGGGCCGCGGGCAAGGACCTGCCCTTCGCGGAGAGGCTCCAGGCCGCCTTCGGCGGCGTCTAGGCCGTCAGCCGGGGGAAGCGCGCCCGGAAGGTGGTGCCCGCCCCCGGCTCGGAATCGAAGCTCACCCGGCCGCGGAGATGACGCTCGGCCAGCAGCTTCATGCCGTAGGTGCCCAGGCCGCGGCCCTTGCCCTTGGTCGAGAAGGAGCGCTGAAAGACCTGTCGCCGCACCTCCGGAGGCATGACCTGGGGGTTGCGCACCGAGAACTCCGCCTCCTCCCCCCGGCCGGCGCACTCCAAGGTGACCGTGTCCCCCGGGCCGGAGGCCTCCAGGGCGTTCTTGAGCATGTTCCCCAGAACGCGGCCCACCAGGGTCCGGTCGCTGACCAGACCCGGTCCCGGGGAGCTCCCCGCGACGAGTATCCGCCGGCCCTCGGTCCAGGGCTGCGCCCGGTAGAAGGCCGCCAACTCCTCCAGCAGGGCGCGCCCGCGAAGGGCTCGGCCTTGACGACCAGGTCGCCGGACTCGGCGGCCAGCAGGTCCCTTTGGGAGTGGACCTCCTCCATGAGATGGCGCGCTCCCCGCATGAGGGTCTCGGCGGGCTCTAGGGCCTTCCCGGTCAGGCCGCACCGCAGGACCTCGGCCGCGCAGAGTATGCCGGAGACGGTGTTCGCCACGTCGTGCATGAAGCAGCGCTCCAAGGACTCGCGGCGCTTCTCGGAGCTGATGTCCACGGCGGCCAGGACGACGAAGAGCTGGCCTTCGTAGCGCAGGGGGGTGGTGAAGGCGCGCAGCTCCACGGGCTCCCGCGCCGGCCCCCGGGTGAGACGGCACTCCTCGCTGCCCGGGGTGTCGCGCTGGCAGGCCAGGATGGCCTTGAGGGTCCCGCAGTCCACGCAGCGCTCGCTGAGGCCGCAGCCGCCGGGACAGCCCGAGTTGACGCAGGTCAGGGCCTCTCCCGGCCGCAGGCCCACCGCGCTGTCGCTCCCCTGCGGGTCGAGCAGGCGGCGCAGGCGGCGGTTGGCGAAGACGATCTGCCGGGTGCGGTTGGGGATCATGTAGAACTCCGGCACCGCGTCGAGCAGATCGGTCAGGACCGGGACGGTCCGGAACAGGACGGCGAGCCGGTCCATCTCCGCGGGAGGGACGCGCTCGGCCAGAGCGGCGAGGTCGGCGGTTGCCCTGTCTTCCATGCCGTTAACAACATAACAGTCTGGAGGCCGGATGTCAAAGGCGCGGCCCGGAGGTTGCCGCCCCGGTCCGCCTTTCAGGTCCTGTTGTAGCGCCGCACCAGGCCCACGACCAGGCCGATGACCTGGAAGGCCCGGGTGATGGGCGGGTAGCGGGGGTTGGCGGACTCGAGTTCGTAGGCCCGGCCGTTCTTCCTGAGGCGCTTGACCACGCCTTCCTCGTCCACCAAAGCCACGACGATGTCGCCGTCGGCGGCCGTGGGCTGGCGGCGCACCTGGACCAGGTCGCCTTCCAGAATGCCGTCCTCGACCATGGAGTCGCCCTTGACGCGCAGGAGGAAGTCCGTGCCCAGGGCGAAGTCCTTGAACCCGTAGTGCGCCTCGATGTGGTCCATGGCCAGAACGCCGGCGCCGGCGCTGACCCGGCCGAGGATGGGGATCCGCAGTCCGGCGAGGTCCGCGGCGAGCGAAAAGCCCCGGGCCAGGCCGGCCTGCCTTTTAAGGAAGCCCTTGGCTTCCAGGGCTTGGACCTGGTCCTGGGCCGTGCCCACGGAAACGTCGAAGCGGCGGCCGATCTCGCGCAAAGTCGGGAAGAGTCCGCTGTCCTGGAAGCGGTCCGCGATGAAGTCGAGGATGCGCTGCTGCTTGGGTGTGGGCTGGCTGGACATGGCCCTATTATACACTACATTCGTAGTGTGTCAAGACCTAGAAAAACCATGAGAAGAAACCAGCTCAACCGAGAATTAGACGACCTGTTTCTGCCATTTCCAGAGCATGAGACGGACCGTATAGCTCTCGGGTGAGTTGACGGCTTCCGTTATTCCGTTTATCAGCGCCGTCGCT
>JACRDS010000071.1 GCA_016212825.1 Elusimicrobiota bacterium | reverse complement strand
GCGTCGCATTCGCCTTCTCGTCTATTGCCGGGGCCGTGACCTTCACCCGAAGAACGCTGCCGATGCGGCTGACCACCTCGTTGTCTTCTGCGTTTGGGATGACACGGACTTTGACGATCATTCAGTACCCTCCCTTCCTCAGTATGCTAATGACCGAAAACGACCGAACCCAACCGGACCAGCGTGGCGCCTTCCTCCACTGCCACTTCATAGTCGCTGCTCATGCCCATGGAGAGTTGCGCTCCGGGCTGGCCCGCGAAAAATCTGTCGAACAATCCGCGCATGCGCCGGAAATGCGGCCGGACCTCATCGGGCGATGCCGCCTGCGGCGCGATGGCCATCAGTCCGCTGGCCCGCAGGTGCTGATGCGCCTGCAGCTCCCGCAGCAGTCCTTCCAGGGCGTCCGGAGCGACGCCGCCTTGGGTGTCGCGGTCCGTGAGCTTTACCTGAACCAGGACCGGCAGGCTCTTCCCAAGCGGGGCCAGGGCATTCTCCAGGGCTTGGGCGACGCGCGGGCTGTCCACCGAATCCACCGCGTCGAAGAGGTCGGCGGCCTTCCGGGCCTTGTTGGTCTGCAGGTGCCCTATGAGACGCCACCGGACCTTCTGCGCCAGCTCTCCGAGCTCGGACTTCTTGGCCTCGGCGCTCTGTATGCGGCTCTCGCCGATCTCCGAGACCATCCCGGAGGCGATGGCCTCCCGGATCTGCTCCGTGGTCGCGTATTTGGTCACGACCACAAGACCTACGCGTCCTGGGTCCCGTCCGGCCCTTTTTGCCGCGGCGTCCAGGCAATAGCGTATTTTCTTTAGGTTGTCAAGGATCAATGCAGATAAATATTATACCACAGAATCGGGCGGATCGGACGATCAAAATGAGGCGCCCCCGGTCCTGGCGGACCGGGGGCGCTGACGAGAGCCGGCTTGCGGCGCCGGCCCGGTGAGGCTCAGTACATGTCGCCGCCGTGGCCGTGCGGGCCGCCCGGCATGGGCTCCTTCTTCTCCGGGATGTCCGCCACCAGGACGTCGGTGGTCAGGATGGTCCCGACCAAGGAGACCGCGTTCTCCAGCGCCGTGCGCGTGACCTTGAGGGGGTCCACGATGCCGGCCTTGAAGAGGTCCACGTATTCGCCGGACTCGGCATTGAGGCCCACGTTGTTGGCCGAAGAGACGACCTTCTGGACCACCACCGAGGGCTCCAGGCCGGAGTTCTCGGCGATCTGGCGGATGGGGGACTGCAGGGCCCGGGCCACGATCTTGCCGCCCGTGGTCTCGTCCACGTCCTCGCCTTCGAACTTGTCCAGGGAGGAGGCCGCGCGCAGCAGCGCCACGCCGCCGCCCGCGATCATGCCCTCTTCCACGCCCGCGCGGGTCGCGTTGGAGGCGTCCTCGACCTTGGCCTTCTTGGCCTTCATCTCGGTCTCGGTGGCCGCGCCGACGTTGATCACCGCCACGCCGCCGGAGAGCTTGGCCAGGCGCTCCTGGAGCTTCTCCTTGTCGTAGTCGGAGGTGGTCTCCTCGATCTGCTTGCGGATGGACTCGGCGCGCTTCTTGATCTCGACCTTGTCGCCGTCGCCGTTGACGATGGTGGTGTTCTCCTTGTCGATGACCACGCGCTTGGCCGAGCCGAGCATGTCCACGGTCACCTTCTCGAGCTTGTGCCCGAGCTCCTCGCTGACGACCTGGCCGCCGGTCAAGGTCGCGATGTCCTGCAGCATCTCCTTGCGCCGGTCGCCGAAGCCGGGAGCCTTGACGGCCGCGGCCTTGATGGTGCCGCGCAGCTTGTTGACCACCAGGGTGGCCAGGGCTTCTCCGTCCACGTCCTCGGCCAGGACGATGAAGGACTTGCCGGACTGCACGACCTTCTCCAGGATGGGGAGCAGGTCCTGCATGGAGGACACCTTCTTATCCGTGATCAGGATGGCAGGGTTCTCCAGGACCGTCTCCATGCGCTCGGAGTCGGTGATGAAGTAGGGCGAGATGTAGCCCCGGTCGAACTGCATGCCTTCCACGACCTCGAGGGTGGTCTCGGCGGACTTGCCTTCCTCGACGGTGATGACGCCCTCGTGCCCGACCTTCTCCATGGCCTGGGCGATGAGGTCGCCGATGACCCGGTCGTTGGACGAGATGGTGGCCACCTGGGCCTTCTCTTCCTTGGTCTTGACCGGCTTGGTGTTCTTCTTGAGCTCCTTGACCACGATATCGAGGGCCTTGTGCATGCCCCGCTCGATGGCCTTGGGGTTGGCGCCGGCCGTGATGTTCTTGATGCCCTCGGCCAGCAGCGACTGGGTCAGGCAGATGGCCGTGGTGGTGCCGTCGCCGGCCACGTCGTTGGTCTTGGAGGCCACTTCGCGGGCCAACTGGGCGCCCATGTTCTCGAAGGGGTCCTGCAGCTCGATGTCCTTGGCGATGGTGACGCCGTCGTCCAGGACGGTCGGGGAGCCGAACTTCTTCTCCAGGACCACGGTGCGGCCGCGGGGGCCGAGGGTGATCTTGGTGGCGTTGGCCAGCTTCTCCACGCCGCTCTTGAGGTGCCTGCGCGCCTCGTCTCCGTATGCGATCTGTTTAGCCATGTTGGTGTATACCTCTCTCTGTGCCTATATAAAGGATAGTTACTTCAGGATGCCGAGGATGTCGTCCTGATGCATGATCAGGTGCTCGACATCATCGATCTTGATCTCGTTGCCCGAGTACTTGCCGTAGAGGATGCGGTCTCCGGGCTTGACGTCCATGGGCAGGACCTTGCCTTCCTCGGTCACCTTGCCCTTCCCCACCGCGACCACCTCGCCTTCCTGGGGCTTCTCCTTGGCGGTGTCGGGGATGATGATGCCGCCCCGCTTGACTTCCTTCGCCTCGACCGGCTTGACCAGAACGCGGTCGCCGAGGGGCTGGATCTTCACTTTGGTCAGTGTTGCGTCGGCCATTTTGCGTTTACCTCCGGATGTGCGTCTTTTGATCGGCGAGTGGCATATTAGCACTCGGCGTTGTCGTCTGCTATTTTAGCATGAGCGTTTCAAAGTTGTCAATCACTTTGTGGGAGTGCTAATTATAAAGGAGGGCCGTTGCCGTACGGAGGTTCCGCTGCGCAGCAGCGGAACCCGGACAGACGCCCTACGGGCGTCTGTCCCATTCCTCGGCGGGTCACTGCCTCTTATGAAGTCGCACGCGCCCGAGGAACAGTGGGCGCGCGCGGGTCCCGTGCTTCGCGCGGGACCTCGGAACGGACAACGGGCTAGACTTCCGGCTTGTTGATGACCTTCTTCAGGAAGTCCACCAGGGCGTTGTGCGCGGCGGGCTGGTCGGGGTGAGGCGGCACGATGACTCCTGGGAGCTTGGGAGGCTCATCGGTCGTGTAAGCGGCGCGTTCGGTTTTGGGCTCGGGGTGGGCGGGCGTCACTCCTCCCTGCGGCGCGTCGGCCGAGCGGACCTGGACCTCGGGCAGGACCGGCTTGGCTTCGGGCTCGGCCTTGGGCGCGGAGAGAGCCCGGATCTGCTCCCGGTGCCCGGCGACGACGTCGGGGCGGAGGGTGCTCAGGTCCTCCTCGAGGCGGCGCAGCAGGGCCAGGGCCTTGGTGAGGCTGACTTCCTTCTCGGTGAGGTCGTGGCTGAGCTTCTGCACCAGGCGGTTGCGGATGGAGAGGTCGTTGGCGGTCTCCCCGAGGCTGCGCTTGGCGGCGTCGAGCTCGTTGCGGGTCTTCTCGAGCGAGATGCGCAGGTCCGACGCGGCGCGCTCCTTCCCCGCCAGCGCGGCCTCCAGGCTCCCGATGCGCTCCTCGGCCTTGCGCTGGGCGTCCTCGAGCTCGGCGAACCTCTGCAGTTGGGCTTCCATGGTCCCGGCGCGGTCCCGCTCGCCCTGGAGCTGGTCCTTGAGGTCCATGACCTGCCTCTGCAGGGAGAGGATGAGGGCTTTCTCCTCGCGGTGGTGCTCCAGCTCCTTCATGAGCTGGGAGACGTGTCCGAAGAGCCTGTGGCTGGCGGAGTCGAGGACCTTGTCCACGTCCATGGGGGCGGGGACCTCCGGCGGGCGCGACGGCTTCTGGCGGGAGGCCAGATCCCGGAGCACGGGCATGATCTCCGGGAACTCGCCGGCCCGCCTCCAGTTCTTCTCCAGGACCTCCCCCTCCGCCGGGCAGACCAGCGTGGTCCCGGAGAACCCCTCCAGCTTCGCCAGATCGGCCGGGGCGAAGCAGCCCGGCACCTCGCCGTTGATATAGACCCAGAATTTCATGACTGCCTTCCCGCGGCTTCGTCGATGAGCCGCTTCACCTTGATGAGGAATTCGCGCAGATCCTGGCGCAGCATGGTCACTTCCGAGCCGGTGTGCTCCTGGTAGTCGACGACCCGCTCCTGGTAGGAAGAGCCCTGCCGCCGCAGTTCCGCGATGGTGGCCTGCGCGGCGGCCGCGTCCTGCCTCAGGCGCTGCAGTTCCGGCTCCAGCTCGCTGAGCCGGCGGCGCGCTTCCAGGGCGTCGCGCTCGCAGGCGGCCTCCTTGGCCAGCGCCTGGCGCAGTTCGGCCTCCATGACCTCGGCGCGGGCCTCCAGGCGCTCGAAAGCCTTCTCGGCGAAGGCCTTCTCCTGGCGGCGCTGCTGGAGCTGCTCTTCCAGGGAGCGGGCCTTCTCCTGCAGGTGGGACGCATCGCTGTCCAGGGCCTCTTTCATGCGCACGAGCTTCGCCTCCAGCTCCGCGTGGGCGGCCTTGAGCTCCTCGAGGCGCTGGCGCAGCCCGACGTTCTCCTGCCGGGCCAGGGCCAGCTCCGTCTTCAGGGCGGCCTTGTCCTGGGCTAGGGCCTCGAGACGTCCGGCGGCGCCCCCGGCGGGCGCGCCGTCCGCTTCCGGCGCGGGCGGCGCGGGCGGGGCCGACGACCCCAGCTCCGATTTCCACCAGTCGGCGAAGGCCGCCTGCGCCTGGCGTCCGGCTTCGCGGCTGGGCTCCTGGGGCTGGGCGGCCAGGGATTCGATCTCCCGCTTGAAATCGTCCAGCCAGGCCTTGTAGGGGTCGGGGTCGGCCATACCCCTAGAGGATACCGCGCCCGTATTAAATTTTCAAGGCATACCTAGCTGGTGCAGGATCTCCTCGCGCGTGGCGGGGGCCTTGAGTCCCCGGCGGGCCTTGGCCCGGGAGTCGAAGAAATCGGGACGCTCGGTGACGAAGGTGTAGTCATGGCGGGCTTCCGCCCGGCGTCCGAGGAGGTCCAGGGCCTGGGCCCGGCGCAGGTGGCAGTGTGTGACGGTGGCCTTGCGTCCGTCGGGAGCCTCCTCGATGCAGCGGTCGAAGACCTCCACCGCCCGGGGCAGATCCCCGGCGCAGAGGTAGGATTCCCCCAGGTAGAGGTCGAAGAGGCTCGTCTGGGGCTGGGTGTAGGGCAGCGCGCGGACCCGCGGGGCGAGGAACTCCCCGAAGGCGATGGCCCCGCTCCAGTCCCGGGCATTGATGCGGGTCCCCTGCTCCAGGAGGACGAAGAAGAGGTTCTCCGGCTTCTGCCGGCGCAGCTCCAGGAGGATCGGCAGGGCCTTCTCCGGCTGATGCTCGTAGGAACTCAGGATGCCCACCTGGAAGAGCTTCGCCTCGGTGACGCTGTAATGGCCCTTCTCCAGCGTCCGCTCGATGTAGCGCAGGCCGCGCTGCTTGTCGCCGCGGACGATCATGTCGGCCGCCATCCTCACGACGGCCGGCAGGGTGTCCGAGTAGTAGTCGTACATCCCCATCCCCAGGTAGGCGTCGTTGTACTCGGGGTCGAGCTCGACCGTCCGCTGCAGGTATTTGTAGCCCTTGAAGCCGTAGTGGGCCGCGCGTATCCACTTGCGCTCGAGCATGAGCCAACGTCCCTTCATGCCGTAGCAGGCGCCCAGGTAGAAGTTGGCCTCCGGGTCCTCGCGGTTCTTCTCGTGCATCTTCCAGGCCCGGGCCAGGGCCTGGCCCATGATGCGGTCGAACCTGGGCTGCAGGGAGTCGGCGGCCCCGGGGATGTCCGCGTTCTGGGAATACTCCAGCCAGAGCAGGGAGGCGAGGAAGAACGGCCCGACCGGATGCTCCGGCTCCAGCCGGTCCGCCTCCGTGAACAGGGAGGTGGCGCGCTCGAAATCCAGGCTGTAGGCGGCGTCGAGACCCTGCAGGATGAGTTTGTCGGTCTCCGGCTGCACGGCCCAGGACCGGAGGGCGCAGGCCAGGGCGGCGATGAGGAGGGGCTTCAAACGGCCCGATTATAGCAAAAGGCCGGAATCACGGCTCGTCGGAGGGATCGTCTCCGGCTCCCTCCGCCGCGGGCGCCTTGGGGGTCCCATCCGCGGGGGGCGCCGCCTCCCCTTCGCGGGAGAGGGAGCGCAGGAAGGTCAAAGAGTTCTCCTGGCCGCAGGCGGTCTTGAGGCATTCGCGCGCCCGCGCCTTGAAGCCGAGCGCGTCCGGCTGGGTCAGGACCCAGCGGTAGTCTGAGAGCGCTCTCTCTCGGTCTCCCGCGATGTCGGCGGCCTGGCCCCGGCACAGGCGCAGGAACGTCTCCCACGGGCCGGGCTTGGCCTTGGCGGAGGCTTCGATGGCGTGCTCGAACCAGGGCAGCGTCGCATTGGTGAGGGCGGGGTCCAGGCACTTCTCCCCGGTGAGGCTGCACACCAGGCTCAGGAGCTTGCGCTTCATCGCCGGCGGGTCCGTCTTGAGCCGTTCGAAGAGGAAGTGGGCTTCCCGGTAGGAGCCGTCCCAGTCGCCCAGGCGATGGTCGAGATAGGATTCCAGGAACTGGAAGTAGGGGCTTTCGGGATACTCCTGGCGGAGCTCCTGGATGATGGGCAGGGCCCGCGCGAAGTCCTGCTCGTCGAGGATGTAGATGGACGAGAGGAACTGCGCGGCCTGGCGCGAGGCGTAGCGTCCCTGCCGGGCGGCGAGCGCGATGCGCTCCAGGCCGCGCTTGACGTCGCCTTTGACGCCCAGCAGCACGGAGAGCTTCAGCACGCCGCCCAGGTGTCCCGCCTGGTAGTCGTAGACTCCCAGGCCTAGGTAGGCGTCGCCGTAGTCCCGGTCGATCTTGAGGCATTTCTTCAGATGCTTGACGGCCTTCCTGCCGTCGAAGTAGGCCTGCACGTAGTGCCCGCGCAGGAGGTCCCATTGCCCCTTGGTGCCCAGCGTCATGCCGGAGACGAAATAGGCGTCGGCGCGCTGCCCCGGGTCCTTGGAGCGCATGAGGGCCTTGGAGGTGCGCAGGGCGCCCGCGATGTCGGCCTCGAAGAGCCCCTGCAGAGTCGGCGTGCCCTTGAACAGCCCGAACTCCGCCGCCGCTTGCCACCAGATCCCCCCCGCTTCGGCCAGGTAGCCGAAGGGGTTGTCCGGCTCTTCGGTGATGATATGCCGGAAGGCGCCGCGGCTGGCCGGGTAGTCGAGGGCGTAGAGGCTGCGGATGCCTTCCTCCATGTGACTTTCGGCCGCCGGGGTCATGCCGGCCCTCGCCGCCGGGGGGCAGGACAGGAGGACGGCGAGGAGGGCCGCTCTATGAGCCATAGATGCGCTCCCCCGGCGCGCTTTCGGGCTCCGGCAGCCTGGGACGTCTGCGCTTCGGGGCTGGCTTGGGTCGGATGGGTGGCGCGGCCTCGGTCTTCCGTGCCGGGGCCTTCCTCAGGGCTTCAGCCCGGGCGCAGCAGCTCTTGTCCCCGTGCCGGCAGCCGGCCTCGTAGTCCTCCCGGGCCCCGGCCGCGTCGCCGCGATTCTCGCGCAGGGTCCCCCGGCCCAGGTAGGCGCGGCCGGCGGCGGCCTGCCTCTCGAAGACCTCGACGGGAAGGGCCCGCGATCGGACCAGCTCCAGCAGGAGCTCCTCCTGCCGGGGCAAGGCCCGGTCGAGGCCGGCGAGCGCTCCCTTCTCGTCCCCCTGAGCCAGACTCCAGGCGGCGCGTTCGGCCGGCACGTCCGGGTCGCGGCTCTTGGCCAGGGCTTCGGCCGAGTCAAGCTCTTCCCGGGCGGCGACCCAGCGGCGCTGCGCCCGGAAGGCCCGGCCGGAGCCCAGGCGGGGGCGGGGGTCGGACGGCGCGAGCCTGGCGGCCAAGCCGAACGACGCCCGGGCCGCCTCGAAGCGGCGGGCGAGCAACTGGGCCCGGCCCAAGGCGATCAGTCCTTCAGGGTCCTCGGGCTTGAGGGCCGCGTATTCCGTCAGGAGTCTCACGGCGTCGGGAGACGGCTCGTCGGCCATGTAGGCCTGGTGCAGGAGGATCCGGCCGCGCAGGAAGAGGGCCCGCGCGTTGCCCGGGTCCCCTTCGAGAGCCCCCTCGAGGTCGGGCAACGCCTCCGCGAACCGACCGGTCTCGTAGCGCGCCTCGCCGCGGCCGAACCGGCAGGCGGCCAGCAGGCCGGCGCCGTGGCCGGGGGCCCAGGCGGAGAGGGCGCGGGTGTAGTATTCCACCCGCTCTTCGGGTTCCCGGCGGTTGCCGGCCTTGCGCACCAGGCTCAGGAAATCGTCGCCGCCCTGGACGGCTGCCGCCGCCAGGAGTGCTATGGGAAGGACCCCGGAGGTCGTCATTCGGGCCGGGGCCGCTCAGGGCATGCGGCTGCTGGAGCGGTGCTCTTTCCAGAAGTTCCGGATGTGGGCCCATCCCTCCTCGGCTTTCTCCACGATGGCGATCAGGCGCGTGTCCTCCCAGCCGATCATCCCGGTCTCGGCCAGGTAATCGAAGTCGACGACCCGCTTCCAGAACTCGCGGCCGAAGAGCACGATGGGGATGTGGCGCTTCTTCGTGGTCTGCACCAAGGTCAGGGTCTCGAAGAGCTCGTCGAGGGTCCCAAAGCCGCCCGGGAAGGCCACCATGGCCTTGGCCCGCATCATGAAGTGCATCTTGCGCAGGGCGAAGTAGTGGAACTGGAAGGAGAGCTCCGGGGTGATGAAGGGGTTGGGGGCCTGCTCGTGGGCCAGTGTGATGTTGAGGCCGATGGAGCGGCAGCCAGTCTCGTAGGCGCCCCGGTTGGCGGCCTCCATGATGCCGGGGCCGCCGCCGGTCACGATGACGAACTCGAGGCGCTTGTCCGACTGCTGGGCCCGCGAGATGATGGCCGCGAAGCGGCGGGCTTCCTCGTAGTAGTGCGAGAACTCCACCCGCATCTGGGCCCGGTTGACCTCTTGAGCCAGGTCGTAGTCGGCGGGGTCGGCCTTGGCCTTGGCCTGGGCCTGCGCGAGTTCCTCGCGCGCCTGCTCGGGCGGCATCACCCGGGCGGAGCCGAAGACCACGACCGTGGACTTGATCTTGTGCTCGGCCAACACCATCTCCGGCTTGAGCAGCTCGAGCTGCAGCCGTATGGGCCGCAGTTCCCGGCGCTGCAGGAACTTGACGTCTTCGTAGGCTTTGACGTAGGCCGGCGAAGACAGGATGCGGTCGAGCAGTTTCTGCTTCTCCTCGGGCGTCAGGTCGCTGTGGCGGTCCAGTGGTTTCATGGTATCCTCAGGAGGTCCGGGAGCCAGAGGCTCAGTCGCGGCAGGTAGGTGACCAGGGCCAGCGCGACGAGCAGCACGGCCCAGAACGGCATGGTGGCGCGGTAGAGCGCGGGGAGGCGCTTGTCGAAGCGCCGGCTGGAGAGGAAGAGGTTGAGGCCCAGGGGCGGGGTCATGTAGCCGATCTCGAGGTTGAGCAGGAACAAGGTCCCCAGGTGGATGGGGTCTATGCCGTACTGCACGGCCACGGGCACGATGATGGGGACCACGATGATGATGGCCGAGAAAATCTCCACCATGTTGACCACGAGGAGGAAGACGTTGAGGGCGGCCAGGAAGGCCCACTGGCTGCTCAGGTGGACGCTGAGGAAGCCGAAGAGCTTGGCCGGCACCTCCGCGTCGATGAGGTAGTTGGTCAGGCCCAGGGCCGTGCCCAGGACGATGAGGATGGCGCCCACGAGCATCATGCTGCGCCGCATCACCCGGGGCAGGTCGCGCAGGCCGAGGTCGCGGTAGACGAAGACCTCCACCGCCACCACGTAGAAGGCCATGATGGCGGCGGCTTCCGAGGCGGTGAACTTCCCGCTGTAGATGCCGCCGATGATGAGGAAGGGCAGGGGGATCTCCCAGGCCGCGGCCCGGGCCGCCTGGCGGACGGCGGCCCAGGAGAAGGGTACGCGCGGCACGCCGTGGCGGGAGGCCACGAGCATGGCGTAGGCGCCGAGGATGAGGAGCAGGACCATCCCGGGCACGGCCGCGGCCGCGAAGAGCCGGTCGATGGAGACCTTGCCCACCAGGGCGTAGAGGATGATGGGCAGGCTGGGCGGGAAGAGCAGGCCGAGGCTGCCGGTCGTCGTGACCAGCCCCAGGGAGAAGTCCTCGGGGTAGCCCTGGCGCCGCAGCAGCGGATAGATGAGCCCGCCCAGGGCGATGATGGTCACTCCGGAGGCTCCCGTGAAGGCGGTGAAGAGCGCGGTGGCCAGCAGCGCGGACATGGCCACCCCGCCGGGCAGCCAGCCGAAGAGGGCCTCGGCCAGGGCCACGAGGCGCTTGGGGGCGCCGGATTCGGCCAGCACGTAGCCCGCGAAGGTGAACAAGGGGATGGCGATGAGGGCCGGCAAGGTGGCCAGGCGGTAGAGCTCGATGATGACCGCGGTGGAGGCGATGCCCGCGGCGTGGAACAGCCACAGGGCGAGCCCTCCCATCAGGGCGAAGATGGGCGCGCCGAGCAGCGCCAGCAGGAGGACGACGGCCGTGACGAGCCAGGTCATCGCGGGGATGCTTCCTCGGGGACCTTCGCCAGCCAGAGGCGCAGGCCGGTGTGCAGGGCCGCCAGCAGGAAGCCGATGGGCAGGATCGCGGCGAACGGCCAGGCCGGGACCGTCAGCTCGCCGGCGGTGAACAGCGCCGCGCCGGAGGCGCGCTCCTCGAGCATGAAGGACCAGGAGGCCTCGGCCAGGAGCAGGGACACCGCGACCGCGGCGAGGCGCGCGGCGGCCGCGGCCGGGCCGTGGAGCCGGGCGGGCAGGTGCTCGGTCAGGGCCTCGAACGCGAAGTGCTTCTCCTCGGCCGCGGCCCGGGCCGCGCCCAGGAACCCGACCCACAGGACGAGGTGGCGCAGGAGGGTGTCGCACCAGAGGAAGCCGCCGCCGAAGAGCTGGCGCAGCGCGACCTGCAGGAAGGACATGACCACGAGGAAGAGCAGCACGGCCACCAGCACCGCGCTCTGCAGGCCGAGCAGGACGGACTCAGCCTTTCTTATTCTTTCCACCGGTGCCTTTGGCCCGCCTCTCGGCCAGAGACTTCTCCACCCGGTCGAGGAGCTCGGCGGGGTAGAGCTTGCCCGCCAGCTCCCGCCGAGCCTGGACGCCCATCTCCTCGTAGCGCTTCACCACCTCGGAAGAAGGCCTGGCCGACAGGACCAGGCCCTGCTTGCGCATGGCGGCCAGGGCTTCCTCGTTCTCCCGGCGCGAGAGCTCCGAGAGGCGCTTGATATGCCGGGCGGCGACGTCGAGCAGGACCTTGCGGTCCGCCTCCGGGATGGCGTCGAAGGCCTTGCGCGAGATGAGCACGGCGCCCATGGAGTCGGCGATGGGCGCGTCGTAGATGTGCTTGGTCCGGCGGAACCACTGCAGCGCCGTCACGCCCATGGGCGGGCCGTAGACCGCGTCGATCATCCCGGTCTCCAGGGATGACATGACGTCCACGACGGAGAGCGGCCGGGGGTTCACGCCGAGGGCCTTGTAGGCGGCCTGGGCGATGGGGTCGCTCTCCCAGGCCCACATCTTCGCCTTCTTCATGTCCTCCGGGGCGGCTATGGGCTCGCGGCTGAACACGTAGACCCAGCCCAGCTCGGTCCAGCCCAGCAGGACGTAGCCGCCCTTCTCGATGGCGGAGACGAGGTCCTTGGCGAAGGTCTGGCGGATGTAATCGGCTTCGGCGTTGTCTCGGAACAGCCACGGCGCGTCGAGGATGCGCACCGCCGGGGCGATCTGCCCCAGGCCGACTCCCGTGAAGCCGGCGGCGTGGAGCTGGCCGATGCGGATCTTCTTGACCACGTCGGTCTCGTCGCCCTGGACCCCGCCCGGGTAGAACTTGAACTTGACCCGGCCCGAGGTCTTGGCCTGGAGCTCGGTGTTGAGCTCGCTCATGACCTTCATCCAGGTGGAGCCGTCGGGGGCCAAAGTGGCGAATTTAATGACCACCGGGTCCGCCGCCCGAGCGGCGGCGCCGAGGAATAATATGGGGACACCATACTTAATTCCTCGGCCAAGCAAAGCCAGGAGGCGGATTGAGTATGGTGTCCCCGAATTAGAACAGGTCATCGATCTTCTCCATGAGCGCGGCGGCCTTGAGCTTGGCCACCTCGTCGGCCAGCCGGGAATGCGGCAGGGAGCCGGCCGGCGCGGCCTTGACCTTGGCGAGCAGGCTCTCGAAGAGCGCCCGGTCCTGCAGGGCGACGGCCAGGGACTTGGCCTCCAGGACATAGGTCATGAGGTATTTCCCCTCGGTCAGGAGCTCGGCCCATTTGAAATGCTCCTTGGCCTTGTCCGTGTCCCCCCCGAGGAGCCTGGGGCGGGAGGCGAAATACACGCCGAAGAACTGGTCGGAGCCGGCGAAGTTGTAGTCCGGGTCCAGCTCATGGGACCGCTTCATGACGGCGACCGCTTTGGGGAGCTCGGACACGGCGGCAGGCGAGTCTTTGGCGAGGTTGATGTATCCCGCCCAGCAGAAAGCCGCCCAGAACAAGGCCGCGGCGTCGGCCCGGCCCGCCCCCGGGAGGGCTTGTTCCGCGCCGTCCGGGTCCGTCCCGAGGCTGCGCAGGGCATAGTCCCGTCCGCGGAGGTAGAGGGCCTTGGCGCGCTCGGGCTGGGCGTCCTCGATGAAGAGGAAGGCGTAGCCGCCGAAGCCTTCCGCGGCCAGGAGGTTGAGCCTTTCGTCCTTCGGGCCGCTCTGCAGCAGGCCTTCTATGAACTTCAACTGGGAGGCCATGGCTTCCCGGGCGAGCTGAGGGTCGGACTCATCGTAGTAAGTGGAAACCCCGCGGCTCATCATGGTCGTGGTCGAACGCAGGGCGAGCGTGTTGAGACTGCAGGAGCAAAGCGCGAAAAGTGGAATTAAAAACGCTATTTTCTTCAAGCGGGCCATTCTAGCAAATCAGCCACGGCGTCGGCGATGGCGGGGCTGGCCGTGAGGCCGGGAGACTCGATGCCGACCAGGTCGACCCAGCCCGGCAGTCCCAGGCCCGAGCGCTCGGCGATGACGAAATCCCGGAAGGAGCCGTCCTTGGAGAGCTTCGGGCGTATGCCGGCCGTGCCTGGAGCGAGGTCCTCGAGGCGCAGCTCCGGCAGGTAGCGGGCCGCGGCTGCGAAGAACGCCTGGCGGTGGCTCGCGTCCACGTCGTAATCCAAGGCCTGCACCGGGAAGGCGTTGGGGCCGAGGCGGTGACGGCCCAGCCGGTCGACCGTGAGGTGGATGCCCAGGCCGTGCTGGGTCGGCACGGGGTAGACCAGCGGCTTGATGGGCAGCGCCCGCTTGAGGCTGAAGTATTCCCCCTTGAACCAGTGGAGCCGGCAGCCGGCCGCGTCCGGGTCGACGCCGGCCAGCGCCGCCACCGCGTCGCTGTGCAGGCCTGCCGCGTTGACCACGCAGCGCGCGGGGATCGGGTCGGCCATGCCCTTCACCCGCAGATGATGGAGCCCGGTCTGGCGCGCGGCCGATTCCAGCTCCGAGTTCCAGAGGAAGATGGCCCCCGCGTCCTGCGCGCTGAGCAGGAAGAAGCGCATGAGCTCCTCGGTGTCCACGATGCCGGTCTCCGGGGACCAGAGCCCCGCCACCGCGCGCACTCCGGGGGCGAATCCGGGGATGTCGGCCTGGTCGACCAGCTCCAGGCCTTCGACGCCGTTGGCGCGGCCCTGGGCGAGGAACTCTTCGAGCTTGCGGACCTCCTCCGGGACGCAGGCCACCAGGAGCTTGCCGGTGCGGCGGCAGAAGACCCCATGGCGCGCGGCGATCTCGTAGAGCCGGCGGCGGCCAGCGACGCAGAGCCGGGCCTTGAGGCTCTCCGGGGGATAATGGAGGCCGGCATGGATGACCTCGCTGTTGCGCGACGAGGTCTCCAGGCCGTGGCGCTGATGGCGCTCCAGGACCACGACGTTGTTGCCGGGCCGGGCCAGGCGCGCGGCCGTGGCGAGGCCGACCACGCCGGCGCCGACCACGACCGCGTCGATGGTATCCATGCGGGGCCAGGTATTCTACTCAAATTGGAGGGGCGGCCGCGGGAATGTATTATAATGGCGTGGTCATGCGCCGGTTCATGAAAGGGCTCTGGTTCATCGGCTTCACGGCTCTTCTGCTGGAGGCGGGCATACGAGCCACTGGCCTCGACATGCGGGTCCTGCGGCCTCTCCTCTTCTACCAGCAGGCCATCCCCGAACTGCATGAGCCTTCTTCCGACCTGGAGCTCCTCTACCGTCTCAGGCCAGGCGCCCAGACCGTCTTAGTCGGGGCTTCCTTCCATGTCAACGACCTGGGCTTCCGCGACCCTCCGCGCCTCCCGCGCAAGGCGCCCGGCGTCGTCCGCATCTTCTGCCTGGGAGCCTCCTACATGTTCGGGGCCCGGGTCGACGACGAGGAGAGCCTGCCCCGGCAGCTCGAGACCCTGCTCAACCGGGACTTCCAGGGCCGCTTCGAAGTGTGGAACGCGGGCGTCAGCGCCTACAACGTCCGGCAGGAAGCCGCCTATGCGCGGACCATCGAGAGGAAGTATGAGCCCGACCTCCTGCTCTTCCATCTCAACGGGACCGGGCGCCGGGCCTTCCTCCCCGGCCAGCCTCATGCGCGGCTCTTCAGGGACGACCCCCGCCTCTACCTCGAGAACCTGGCCTGGACTCCTCTGGGGAGCGGCCCGTGGGCGCGCCGGCTCCTCGCCGCCTCGGCCCTCTACCGGACCGCCGTCATCTGGCGCAACCGCCGGCATCCGGTGCAGGAGCCGCGTCCGGAATACACCGACGCGCTCGGCCAGCAGGCGTGGCGGGACTATCTGGCGGGGTCTGCTCCGGCGCTGCCCAAGGCCGCGCTGGTCCTGGGCAGAGGACCTCTGCCGGGAGGCGTCCTCCCCCTCATCTCCCTCTACCGCGGCCCGCACGTGCCCGCGCGCCTGCCGCCAGAGTATTTCCTGATCCATCCACCCGCGCCTGTCTACAGGCTGCAGGCGCAGGTCGTGGCGCGGCGCCTCGCCGAGGAATTCCCCGGGCTCATCCGATGGCAAGCCCGCGCGCCGCGGCTCGTCCCCGCGATGTCGGCGGCGGCCGTCCCGTACCGCCTGAACGCGCGCGAGATCGCGGAGGCCGGGCGCGCCATGCGCGAGGCGGGCCGCGACGACTGCCTGGCGTCCCTCCCGTCCGGTCCGGCGCCGGCGCGGCCGTCCGCCCCGACCGGCTCCGTGCCCGACCCGCCCCATCCGGCGCGGGTCGTCCCGCAGGTGGACCCGGTCCTGGACCAGGCCGCGCGTTTCTGCGACCAGGGCCGGGAAGGCCAGGCGCTCGCGGTCCTGGCCAAGTCCCCGACCCGGCAGGCCCGTCACCGCACGGCCCTGGTCTATCAGCGGCTGGGCCGCTTCCCGGAGGCCGTCTCCGTCCTGGAGGGCCTGCTGCGCGAGGACCCGGCCAACGCGGTGTACCTCAAGGACTTGGGGATCAGCGAGCACCTCTCGGGCCGCACGAAAGACGCCGTGCGCGACCTGGAGCGATCCCTGCGGCTGGCTCCGGACCTGCTGGCCGCCACCCAGTCCCTGGGGACAATCCTCCAGGCGCGGGGCAACCGGGGTGAGGCCTTGCGGCTCTATCGCCGGGCTCTGCAGGTGCCGGCGATGCTCGGGCGGGAGCCGCTCCGGACCCAGATACAGGACTCGGCGCGCAGGCTGGAGCGCCAGGCGTCCCGGCCCTGATATGGACGAGCCGTGTCAATCCCGGACCTCGTTGTAGTTGAGCTGTTTCCAGAACCAGCAGGGCTGTCTCTGGAAGATCCTGGACCCGAAGGCGAAGCTGTTATCGACGGTTGATCAACCTGATATTCGC
>JACRDS010000006.1 GCA_016212825.1 Elusimicrobiota bacterium | reverse complement strand
GGGCTATAACTACCTCCTGATGGAGGGGCTCAAGGAGGGGAGCCCCCTGCGCGGCTTCGCCGGGGAGATCGGCCGGGCCGTGGAGGTGGGCTCCTCCATGACCCGCCAGCTCCTCGCGGTGAGCCGCAGGCAGGTCGCCCGCCGCCGGGCCATGGACCTCAACGCCCTGGTCATCGAGACCACCCGGATGCTGCGGCGCCTGGTCAGCGCGGACATCGAGATGGACTCGGTGCTCTTCCCCTCCCTCTGGCCGGTCCGGGCCGACTCCGGCCAGATGGAGCAGATCCTGCTCAACTTCGTGGTCAACGCCCGGGACGCCATGCCCGAGGGGGGGAGTATCCGCGTCGAGACCGCCAACCTGACCGTGGGCTCCGACGGCGGCCCGGACCCGCGGGCGCCGCTGGCCCCGGGCTCCTACGTCATGCTCTCCGTGCGCGACACGGGCGCGGGCATGGACGAGACAGTCCAGAAGCGCATCTTCGAGCCGTTCTTCACCACCAAGGAGCCCGGCCGGGGGACCGGCCTGGGGCTTTCCACGGTCCTGGGCATCGTGAAGGAGCATGAGGGGGCCATATCGGTGGAGAGCGCTCCCGGCCAGGGCGCGGTCTTCCGGGTCTATCTCCCCCGGGCGGACGGCGCCGACGCGGCCCTCATGCCCGGCCAAGTCCCTGCGGACCTGCGCGGCGGCAGCGAGACCATCCTGGTCCTGGAGGACCACCCGGACCTGCGCCAGCTCATGGCCCTATCCCTGGGAGATAAGGGCTACCGGGTCCTGCACGCGGGCAAGGGTGTCGACGCGCTGCGCCTGCTCCAGCAGCATGACGGGGACATCCCGCTGGCCGTGGCGGACATCGTCCTTCCCGACATGGCCTGCAAGGACGTCGTGGCTCAGATGCGCATGAGCCGGCCCGCTCTCAAGGTGATCTACATGTCCGGCTACGGCGGCGCCGCCGCCACCCAGGCGACGCTCGATTCCAGCGCGGTCTTCCTGGAGAAGCCGTTTTCGCCCGAGGCTCTGCTGCTGGCCGTGCGCGAGACGCTCGACGCCGCCTGATTCGGGGACACAATACTCAATTCGAGGAGTCAGGCATCGTGTCCCCGAATCCTCCGGAGGTCCTGGTGCAGCCGGGCGAAATCCAGGGGTTTGCGCAGATAGCCTTTCGCGCCCAGCAGTAGGGCGTCTTTCTCAAGGTCGGGATGGTGGTGGCTGGTCATGAGCAGGACCGGGACGTCGGACCAGCGGGTCAGTTCGCCGATCGTCCCCGGTCCGGTCATCCCCGGCAAAGTGTCGTCCAGGAGGATGGCTGCGAACCGGACGGCCCGCACGAGCGGCAGCGCCTCCTCCGCGCTGGCGGCGCCGTACGCGCAGTAGCCGAGCGCCCCGAGCCGATCCAGGCACCGGGCCAGCTGTTCCGGCTCATCCTCCACGACCAAGACCCAGCGCTGGCCGCCGTCCTTCATGGCTGGGCCTGCGGTCCGGCGTCGAGCAGCCCTTCTATTGCCGAGTTCGCAAAGGGCTTTTCGAGGACCGCTCCCAGGCCGGCGTCGGAGACTTTGGCCGCGTTGTCGGGATCGCCGGACATCATCACGATGCGCAGGCGCGGGTGCCTATCCCGCAGCTTCTTGGCCAAGGCGATGCCGTCCGGCTCCCCTCCCAGGTCCACGTCCAGGAAGGCGAGCTCGTACCTCGCGGTCGCAGTCAGATCCAAGGCCTCCCGGCCGCCGGCGGCAGCCGTGACGCTCCAGCCGCGCTCCTTCAGCATCCGGCCCAGGACCCGGCGCACGCTCGCTTCGTCATCCACGATGAGCGCTTCCATGTGCTTCTGCAGCGGCCTATCCGCTATAATCTATATAGTGCCACAGGCCCAGTCAACAGGGTTTATGAAATCTGTCCAACCACCGCGGGAAGTCGTTGAATATCGCCATGGAAAAGCTCTATGCGGAGATCGGCGGCCGCATGCGCGGCCTGCGCAAAGCCCTCAGACTCACGCAAGCCCAGATCTCGGAGCTGGCCGGCATCGACGCCTCCTTCTACGGCCAGATAGAGCGCGGGGCCAACATCCCGAGCCTCAAGACCTTCCTGGCCATCGCTTCTGCCCTCAAGGTCGACCCCGCGGACCTGCTGCCCTCATCCCGCAGCCTTTCCCCCGCCTACCACAAGACCCTGGGCAGGCTCCTCGAGGAACTGCCGCAGGAGAAGCAGCGGTTCATCCTGGGCATGGTCAAGGACATGGCCGAGGAGCTGAAGGCCTCGAAGTAGACGGCTGGATCCGGGGAATTGGGTATTGTATCCTCGGATTCTTCTAGCTCTTCTTCGCCGTCTTGAGGTTCAGCCCGATGTTCCTGAGGAAGGCCTCGTCGCTGGGCTCCCGGCCTAAAAAGGCGCGCAAGGAGACGTCCTCGTCGCGCGAGCCGCCTCTCTCCAATACTTCGCGCCGGTAATCCCGCCCCGTCTTCTCGTTGAGCAGCCCTTCCCTCTCGAAGCGGGAGAAGCCGTCCTGGGCGTAGACCTCGCTCCAGAGGTAGCCGTAGTAGCCCGCGTCGTAACCCATGAGGTGCGTGAAGCTGGCCTCGGGCATGGTCCCCTCGGTCATGGGGATCAGCGAGACCTCCTTCATGAGCTTGGCGTAGAGGGCCGTGGTGTCCGGGAGCTCCGCGGCGGTGTGCAAGGACATGTCGTAGGCGGCGAAGAAGTTCTGGCGCAGATAGATCAGGCCGGAGTCCGCGTTCTTGGCCGCGAGCATCTTGGCGGCCAGGTCCTTGGGGAGCTTCTGGGAGCGGTCCAGATAATGCCCGGAGATGCGGTCCAGCAGGGCCGGCTCCCACACCCAGTTCTCGAACATCTGGGAGGGAGACTCCACGAAGTCGCGCGCCACCGCGGTGCCGGACATGCGCTGGTACTTGGCCCGGGTCAAGGTCTGGTGCATGATGTGGCCGAACTCGTGGAAGAGGGTCTCCACGTCCGAGTGCGGGATGGTGGAGGGCTTCTCCGGCGCGGGCTTGTCGAAGTTGGCCACGATGGCGCTGACCGGCTTGGAGTAGGATCCGTCGGGCAGAACCCGCCCCTGGATCAAGGTGAAGGCGGCGGCGTGCTTGTACTTGCCTTCGCGCGGGTAGAGGTCCATGAAGAACTGCGCCAGCCTCACCCCGGTGCGCGAATCCGAGATCTCATAGCGCTTGACGTCCGGATGCCAGGCTTGGGCGGGGACGATCTCGCTGAAGCGCAGGCCGAGGACCTCCTGATAGATCCTGAGCATCTGCTCCACCACCAGGTCCGTGGGGAAGTACTCCTTGACCTTCTGCTTGTCTACCTGGTAGCGCTTCTTCATGAGCTGGTTGTGGTAGTAGCGCCAGTCCCAGGCGTGCAGCATGCCGTCGGACTTGGCGCCTTCCTCGGCCTTCTTCAGGGCCAGCAGGGCCTTGAGCTCGGGCCGTCCTTTCCGATAGAGCTTCTCGCGCAGGCCGGAGAGGAAGGCCAGGGCTGTGGCGGGCTTGCCGGCCATGCGCTCCTCGAGCACGTACTCGGCGTGGTTCTGGTAGCCTAGGAGCTTGGCCGCCTCGTCGCGCAGGCGCAGCACCTCGGCCAGGCGCTTCTTGTTGGCCTCGCCGCCGCGCAGGTTGAACTTGGTCTCCAGGACGCGGCGCGCGCCGGGGTCCTTGGCGTTCTCCATGAAGGGGTAGTAGTCGGGGTAGTCCAAGGAGACCTGGTACTTGCCGTCGACCTTGGTCAGGCGCTTGAGCATGTCGGCCGGGACCCCCGCCATCTGCGCCTCCGTGAAGAGCGCGTGGTCCTTGGTCTCGGAGACCTCCTTGGTGAAATCGTTGGCCAGCTCCACGAGGCGCTGGCGCAGGCCCTTGAGCTTCTCCCGGTCCGCCGCGGGCAGGCCCAGGCCGCTGCGCTTGAAGTCGAGCAGGGTCTTCTCCGCCAGGCGCGCGTCCTCGCCTTCCAGGAGTTCGCCGCGGTCCGCGGCCGCCTTCATCGCTTTGTAGAGGTCCTCGCGGGCGTATATCTCGACGCCGTACTTGGAGATCTCCGTGTCGCAGGCCAGGCCCGCGTCGCGCACCGTTTTGTCCACCGCGACCTGGCCCAGGAACTGCGGGACGCTGGTGTAATCCTGCAGGTCGGAGAGGATCTCCTGGAACTCGACGAAGGTGCTCTGGAAGTCGGGCTTGGCGAAGGCCAGGGCCGTGAGCCTAGCCTCGGCGCTGGTCTTGGCGTTCTTGCAGAGCTTGCTCAGGGCCTCGGCCGTGAGGCCGAAGTCGAGAAGGGAGCGTTCCGCCTGGGCCGCGGCCGGCGCGGCGCACAGGGCGAGGAGTAGGCAGGCGCAGAGGGTTCTCATGGAAAGGCTCCTATTTCTTCTTGCCGTAGTGTTCTTCCCAGGCTTTCCGGCACGGGCACCAGGTCCCATGCCAGTTGATGAGCCGACCGAGCGGGCGCTCGGGGTTCTCGCGGGCCCAGCGGCAGACGGGGCAGTTCTCGCAGTGGTCCGCCAGCAGCTTCTTGAGGCCCATGCGGGGCAGATTCTGCCATTAAATGAAACGAGGCTTCAAGAAAGGGCCCTCGCGGCGGGGAGGGGGACGGCTACTTGCTCGAGGCCGCTTCCTCGGGCGTCAGGACCGTGACCGCACGGAATATCCGGAGCAGCTCGTCCTCATGCACTTCGGGGTTGTCCCCGCCCCAGGAGTTGCGGGTCTGGAACACGGCCTCCTGTCCGGGCTTCTGGCGGAAGCCGACGATGAGGAAGCAATGGTTGGCGTGCTCCTTGGCGCCTTTCTGGCCCCAGGCATCCAGCCCCTTGAGGGTCATGCTCACGGCGACCGGCCGCCCCGCCTTGAGCTCGGACATGACGGTCTGTCCCTGGGCCAGCCCGGCCTTCTTGCGCTCCGCCGCCGCTCCCGCCACCTTGTCGCCGAGGTACGGGAACTCCTTCTCCCGGGCCTTGAAGCCGGCCAGCTTGGCCTTGTTGGCCGCGCGCTCCGCGTCGATGGCCGGATCCCGGCCGGCGAGGAACATCTCGGTGATGCGCTTGTTCTGGGGGCGGTCCTGCAGCTCGGCCCAGTGCTTGCGGGGGTCGTAGAGGAGCTTGACCAGCCAGGGCTCCTTCTCGTGGTTGGCGATGATGCCCCTGAGCGTCTCCTCCTCGGCCCAGCGGTACTTGGTGTAGCGCTCGATGAACTGGTCGTAGCCGAGCCCGGTGGCCACGCCGTTGTCCAGGGCGAAGCGGATGTCGCCGATCGCGTCGTTGCCCTCTTTGAGCTTGCACTCCTTGCCCGCGCAGATGTCCGCGTAGAGCTCCTTGCTGAGCACGGTGCGGCGGATGAAGAGGTCCGCCTCCGAGAAGCGGATCTTCTGCTTGTACTTGCGGTAATAGGCCGCCTCCAGGACCGCCACCGAGCCGAAGGCGTGGCAGGAGCCCACCCCGCCCTGGGCGCGGGTGCAGGCGTCGATGAACTGCCCGGTGAGGTCCGCGGCCTCCTCCTGCGCCGCGGCGCCGGAGGCGGCGGCCGGGACCGCAGGAGGGGCCGGCGGCGCGGTCTGGGCCTCGGCGTCCTGGATGCGGAGATCCGTGAGCTCGCCGGCGGCCAGGGGCGCGGCCGCGAGCAGGACGGCGGCGATAAGGAAGGGGGGACGTGTCCTCATGGGGCCTCCGGACGGCCGGCTGGGCGGCGGTCCCTCCCAGTGTAGGGGACGGGGCTTGACGTGTCAAGGGTCGTGGCCCCGGGGCGATTATGCTATGATGGGGGCATGAAATCCCCGGGGCGCGCTCTGGCCGCGGGCCTGGCCGCGCTCTGGCTCGGCGCCTGCGGCCGGACCGTGCCGGCCGAGCCGCGCCCCGCCCCGCAGGCCAGGCTCAAGCTCCTGCAGGCGCCCCAGGCCGAGCTCGACGGCTGGGCCGCGCTGCGCGGCAAGCTGGTGGTCCTGGAGTTCTGGGCCACCTGGTGCGACGCCTGCCTGGAGGCCCAGCCCCACCTCAACGACCTGGCGGAGCGGTTCCAGGGCCGCCCGGTGCAGTTCATCTCCATCTCCTCCGACCCGGAGAAGGAGGTGCGGGCCTTCCTCAAGAAGCACCGCATCTCCGGCTGGGTCGGCTTGGACGAGAGCGGCGCGGCCTTCGAGGCCTTCCGCGTGCGCGGCCTGCCCTACACCGTGGTCCTCGACCCTTCCGGGAACATCCTGGGGGAGACCTACCCGGACCAGCTCACGGCCGAGCGCCTGGAAGCCATGCTCCAGGCCGCGGCCGTCAAGCCCTGATATGGACGAGCCGTGTCAATCCCGGACCTCGTTGTAGTTGAGCTGTTTCCAGAACCAGCAGGGCTGTCTCTGGAAGATCCTGGACCCGAAGGCGAAGCTGTTATCGACGGTTGATCAACCTGATATTCGCG
>JACRDS010000070.1 GCA_016212825.1 Elusimicrobiota bacterium | reverse complement strand
TGAGCCCGCTGATCCTGGTCGCGGACGACGACAAGGACAACCGGGCCATCGCGGCCGCGGCCCTGAGCGCCGCGGGCTGGCGCGTGGCCCTGGCCGAGGACGGCGCCCAGGCCGTGGCCGCGGCGCGCCGGGAGCCCCCGGACCTCATCCTCATGGACCTCTCCATGCCGGTGCTCGACGGCTACGCCGCGACCCGCCAGCTCAAGGCCGACGCGGCTCTGGGCCGCATCCCGGTCCTGGCCCTGACCGCCTTCGCCTTGGCCGGAGACGAGGACCGGGCCCGGGCCGCGGGCTGCGACGGCTACATCGCCAAGCCCTGCCTGCCGTCCCTGATCGTGAGCCGGGTCCGAGCCGTCCTGGAGGGACATCATGCCGACCGCGACCGGATGCCGTGACGAATGGCTGCTGCGCGTGCTCGAGGCGCGCGGCCTGGTCAGCCCGGACGCCGCCCGCGAGGCGCGCCAGGCCCCCTACGCCTGCGTGGAGCTCTCCCGCCGCGGCCTGCTCACCCCGGAACGCCTGGCCGAGGCGCTCTGGGAGCAGTACCGCATCCCCTTCGCGGACCCGGCGGACGGCCCCGCGGACAAGCTGGCCGCCGGACTGATGCCGGAGAGCCTCTGCCGCAGGCACACGGTCGCGCCCCTGCGCCTGCGGGACGATCGCCTGGAGGTCCTCACCGCCGACCCCCTCGACACGGTGGTGCTCGACGAGGTCATGGCCGCGGCCGGCCGTCCGGTCCGCGCCCTCTTCGCCCTGCCCGACCGCATCGAGCGGATGATCGCGCAGACCTATGGCTCCGAGGCGGCCATCTTCGACCTGCTCAGGGAACTCCCCGAGGACGACTCGGTCGAGTTCATGGCCGACGGCGAGGACGAGGAGGCCGCGGCCGCGGACCAGCGCATCAGCACGCCGGTCATCCGCCTGGCCGACCACCTCATCGTCCAGGCCGTGCGCCAGAACGCCTCGGACATCCACGTCGAGCAGGAGGAGAGCGCGACCCTGGTGCGCTACCGCATAGACGGGGTCCTGCGCACGGTGATGTCCTTGCCCAAGCACATCGGCAACGGGCCCTTGGTCTCGCGCATCAAGATCATGGCGGACCTCGACCTGGCGGACCGACGCCGGGCCCAGGACGGCCGCGCCAAGCTGCGCGTGGGCGGCCGGGAGCTGGGACTGCGCGTCTCCACGGTGCCCACCGCCTTCGGAGAGAAGGCGGTGCTGCGCATCCTCGACGCGCGCCAGGCCGAGGTGCCCCTGGAAGCGCTGGGGTTCCGGCCCGAGGCGCGCGAGCGCATCGCCTCCTTGGCCGGCTGCGGGCAGGGCCTGGTCCTGGTGACCGGGCCCACGGGCTCGGGCAAGACCACCACGCTCTACGCCGTCCTCAACCGCCTCAAATCCGACGAGGTCAACATCGTGACCGTGGAGGACCCCATCGAGTACCGCCTGCCGGGCATCAACCAGATCCAGGTCCACGAGAAGGCGGGGCTGGGCTTCGCGGCGGTGCTGCGCTCGGTGCTGCGCCAGGACCCGGACATCATCCTGGTCGGGGAGATCCGGGACAAGGAGACCGCGGACATCGCCTTCCAGGCGGCCCAGACCGGGCACCTGGTCTTCTCCACTTTGCACACCAACGACGCGGTCTCCACCATCAACCGCCTCGTGGACATGGGCGTGGAGCGCTACAAGATCGCCCCGGCTTTGGCCGGAGTCGTCTCGCAGCGCCTGGTGCGCCGCGTCTGCCCCGACTGCGCAGGCAAAGGCTGTCCGGCCTGCGAGAACGCCGGCCTGCGCGGCCGCATCGCCCTGGCCGAGGTCCTCGACCTGCGCGACCCGGAGGCCCGCCAGAGGCTGGGGGCCGCCCAGAGCATGGAGAACTTCGAGGCCGTGGCCCTGGAGAAAGGCTGGCTGCAGAGGATCGCCGACGACGCCCGCTGGCATCTGCGGGCCGGAGAGACGACCGCCGAGGAGGCGGCGCCCTACCTGGGGCCGGGGCTCCCCTCCGGGAAAGGAGAACGCCTGCCCTCCGGGGACGGCGGGCCCCTGCCCGCCGCCGCCAGGCGCAGCGTCCTCATCGTGGACGACTGTCCGGACAACCGCGGCCTGGCCCGGGACACGCTCAAGGCCGACGGCTACGCCCTGGCCGAGGCCGCAGGCGGAGACGCCGCGCTCAAGAGCATCCAGGCCGGCCGGCCGGACCTGGTGCTGCTGGACCTCATGATGCCCGGACTCGACGGCTTCGCGGTCATCAAGCGCCTGCGCGCCGACCCCGCCACGGCCCGCCTGCCGGTCATCGTGCTGACCGCCATGAGCGAGGCCGAATCCCAGGCGCTGTCGCTGGAACTCGGAGCCGACGATTATCTCGCCAAGCCCTTCCATCCCCGGGTGCTGCGGGCCCGGGTGCAGGCCTTGTTCCGCAGGCAACAGTATTGATGCGAAAGAGCCGGACAATTCGTACCATACAGGGTAGCGATGCCAGCCGAATTCTTCCAGCGCCATCTGGACATCATCTTCTTCGTCTACGGCCTGGCCTTCTTCACGGCCGGCGCCGCCATCCTGACCCAGCGCCGGTTCCACACCCGCTTCCGCCTCGGCCGCAGCATCGGCCTGCTGGCCGCCTTCTGCATCATCCACGGCCTCAATGAATGGTGCGACCTGTGGGGCCTCGTCAAGGGCCGCTCGCCGGCCCTGGCGGCCGCGGGACTGGTCTTGCTGAGCGTTTCCTTCGCCTGCCTCCTGGAGTTCGGCCGCAGGCTGCTCAACACGGCTCTGGGCAGGCTGCGCCTGCGCGGCTCGCTGTCCTGGGTCTTGGGCGCCCTGTGCGCGGCTGCCCTGGGCGCGGCGCCCGGGGACAGCTCCATCTGGCCCAGGTACCTGCTGGGCTTTCCTGGCGGCCTGCTCACCGCCGCCGGCTTCCTCGTCTATTACGAGCGCAACGAGGAGGCCCTGCGCCCCGTCCAGGTGCGCGCTCCCTTCCTGGCCGCCGCGGCCGCCTTCGCGGCCTACACCCTGCTCGGCGGCCTGGTGGTGCCCCAGGCCGGTCTCTTCCCGGCCTCGGCGCTCAACACCGACTCCTTCCTAGACTGCGTGGGAGCGCCGGTGCAGCTCTTCCGGATGCTCTGCGCCGCGGCCGCGGCCTGGGCGGTGTGCGCCATGCTCAAGATATTCGATTGGGAGGCGCACGAAGCGCTCAACGAGACCATCCGGGTGCAGGCCGCGGTCAACGAGCTGCTGCGCCTGTCCTTGGCGCCCATGCCCCTGGAGCAGAAGCTGCGCCGGATGCTCGAGCGCGTCTTCGCCACCTCCTGGTTCTCGGTCCAGAAGAAGGGCTGCGTCTTCGTCAGCGACGGCCACGAGCTGCGCATGCTGGTGCGCATCGGCATGTCCGAGGCCCTGGCCAAGGCCTGCGGCCGCCTGCCCATGGGCCGCTGCCTCTGCGGCCGCGCCGCCGCCACCGGCCAGGCCGTGCTGACCGCGGGCCTCGATGAGCGCCACGAGGTCTCCTACCCGGGGATAGCCCCCCACGGCCATCTCTGCCTGCCCCTCAAGCGCGAGGCCGAGGTCCTGGGCGTGCTCAACCTGTACCTGGGCCCCGGGCAGGCCCTGGATTCGCGCCAGCAGGACTTCGCCCGGGCCGTGGCCGACATCTTCGCGGGCATGCTGGCCCTGGACCGGGCCGAGGCCGCGGTCCACGGGGCCCAGAAGATGGAGACCATCGGCATCTTGGCCGGAGGCGTGGCCCACGATTTCAACAACCTGCTGGCCGGCGTGCTGGGCAACGCGGACCTGGCCCTCATGGACCTGCCCCGGGAGCACCCGGCGCGAGAGAGCGTCAGCGAGATACGCAAGGCCGCGCAGCAGGCCGCGCAGCTGACCGGCCAGCTGCTGGCCTACGCGGGCAGATCTCCCGCGGACATGCGTCCCGCGGACCTCAACGCCCTCATCCGCGACATGGATAGCCTGCTGGCCATGTCCACCCTGAGGAAGGTCCCCATCCACTACCAGCTCGACGCGGGCCTGCCGCCCGCGCCCATGGACGCCGCGCAGGTCCGGCAGGTGGTCATGAACCTGGTCATCAACGCGGCCGAGTCCTTGGGCCCCTCCGGCGCGAGCATCCGCGTGGAGACGCGCTTCCTGCAGGCGGACCGGGAGTTCCTGGCCCGGGCCGCGGCCGGCGCCCAGGCCGAGGCGGGCCCGTACCTGCAGATCGCGGTGCAGGACTCCGGCTGCGGCATGGACGAGGCCACCCGCTCGCGCATCTTCGAGCCCTTCTTCTCCACCAAGTTCACGGGCCGGGGCCTGGGCCTCTCCTCCGTGCTGGGCATGGTGCGCAACCACAAGGGCGCCATACTCGTGGACAGCGAGCCGGGATGCGGCAGCCGCTTCCGCGTCCTGCTGCCCTGCCCCGCGCAGCCGGCGGCGGCCCCGGCCTCCGCGGCCGGAGCGCTCGGGCGCGGAAGCGCCTCGATTTAAGCAGGACTTAAGTTGGCGGACCGCCGAGTCCGGATTATACTATCGGGACGCACCCGAGCTATGAGACTCAAGGACCTCAGGGACCTGCCCGCGCGCCTGCTGCCGCGCCCCGGCGGCTGGGTCGTCCCCGCCCTGCTCTGGGCGGCCGCCTGCGCTTTGGTCCTCCACCGCATCACGGGCGATTACCGGGAGGACTTGGCCGCCCTGCTGGGCTTCTGCCTGGGCGTCTTCCTCCTGTTCCGGCTCCTGGCCAAGTCCGGCCGCAGCGAGGAAGGCTACCGGAAGCTCTTCGAGACCATGTCCAGCGGGGTCGCCATCTACGAGGCCGTCGACGGCGGCGCCGACTTCCGGATCGTGGCGCTCAATCCCGCGGCGGAGCGCATCGAGAAGGTCGCGCTCCAGGACGTCGCGGGCAGGCTCCTCACCGAGGTCTTCCCGGGGGTCCGCGATTTCGGCATCTTCGACGCCCTGCGCCGGGTCTGGCGGACCGGCCGGGCCGAAGATATCCCGCTCTCGCTCTACAAGGATGAGCGCATCGCAGGCTGGCGGGAGAACCGCATCTTCAAGCTGCCCTCCGGCCAGGTCATGGCGGTCTACGACGACGTGACCGAGCGGATGCACGCGCAGGAGGCCCTGGCCAAGAGCGAGAAGCTCTTCCGCGAGAGCCGGCAGACCGAGGCGGCCTTGAGCGAGAGCCAGGACCGCTTCCGCCTCTTCGTGGAGACCTGCCCGGACGCCATCTTCGTGCAGACCGAGGGCCGCTTCGCCTACATCAACCCCTCCGGGCTCGCGCTCTTCGGCGCCAAGAGCCCCAACGAGCTGCTGGGCCGG
Organism: Elusimicrobiota bacterium; assembly: GCA_016212825.1. Taxonomy (GTDB): domain Bacteria; phylum Elusimicrobiota; class Elusimicrobia; order UBA1565; family UBA9628; genus UBA9628. The sequence continues at coordinate 2,014 of JACRDS010000070.1, read as the reverse complement.
GAGGTGCTGCCCCGCTTCCACCCCGCCTACCGGGAGCTCGCGCGCGAGCGCATCCGCCGCATCAACGTCGAGCGCCAGACGGTCCCGGACATCGAGGAGGAGATCCTGTGCATGGACGGCAGGGCGGTGCCGGTGGCGCTCTCGGCCGTGCCCTTCCGCTTCCAGGAGCGGGACGGGGCCTTGGTCTTCGTGCGCGACATCACGGTGCGCAAGCGCATGGAGGACCGGCTGCGCCGCCTCAACGACTGCCTGCTCAGCCAGACCCCCGACGCGACGGCCAACATCAACATGCTCGTCTCCCTGGCCGGAGAGCTCCTGGCTCCCGCTTTGGCCCTCTACAACCGCCTCGAGGGGCCGACCCTGCGCGCGGTGGGCCGGTGGAACGCCCCGGCGGGCCTTCCCGAAACCTTCCCGGCCGAGGGCACGGTCTGCAAGGACGTCATCGCGCGCGGCTCGCCCGAGCCGGAGCTCATCCGGGGCCTGCTGGACTCCCAGTACGCCCAGACCTCCCCCATCATCCCGCAGCTGGGGCTGCGCACCTATTTCGGCAAGGCCGTGCGCCGCTCGGGCAAGGCCGTGGGCGCCCTGTGCCTGCTCTTCCAGGAGGACTTCGTCCCCAGCGAGGAGGACCGCAAGCTCCTGGGCATCATCGCCGCCGCCGTCGGCGCCGAGGAGACCAAGCTCCACCTGGAGGCGCAGTTCCTGCAGGCGCAGAAGATGGAGGCCGTGGGCCGCCTGGCCGGAGGCGTGGCCCACGACTTCAACAACCTGCTCACCGCCATCAAGGGCTACTCGGAGTTCCTGATCTCCAGCATACCCGCCGAGGACCCGCGCCGCGAGGACGCGGCGGAGATCCTCAAGGCCGCGGACCGGGCCGCGGCCCTGACCCGCCAGCTCCTGGCCTTCAGCCGCAGGCAGGTGCTCTGCCCGGTGCGGCTCAACCTCAACGACATCGTGACGGGCACGACCCGGATGCTCAAGCGCCTGCTGGGCGAGGACATCCTCTACCGGACCGACCTGGCCCCGGCCCTGCGCCCGGTGCGAGTGGACCCGGGACAGATGGAGCAGGCCATCCTCAACATCGTGGTCAACGCGCGCGACGCCATGCCCCAGGGCGGGACCTTGAGCGTGGCCACGGCCGACGTGGACCTCGGCGATGCCGAGGCCGCCGAGTTCTCCGGCCTGGCCCCCGTCCCCTACGCGGAGCTGCGCATCAGCGACACGGGCGCGGGCATGCCGCCGGAAGTCAAGTCCCGCGTCTTCGAGCCCTTCTTCACCACCAAGGAGAAGGGCAAGGGCACGGGCCTGGGCCTCTCCATGGTCTACGGCATCGTCAAGCAGAGCAACGGCGACGTCGTCGTGAAGAGCGCCCCGGGCCAGGGCACGACCTTCCGCATCCTCCTGCCAGTCTGCAGGGAGGGCGAGGAGCCGGAGGAGCCGCAGGCCGCCGCGGCCGAGGCCGGGGCGGGCGCCGAGACCGTGCTCGTGACCGAGGACGACGAGACCGTGCGCTCCATGGCCCGGCGCAGCCTGGCGCGGCGGGGCTACACGGTCCTGGAGGCCGACGGCGGCGAGGAGGCCCTGCGCATATTGGGCCGGACCAAGGTGGACCTGCTGCTCACGGACGTCATCATGCCCGACATGAACGGCCGCGAGCTGGCCCGGCACGCCGCGAAGGTCCAGCCGGGCATCCGGGTGCTCTACTTCTCCGGCTACACCGACGACGTCATCTCCCGCCACGGGGTGCTCGAGCCCGGCATCGCCCTGCTGCAGAAGCCCTTCACGCCCGAGGTCCTGGCGCAGAAGGTGCGCGAGGCGCTCGACCTCCGCGCCTAGACCCGGCCCCCGGGTTCCTTAAGGAAGAATTAATCGCCGCATAATGGCGGCGGCCGGCCCCCGAAGGTATACTGGAATCACGCCCCCCTCGGGGCCATGCGCCGATGAACATCCGCCTCAAGCTGCTCCTCAAGATCCTGGCCGTGGTGGCCGGCGCGGAGTTCCTCTGCATGGCGCT
>JACRDS010000066.1 GCA_016212825.1 Elusimicrobiota bacterium | reverse complement strand
GCAGTCCGGAACCTTGCGGGCCAACGGGGTCGGCATCTTCAACGACGTGTCCAGCTTCACGGCCTCGGGCGCCGCGGTCTGGAGCATCACCACCAGCTCCGGCATCCAGGTCAACGGCCAGGGCATGGTGAGCGCGGGCTCTTTCAAGGGAGACGGCTCCTTGCTCAGCGGCCTGACCAAGTCCCTCAACGGGGCCGCGGCCTTCACCGCCTCCGGGGTCTATAACGTGCCGGCCGGGGTCACCAAGGTCCTGGTCCTGGTGGTGGGCGGGGGCGGAGGCGGGGGCGGGGTCACCGGCGCGGCAGCCAACTTCGGCGCCGCGGGCGGCGGCGGGGGCGGCGGCTGCGCCCGGGATTTCGTGGACCTGAGCGGGGTCCCCAACGTCACGGTCACGGTGAGCACCGGAGCCAACGGCGGAGCCGCGGGCAACAACCCGGGCACCGCGGCCAGCCCCACCTCGTTCGGTGCCTACGTGAGCGCCAACGGCGGCGCCGGGGGCACGGGCCAGACGGCGGGCAACACCTACGCTCCGGTGGCGGGCGGCGCCGGGGGCGCGGGCGCCAGCGGGGTCCTCAACGCCACGGGCTCCGACGGAGGCATCGGCTTCCGGCTCAGCGGCACCACGGGCCACGCGGGCTACGGCGGCGCCTCGGCCTGCGCCGGCGGCGGCGAGAGCGGCCCGCCCGTGGCGGCCGCGGCAGGCAACAACGGCAGCAACTATGGGGGCGGGGGCAGCGGGGCGCTGTCTACGGCGGGGGTCAACCAGGCCGGGGGCAACGGCGCTCCGGGAGCGGTGCTGATCTGGGAGTTCGAGTAAGGGATGAGTCACGGCAGATGAGAGGCCTGGCCCTGAAGGGTTTCGGGCTCGTTCTCCTGCTGGCGGCGCAGGCCGCGGCCGCGCCCTCGCCCTGGCTCATCAGCTATCAGGGCAAGCTGCTCAGCTCCGACGGAATACCCTACGACGGCACGGTCGCCAACGTGGTCTTCTCCATCTACGACGCGGCATCGGGCGGCAGCCAGCTCTGGACCGAGACCCAGGACCTCTCCGCGAGCAGCGGCTTCTTCACGGTCCAGCTCGGCGCCGTCAATCCCCTGAGCCCGGACATCTTCTCCGCCCCGGGCGCGGGCGGCGAGCTCTACCTGGGCATCCAGGTCCCTCCCGACGCTGGCGAGCTCGACCCCCGCCAGCCCCTCGCCATGGCGCCCTTTGCGGCCAGCGCGGCCGGGCAGATGAACGACCAGGGCCCCCAGGTCATCGCGGGCGTGGCCTATTCCACCTTCACCCCGGACGGCGACCTCCTCCTCTTCCGCGGCCTCGACGCCGAGACGGTGACGGCCAGCACGGGCAGCTTCGCCGTGGTCAGATCCACCGGGGTCAATAACTTCGGCATCATGACCAGCTCCGGCATCCTGCTGGGCGCGGGGGGCAGGCTGAAGCTCTCCGGCCGCATGGATGGGAGCGGAGCGTCCATGCAGGCTTCCACCGGCGCCTTCGCCGTGGTCACGGCCACCGGGGTCAACAGTTTCAGCATCATCACCAGTTCCGGCATCCTGATGAGCGCCGGCATCATGCACCTCGACGGCGACCTCCAAGCCTTGGACCAGTCCATCCGGGCGGCTACCGGCACCTTCGCGGTATCGGTGGCCACCGGGGTCAATGACTTCAGCATAGACAGCAGCTCCGGCCTGCTCATGCAGGACGGCACGTTCCAGGCTGACGGCCCCTCTATCTTCACGAATAAGTCGAGCTTCACGGCTTCAGGTGCCGCCGTATACAGCATCACCTCCAGCTCGGGCATCCAGGTCAATGGCGCGGGGCCTTTTCTGGCCGGCGCCTTCTTCGGCGACGGCTCCTTGCTGGGCAATACCAATGTGCGGCTGAGTTCCTCGGTCGCGGTGACCACGACCCGCACCTGGATCAAGCCGACCAATGTCCGCTGGGTGCTCGTCGAGGTCATCGGCGGCGGGGGCGGCGGCGGCGGGGCCGGCGGCTTGGCCGGCAACTCCTCCATGGGCAGCGGCGGCGGGGGCGGGGGCTGCGCCTTGGCCGTGGTGGACCTGCAGAACGTGGCCTCCGTGTCCGTGACCGTGAGCACGGGCGCCGCGGGAGCGGCGGCCGGGGCCAACAACGGCGCCAGCGCCGCTCCGACCTCCTTCGGCGCCTATGCCGCGGCTGCGGGCGGCACGGGCGGGACCGGCATGGCTGCGGCCGGGACCTTCCTGGTCAACGCGGGCGGAGCCGGAGGCAGCGGCACCGCGGGCGACCTGCTCATGACCGGCTCGGACGGCGGCCTGGCCATGAGGCTCAGCGCCACCCAAGGCAAGTCAGGCTTCGGCGGAGCCTCGGCCTGCGTTGGAGGCAAGCGCGCCAATCCGACCGGCGCCGCGGCCGGCAACGCGGGCCGGCCCTACGGGGGCGGCGGCAGCGGCGCCTTGACGCTGAGCAACATTAACCGGGCCGGCGGCGCGGGGGCCGCGGGCGCGGTGCTGATCAGGACCTTCAACTGATGCGACGATCGACTGGACAAGGCGGCTGGGCGTGGCTCGGAGCCTTCTTGTGGCTCCTGGCCTGCCCTGCTTTCGCGGACCAGCCCATGACCAGCGCCAACTACAACCTCTATCGCAACGGCGTGGACGGCGGCGGCAACGGCGGCGACTCGGCGAACTACAAATCCACGGGCACGGTGGCCGAGACCCCTATCGCCGTCGTGGAGGGCTCCACCTCCTCTTCGTCCAACTGGGCCTTGGGGCCCGGCCTCATGAACCTGGCCTTCTTTCCGGGCAAGGTCGTGACCTTCTCGACCTCCAGCATATCCATCACCAGCTCCACCTTGCGCTGGAGCACCACGGGCTACGACGGCGGCATCGGCGATCTCCGGCCCGGCACCACCTATTTCATCAGGCTCGCCACCTACACGGTCCCCGACACCTTCTTCTTCAGCTTCGCCGAGCTCTCCTTCTCGACCCAGAGCACGACCGTGGGGCAGGTGGTGTACGACCAGCGCACCGCTCTGCTCCCCAACACCACCTATTTCGCCGTCATCTGGACCGACGACGACGCGGGCAACCTCAGCTTCGCCTCCAACCAGGCCACCTTCACCACCCGGGCCTTCCCCCCGGCCTCGGTGCCGGTCTCGACCTTCACGGACGTGGCCGTCAGCTCCATGACCGGGTCCTGGGACGACGGGGGCAACTCCGCCTCCGTGAACCTGACCACCTACACGGTCGTCTTCACCAGCGACACCGTCCTCACCGGCCAGCAGGTCTTCCTCGATGCCTGGCCCGGCAACGTGGTGTCGAGCACCACCGCGCTCTCCTACCGCCCGCCCGCCGGCAGCCTCGACGACAACACCACCTATTATCTCTGGGCCCGGGCGGTCAATCACGTGGGCTTGCTCAGCCCATGGTCGCAGGGGCTGGGCGGGACCTCCACCTTGACCGTGCCCATCACTCATCTCACGCCTTACGAATACCAGTACGTCTTCTACGACTCGGCCACGGTGCGCTGGGCGCGCCTGACGCCCGAGCCCCCTTCCCCGGACAAGGGGGGCAGCGAGGGCTACCTGGTCATGGCCTCCTCCACCAACTTCGGGACTTTGCCCTGCTGTCCGGGCGGGGTCATCCTCACCTCCGCGACCCCTGAGATATGGGTCAGCAGTCTCACTATCAACTTCGCGGACGCAGGCCTGGACAGCTATACCACCTGGTATTTCCAGGTCGGGGCCCTGAACCACAACTCGGCTTGGAACCCCGTGACCATGACCAGGCTCAACATGCAGATTTCCCAGTCCACCTTCGCCTTCACCATGGGAACCATCGACCCCGGCCTCTACCAATCCACGGTCGCGGTGAGCAGCATGGTCATCGCCAACGTGGGCAACATACCCGCCACCTACAATGTCTGGGCCACCACCATGTCCCCGTGCGTCTACCAGCTGGG